>JAEXCA010000196.1 GCA_023393755.1 Actinomycetes bacterium | reverse complement strand
CGAGCCCCAGCCCGACCGTGGACCTCACCGCCCCCGGAGCGGCCCGGCGGATGCTCGACCGGCTGCTCACCGCCGCCGGGCCCGGCAAGCCGATCATGGTGGAGGTGACCGCCGAGACCGCAGCGGTCAGCGTGCTCGCCTCGGGCAGTACCGAGCCGGTCACCTGGGCCTACCGGGATCACCGGATCCAGCAGGTCGACAGCGACCTGCAGTACGTCGACCAGGCCACCTTCGACCTGGCCGACTTCGACCTCAGCGATCTGGGCCGGCTCTTCCGGGTGGCCGCCGCCCTCTCCGACGAGACCACCAACCAGCCCCTGCAGATCGTCGACTACTCCGGCGGCCGGGTGATGATGGCGGTCAGCACCAACCCGGAGTCCCGCACCGTCTTCTTCAACCCGGACGGCTCGCTGCTCCCGGAACTCGACTACCACTCCGCCAGCGGCATCGCGGCGGGCCTGGCCGATGTGCTGGAGGGACGGGTGGTCGCCCGCCAGATCGGGGTCGACTCCGAGACCGGGGCCTGGGCCGACTTCGCCGGCCCGGACGACACCACGCTCCGCCGGCAGCGGCCGCCGAAGGTCCCGGTCACCACCGTCACCCGGGACGACCCTCCCCCGCTGGAGCCGTTCTCGACCAGCCTGGTCGACGCCCAGGTGATCTGGCAGGTGGTGCAGCAGACCATCCGGGCAGCCGACCTCGACCCGGAGACGGCGTGGTCGGTGACCATCGGCGACCCGGAGGGTACCGGCGAGCCGCGGCTGCTCTTCCAGATCGGCGGCGAGTCGCTGACCACCGATCCCACCGGACGCCAGGTGGGCTCCTGACCCACCTCACCGGGTCACGGATCGGCGTCCTCCCCGGTGGCGGTGGCCGCCGCCAGGCTCGGCAGCAGTTCCTCCGGCCCGCTCACCAGCAGGTACTCGGTGTTGCGGTGGTGGCCGACCGAACCGACCTTCACGCCCCCGGGGGAGTAGATCCCGATCACCGACCCGATGTACCGGCGGGTGTCGAAGGCCAGCACCTCCACCGGCTGCCCCCGCACCGCCAGCATCTCCCCCAGCTCCCCGATCGGCAGGAAGCCCTCGTCGCTGAACGAGACCACCACCACCTCGGCCCGCACCCGCTCGATCACCTCGGCCAGGGCGGACGGCATCGTGCGCCGGGAGTTGAACGGGCTGCGGTTGGCGTCCTCCCGGGCGTCCACCCGCTTGCAGGCCACGCCGTAGTGCTCCGGGGCGTCCCAGCGGACCAGGGTCTCCCAGACGTGGTAGTTGTTGAAGTAGCGGTGCTGGTTGTAGGGCGGGTCGAGGTAGGCCAGGCCCATCGGCTCCAGCTCCCGGACCGCCGCCAGCGCGTCCCGCCGCAGGGCGCGCCCCGCCCCCGGCGTCAGGACCGGCGCCCGCAGCCGCAGCGGACGCAGCGCCCGCGGTGCCCACTGCTTGAGGTAGGCCATCTGCACCCCGACCGTGGAGTCGACCGCGTCGGCGGCCTCCAGCAGCGCGGTCAGAACGATCGGACGCAGCCGGCCGTCGGGGTACAGCTCGTCGATCCCCTCGCGGATCGCGTCGATCCGCACGGCGTTGCCGGGGTGGAAGTAGCGCGCCCGTTCGGCGAACACCTCGGTGACGTAGCCGCGCCGGTCGGGCAGGGCCGCCAGCCGGGCCAGCGCCTCGTCCACCTCCGCCGGGTCGATCGCCTCGGCCGGGGTGGCCACGTAGCACTGGGCGAGCACCTCGGAGTAGCTGGCGGTGTCGACCGCCGTCACCAGCGCGCCGCGGCGGCAGAACTCCTGCGCCACCCGGGTGGTGCCGGTGAACAGGTCGAGCGCGGTCGCCGCACCGCTGGCCGAGAGCAGCCCGCCCAGCTGGCCCACCAGCCGTCGCTTCGAGCCGAGGTACTTGATCACGTCACCCCTCCCGCACCGGCCGGCCTGCGTCGAGAGCCTATAGCCCCGGCCCCGCGCCAGCCGGCGTCCCGCATCCCTGACCGGCGCGCGGATCCGGGCATCCCCCGGGGAGCCTGCTTGGTTTCCCCGGTTGCCTCGGTCATGATGAATCGATGCGGATCATCGGGGTCGAGGTTGCCGGCGGAGCACCGGTCTTCAGCCGGACCCTGCCGCACGGGGTCGAACCGCACCGGCTGGTCTGGGAGCGCGGCTACCGGATGATCCGCCCGCTGTCGATCAGCGGACGCGCCCCCGATCTCTCGCTGACCATCCAGGTGGCGCGGCACGGCCGGCGGATCAACCCGCGGGTGGCACCCAGGACCCGCTCGATGGATCCCGACCTGGAACTCACCGACGACGTCACGCCGATCGTCCGGCAGCGGCTGGCCGCCTACACCATCGCGCTCTCCAGCCGGGGCATCCTGGCGACGCAGTTCTCCGACAAGACGGCGGTTCCCCGGTTGTGGGGACTGCCGGGGGGAGGCATCGACGCCGGCGAGGCCGCCGCGCAGGCGGTGATCCGCGAGGTGGACGAGGAGACCGGCCAGCGGCTGGAGATCTCCCACCTGCTCGACCTGCAGACCGACCACTGGATCGGACGGTCGCCCAGCGGCCTGATCGAGGACTTCCACGCCGTCCGGATCATCTTCGCCGGACGCTGTTCCGAACCCACCGACCCGGTGGTCAACGACGTCGGCGGGACGACCTCCGCGGCCGCCTGGATTCCGGTCTCGCGGTGGGCCTCCACCCGGTGGTCGGCCAGCGCCCGCGCCCTGCTGGAGCGCCACCTGCAGCCGCTGGCGGACGCCTGGCTGGCCGCCGGCTGATCCGGCACCCGCTTCAGTACGGCCAGCGAGTGAGCGGACGACAACGGTGCGGCCACCGCAGTGGGCCGCACCGTTGGGAAAAGCGTTCCTACCGGCGGAAGTAGGAGAGGATCCGCAGGATCTCCACGTAGAGCCAGACCATGGTCACGGTCAGGCCGAAGGCACCCCGCCAGGATTCGCTGGCCGGGGCACGCGCGGCGATGCCCTGCTCGATGTAGTCGAAGTCGAGGATCAGGTTGAACACCGCCAGCCCGACGCCGACCGCGGAGGCCAGCAGCGCGATCCAGCTCACCTGGCCGGTCACCGAGACGATCCCGAGGTTGACACCGAACAGCGACAGCACCAGGTTCACCAGCAGCACGCCGGCGTAGGCCATGGTGCCGATGATCACCATCTTGCGGAACTTGCTGGTCACCTTGATCCGGAAGGCCTTGTAGGCCGCCAGGGTGGCGCCGGCAGCGACGAAGGTGCCCAGCACCGCCGGAATGACGATCCCGGGGTAGATCAGCTCGAACATCAGGCTGACCGCGCCCAGGAAGACGCCCTCGATCACGGCGTAGGCCAGGACGAACCCGGGCTTGATCTGCCGCCGGAAGCTGACCAGCAGCACGACGCCGAAGGAGACCAGGGCCCCGACGATCATCGCCGGCTGCAGCAGCTGGACGGGCAGGATGCCCTGCATGAAGGCCCACATGGTCACCGCGGCGACCAGCACGACGGTGCCGAGGGTGATCGCCGACTTGGTGATCACGTCATCGATGGTCATCACCGAGGTCGGGGCCGGCGGCTGGGGCTGGAACTGGGCGGCGTTGGGGTCATAGCCCGCACCGGGGTACTGCCCCGGAGCATAGGGCTGGCCGGGGTACTGCTGGCCGGTCCCGTACTGGACGGGCTGCGACTGACCCCAGTCGGTCTTGGCGAGCACCGGATTGTTGCTCTGCATCGTGGGTATGTCCTCCTCAGTTTGGCGGCGGTGAACCGTCGTCAGGTCTCCATGGTAGGCGACGTTCCTGAGCGTCAGCTGTGCGACCCGGCCGGCTGCTCAGGTGGAGACGATGTAGCGCATCGCCTCGTAGCACTCCCGGTACCGTCGGTCGCCGAGGGCGTCGGCCACCATTGCATCAACGTGCTCTCCCATCACGGCATTCCCGCTGACGAACAGCCAGCCACCGGCCGCCACCAGCTCCCGCACCTCGGCCCGGCGAGGTAGCAGCAGGTCGGTGACCCGGGTCGGCGTCCGGGCGATCTCCAACCCCGCCAACGCTCCGCCGGCCAGCCACTCCGCCAGTTCGTCCTCCACCCAGGGGGCCAGTTCCTTGTCGCCGAGGCCCCAGAGCAGCCGGACGTCACCAGCCCCGGCCCGGAGCGAGGCGAACACCGACGCCGCGCCCGAGCCGGTCACGATCGCCAGTCCCGGCCCGGTCGGGACGCGGTGCGGGTGCGGCAGCACCCAGCCGGACAGCCGCTCCCGCGGCGCCACCCGGTGCAGGTGTGCCGCCGCCCGCTCCGGCCAGCGCCGGTCGCGGGTCACCTGCAACCGCAGTTCGGTCCGGCCCGCGGTGACGGTGGCGTGGGAGGTGGTGAAGAACCGCGGGACGATCCGTGGCGCACCGCGCCAGTCGACCGCCTGGTCGCCGAGCTCCACCACCTCGCGCAGCAGGACGTCCTCCGGCGCCGTCCGCCGGGTCGAGGGACGATGCGGCAGCGGCGTCGTCCAGTACCGCTGCGGGCCCAGACCACGGGCGTGGCCGGCCACCCGCTCGTCGCTGTTGCGCCACCACAGCGACAGGACATCGCCGGGGGCCACCGCGGCGTCCGTCACCAGGCTGATCTCGGCCACCGAGCTCGACGCCCCGGCCGCCAGGACGCGCCGGCCGGTCACCTCGAACTCCGCCGGCGCCGTCCGCAGAATCCGGCGGACCTGCCCGCCGTAGCGGTGGAACGCCAGGTTGCGGACGGTACGAGACCGCGGCGGTGTGACGACCAGGACACGGCGCACCGGGTCCTCGATCTGCGAGAAGGCCGCCCGGCGCCAGTCGGTGGGCCCCTCGTGGCGGGCGGTCACGCCGGATCGGCGACCGGCTCGGCGACCGGCGCTGACGCGGGCTCGGACGGGATCACGCTGGCCCGCGCGGTCCAGCGTCCGCCCCACCAACGGCCCACCAGCAGGGCGGCCTTCACCGCCTCGGCGGCCACCAGTCCCCAGAAGGCGCCGGCCAGCCCGAGGCCGAGCACCTGGATCAGCAGCCAGGAGACCGGGATCAGGACCGCCACGCTGGTGCCGATCGAGTAGGCCATCGGGATCACCACGTCGCCGGCCGAACGCAGCGCGCCGTACACCACCCCGGTCACCGCCGAGGGGGGCAGCAGCAGGACGCTGATCGCCAGCGCCTCCCGGGCCGCGGCCACCACGGCCGGGTTGGGCCCGAAGATCGAGAGCAGGACGTCCGCACCGAACCAGAGCAGGGCGGCCAGCACGGCCGCGGCGATCGCCGTCCCGGCGGCGGTGCGCAGGGTGAGCCGCCTGGCGTTGCCCAGGCTGCGCTCGCCGACGTCCCAACCGACGATGGTCTCGTTGCCCTGGGCGATGGCCAGGATCACGCCGGTCACCAGCGCGGTGAGGGTGAGCGCGTAGGAACGGGCGTTGATGACGTCGGTGCCGAGCAGGTTGATCAGCGACACCACCACCACGATGGCCAGGTTGTACGCGCCGTTCTCCAGCACGGTCGGGATGGACAGCCTGGCCATGACGCCGCCGCCCGGTGCCCCGGGTTCGCAGGGCGGCAGCTTGGCCAGCACCCGGGCGCCGGTGCGCCGCCGGACCATCCACCACAACAACAGCACCCCGACGCCCCGCACCACCAGCGTGGGCAGGGCGGCCGCCACCACACCGAGGTCGAGGACGAACAGCAGGACGCCGAGCAGGGCGACGTCGAGCAGGTTGACCACGATGCCCATCACCAGCAGCGCGACGGTCCGGCCGTAGGCACGCAGCACGGCGGTGGCGGCGACGATGTAGGCGTTGAAGGTGAGCCCGAGGGCGACGATCCACAGGTAGGTGGAGGCGTCGTCCAGGATCTCGGCCGGGGTGTTCAGCGCGGCCAGGACGGCCGGCCCGGCCAGGGCCACGAACAGCGCGATGGCGAGACCCAGCAGCGTGCTCGCCCGCAGCGCGATCACGGTGGCACACCGGGCCGCGGCGAACGAGCGGGCGCCGAGCAGCTGGGCGACCACGACCAGCGCACCCAGGCTGAACAGCACGGAGATGTCGTAGAGCACCCCCAGTACCTGGTTCGCGGTGGCGACCGCGGCGTTGAGTTCGGGGGAGGCCTGGCTGAGCAGCACCACATTGCCCAGCGTGGCCAGCAGCGTGAACACCGTCACCAGCAGCAGCGGCCAGCTCAGCCGCAACAGGCCCTTGCGCACGAATCCCGGCGCCTCCGTGGCCACCTCGCTCATCCCAGCTCCTTAGGTAAGGCTCGCCTTACCCTAGCGGAGCGGACGGGGACCGCTCCCCGGCCGGTTCAGCGCGGCATCGGTGGCAGGTGCTGCTCGCCGACCGCTTCGAAGGTGGCCCGCAGCGCCGTCCCCAGATCGTCGAACCGCAGCTGGGCGATCCGGACGAACAGGAAGTCGACCACGGCCAGCTGCGCGATCCGGCTGGCCAGCGCGGCCGCCCGCATCGCCGCCTCCCGGGCACTGGTGCGCAACACCAACTCCGAGGCCTGGGCGACCGGTGACTCCGGGTCGTTGGTCACCGCGACGGTGAGCGCCCCGGCCTGGCGGGCGATCTGCTGGGCGCGGAGCACCTCGACCGTGCGGCCGCCGTGCGAGAAGGCAACGGTGACCGTCGTCGGGTCGGCCAGCGCGGCGTGCACCAGCTGGACGTGGGTGTCGTGGGAGGACAGGCACATCAGGCCGATCCGCTGCAGCTTCTGCGCCAGGTCGGCGGCGGCCAGCCCGCTCGCCCCGACGCCGAAGGTGGCGACGTGGTGACCGTTCGCGATCGCCTGGGCCACGCGATCGAGGGCGGCCAGGTCGACTCCGCGGGCGGTCTGCTCGATCGAGCGGGCCTCGTGGAAGGCCACCTTGGCGACCACGTCGGCGAGCGTGTCGGACCGATTGATCTCACCCTGGGCGATGTTGGAGCGCTCGAGTTCGACCGCCTGGCGGGAGAGTTCCTGGGCCAGTTCGATCCGCAACGCCGGCAGCCCGCTCATCCCGAGGGCACGGGTGAACCGGATCACGCTCGCCTGGGAGACCCCCGCCCGCTCGGCCAGGCTGGCCACGGTGGCCTCCAGCGCGGCGTCCGGATCCTCAAGCAGCAGGCGCGCGACCTTGGCCTCGGCCGGACGCAGCCGGGGCAGCGCCGTCCGGATTGACTCGATGACCTCCACCGCCGCCCTCCCCTCCGTCCGACCCACCACCGCTGTCAAGCGTGGAAAGTCAGTGTGACACACCGCAATGTTGCATAGTTTCACAAAACTTACTTTTCGTGTAGCATCACGCCATCAGTCGACGATGTCGTCCCGAAGGAGGCCCATGCCAGACCTGAGCGCACTGACCGCAACCGAATCGCGGAACCCCCGCACGGCGACCCTGGACGCCATGAGCGTGACCGAGTTCCTCGAGGTCATGAACGCCGAGGACCGCCGGGTCGCCGACGCGGTGGCCGGACAGATCCCACAGATCGCCCGGGCCGTCGAACTCGCCGTCGCCGCGCTGCGCCGCGGTGGCCGCCTGATCTACACCGGCGCCGGCACCAGCGGCCGGCTCGGCGTGCTGGACGCCGCCGAGTGCCCGCCCACCTTCGGCACCGACCCGGAACAGGTGATCGGCCTGCTCGCCGGCGGCCAGGGCGCCATGTTCCAGGCGGTGGAGGGCGCCGAGGACTCGGTGGAACTGGGGGTCGCCGATCTGGTCGCGATCGGCCTCACCGCCGACGACGTCGTGGTCGGGATCGCCGCCTCCGGCCGCACCCCGTACGTGATCGGCGGCCTGGACCACGCCCGCTCGGTGGGAGCCGCGACGGTCGCCATCGCCTGCAACCCGGGTTCCGAAGTGGGACGCCACGCCGACGTCTCGATCGAGGTCGACAACGGGCCCGAGGTGCTCACCGGCTCGACCCGGTTGAAGGCGGGCACCAGCCAGAAGCTGATCCTCAATATGATCTCGACCGGCACCATGGTGCGGCTCGGCAAGGTCTACGGCAACCTGATGGTCGACGTCCGACCCACCAACGAGAAGCTGGTGGCCCGCGCGATCGGGATCGTGCAGGCCGCCACCGGCTGCGACGCCGAGCGGGCCGAGCAGGCGCTGGCCGAGGCCGACAACCACGCCAAGACCGCGATCGTCGCGATCCTGTGCGGCATCGACGCCGAGGCGGCCCGCGCCCGGCTGGCGGAGGCGGACGGCTTCGTCCGCGCCGCCGTCACCACTACATCCGAACACTGAACTCGCTGAAATCAAGGAAGGAATCACCGTGGATTACGCACAGCTCAGCCGGCAGATCGTCGGGCTGATCGGCGGCAACCAGAACGTCGCCGCCTTCACCAACTGCATGACCCGCCTCCGGCTGAACCTGGTCGACCCCGGCAAGGCCGATCTGGACGCGATCAAGAACCTGCCCGGCGTGCTGGGCATCGTCCCCGGCGAGCAGCTGCAGATCGTGGTCGGCCCCGGCCACGCCCAGCGGCTGCGGGACGCCTTCGCCGAGGTCAGCGGAGTCACCCCGGGCGCCGAGGTCGAACTCGACGCCGCCGAGGACCTGCGCACCCTGGAGGCCGAGAACAAGGCCAAGGTGAAGGCCAAGCAGAACACCGGCGTCCACGCCACCTTCCGCCACATCGGCAGCATCTTCATCCCGATCATCCCCGGATTCATCGCCTGCGGTCTGGTGCTGGCGATCACCAACGTCTGGAAGATCTTCGACCCGAACGTGGTCAAGAACCCGTGGTTCCTGGCCTTCGCCGGCCTGGGCGCGATCATCGGCGGCACGCTGAACCTGATCGTCGGCCACAACACCGCCAAGGAGTTCGGCGGCACCCCGGTGCTCGGCCTGATCGCCGGCGCGGTGCCCTACATGGCCTCGCTGGCCGGTATCGCGGCGAGCAAGGCGGCCGACGGCACCGAGATCGCGGCGCAGCCGCTGTCGCTGCCGCTGTTCGGTGATCTGAAGCCGGCCCTGGGCGGCATCATCGGCGTGATGATCACCGCCTGGGTGTTCACCGTCATCGAGAAGTGGGTGCGCAAGCGCGTTCCGGCCTCGCTGGATCTGTTCGTGGTGCCGGTCGTCACCCTGATCGTCGGCGCCGCACTGTGCATCGGCATCATCATGCCGATCTCGGCGCTGCTGATGCAGGGGATCAACTGGCTGTTGATCGACTTCGCCCTGGAACAGGGCGGTGTGATCGGCGGCTACCTGCTGGCGTCCCTCTTCCTGCCACTGGTCATGTTGGGCATCCACCAGGGCCTGACCCCGATCCACGCCCAGCTGATCGCCGACCACGGCTACACCCAGCTGCTGCCGGTGCTGGCGATGGCCGGCGCGGGCGAGGTCGGCATGGCGATCGCGATCTTCATCAAGACCAAGAGCGAGCGGCTGAAGAACATCATCCGCGCCGCCCTGCCGATCGGCTTCATGGGCATCGGCGAACCGCTGATCTACGGCGTCTCGCTGCCGCTGTTCTACCCGCTGATCACCGCCTGTCTCGGTGGCGGCTTCGGCGGCGCCTTCGTCGCCTTCGGCATCCAGCAGACCGGTGGCTTCGGTGCCGGCGCGCTGGGTCTCTCCGGCATCCTGATGACCCCGGTGATCACCAACGGGATGTGGCTGTGGTACATCGGCGGCCTGCTGGTCTCCTACATCATGGGCTTCATCCTGACCTGGTTCTTCGGCTTCAAGGAGCACATGGTCGAGCGTCTCGGCTGATCCCGAACCGTCCGCTCTCCCCGAAGAAAAGGTCGAAGGTTGCGTGCCGAACCCGGTGCGCAACCTTCGATCGCATCCGGGACCCGCGGCCCTGGGACAGCGGACGGTTCCGAGTCCCAGCTTGTCAGAGCAACATTGCCGGAGCGGGACAGGAACCCTTCGACAGGCTCGGGGACCGTTGACCCCGGTCCCACCAACTACGGAAGAATGAGTCGATGCTGTTCTCGCTCTACCCCACCGACGACCCGCAGGTTCGCTCCGCCGTGCTCGAGCAGGTGCTCACCCAGCCCGAGCGCCTGGTGTTCACCTCGTTCCACATCCCCGAGAGCGAGGGTCTGCTGCAGTACGGCGAGTACCTGCGCGGGCTGCATGCCGACCACGGCCTGACCTTCTGCGGGGACGTCTCCCCCGCCACCCTGGACAAACTCGGCATCACGCTGGACGGGATCGGCCGGCTGCGCGACTGGGGCGTCACCTCGCTGCGGATCGACTACGGGTTCACCGTGGACGAGATGCGGCGGATCGCGCGGGAGTTCCCGATCGCGGTGAACGCGTCAACGGTGGACGCCGCGCTGCTGGACGACCTGGCCGGCCTCGACGTGATCGGCTGGCACAACTACTATCCCCGCCCCGAGACCGGGCTGGAGCTCGGCTTCTACCTGGCCCAGAACCGGCTCTTCCTTGATCGGGGCCTGCCCATCCATGGCTTCATCCCCGGCGAGATCAGCTTCCGGGCGCCGCTGTTCGCCGGCCTGCCCATGCTGGAGCAGCAGCGCCACCGCAACTCCTACCGCAACGTGGTGGAGCTGCTCACCATCAGCCCCGAGGTGAGGATCTTCTGCGCCGAGGGGACGCTGCTGCCCGAGCACCTGCGCTGGATCGGCCACGTCGAGCAGACCGGCGAGGTCACCCTGCCGGTCACCGGCCTGGACGAGTCGGTGGCCTTCCTGACCGAGCGGCCCTGGCATCTGCGGGTCGAGGGCACCGAGGCGTCCTTCCGGCTGGACGAGACCAGGGACGCCCGCACGCCGTCCCGGATCGTCAACGCCGACCGGCGGTTGAAGGGCAGCCTGCAGCTGGATCTGGCCGGCTACGGGCGGTACGCCGGGGAGATCCACCTGATGCGCACCGACCGTCCGCTCAATCACCTGCAGGCCCGGGTGGGCGAGATCGCAGCGCCCTACCTGGGGCTGGTCGACCTGTTGCGTCCCGGAATGACGGTCCGGTTCGAGCGCGCCTGAGGTCTCGCCGCGCCACACTTCCACCTCGTTCGCCACGCCTTGACCCTGGTAGCCATCGCCGTCTCCGCCCTGATCGCCGGCGTCGTCCAGCGAATCACCGGGCTGGGTTTCGTCCTCGTGCTGATCGGGCCGGCGGTGCTGGCCCACGGTCCGGTGCAAGGGGTCACCCTCGCCCTGCTGCTCGCCGTGGTGGCCAGCCTGTGCGCGCTGCCGCAGGCCTGGCGCGAAGTGGACTGGCGGCGCAGCCTCCCCCTGCTCGGCATCGGGCTGCTGGCGGCCCCGCTCGGGGTGCTGACCGTTCGCGCACTGCCGGAGACAGCACTGTTGCTGCTGATCGCTGCGCTGGCGGTGTTAGCGCTGCTCGCGCACCGCATCCGCGGCCTCGCTCCGTTGCTGCGCGGACGGCGCGGCCTGGGCATCGCTGGTGCCGCGGCCGGGTACCTCCACGCGGCCAGCGGGCTCTCCGGCCCACCGCTGGCGGCCTACGCGGTCGGCGACGCCTGGGAACAACGGAGCTTCGCCGCCAGCGCCCAGGCATCCTGCTCGGCTACGGGTTGCTGTCGTTGGCGCTGCGTGGCCTACCGCCACAGCCCGTACCGGAGATCCTGCTGCTCGGCGGATGCACCGCCGCCGGCGTACTGATCGGGGCACTTCTCGGACGGCGCATTCCGGCCCGAATCGCGCGGATCGCCATGCTGGCCTGCGCCTGGCTGGGGGTCGCCGTGATGCTGGTCAGGGGGCTGCTCACCCTCGCGTGACCCCGCCGGGATCGGCGACCACCGGCGGGCCCTGGCCCCGGCGATCCGCACCGCGCGAGGATCGTCGTCGACCTGACCGCCATCCCCGGCGGCACCCGGATGCGCTTCACCCGGGAGACACCCGGCTTCTCGCCCGAGCAGCAGGAAGGCGTCCTCGCCGGTTGGCAGTCGTTCCTGGACGAACTCGAACGAGTTGCCGCCGCGGGCGACGCCTGACGTCCTCGAGGACCGGCCGGCCGACGCGCGACCAGTGACTCTGAGGCGGCTTCAGGCGGAGGGGTCGCGGAATCCGATGAGCAGGGCGCGGACGGCGCGACGGAAGTGCGCCTCGGAGCCGTACTCGGCGAGTTCCCCCGAGGCCCGGTTGGTGTGCTCCAGCTCGGGACCGCCGGGAATGCGCGCGACGACCTGGCCGCGGGTCTGCGCCGGGGTCGCCCTCGACTCGGCGGTCAGGAACGCCGCCGTGCCGTAGATGAGCGCGAGCAGGGCGGTGAAGGCGATGGCGGCCGTGGCCGCCTCGAGGCTCCGGCCGAGCAGGCGGAGATAGGCCTCCCCCGACCGCGCGGCAGCCGGTCCCGGGTGCGGCCGGGCGAGCAGGACGGGCACCGCCCACGGGTGCGCGCGAAGCACCGCGAGGTGCCGGAGAGCACGGGTGGTGACGTCCTCGACCCAATCCTCGGTCTCTCGATCGGCCACCGCGTCGAAGTCGGCGAGCACCCGGTCGGCTATCGCGTCGAGCAGTTCCTCCTTCGTGGCGATGTGCGCGTACAGGCTCATGGGGGCAGCACCGATGCTGGCGGCGATCGCCCGGAGGCCGACCTCGGTGGAGCCCGATTGATAGAGCCCGAAGGCCGCGTCCACGATCTCCTCGCGAGTGATGCTGTTCCGGCGTCGTCGCGCACTACCCATAACGTACATCGTATGTTATGTTGGCCGGCATGAGCAACTCCGCCTCCGCGCGCCGATGGGTACCGGCCCCAGTGGGCTGGATCGCAGCGCCGCTTCCGGGGCTTCTCGCCACCGGCGGTGGCGGGCGTCCGCACGTCGACCCGGTTGAGGCGGGTTCGGCGCGATGACCGCCCTCCTCGCCGTGTTGCTGATCGCCACGCCCTTCCTGTTCAACGCCGCGTATGCAGCGCTGGCCGTCCGCTTCGACTACCCGGGAATCCTGCGCCGCCCCACCAGCGAGATCCTGGAGCGCTTCCACGCCGGGGGTTCCGGTCTGGTGCTGTTGTGGTTCGCGTTCGCGGTATCGGCGAT
The DNA here is from genome assembly GCA_023393755.1 of Actinomycetes bacterium. Taxonomy (GTDB): domain Bacteria; phylum Actinomycetota; class Actinomycetes; order Propionibacteriales; family Propionibacteriaceae; genus Propionicimonas. The sequence continues at coordinate 16,342 of JAEXCA010000196.1, read as the reverse complement.
GATGTTCGTGCCGGTCGCCGCGCTCGCCGGCCTGCTCGTCGTCGACCCCACGATGCGCGTCCTGGCCGTGGCGGTGGGTGTGACGGCGGGTGTCGTGCAGAGTGCCGGGCTGCTGCGATGGGTGTTCCTCGTCCCCTACCTGGCGCGCGAGCAGGCCGCACCCGGGGCGGACCACCGGACCATCGACCTTGTGTTCCAGACCCAGCACCGCTATCTCGGCGTCGCGGTCGGAGAGCACCTCGGCTACCTCACCACCGGCGCCTGGACGATCCTGCTCGCCGTATCGGCCGGGTTGCCGCTCTGGCTGATCGTCCCCGGCATCGTCGTCGGCGCGGCTCTCATGATTGGTTCGCTCGAGTTCGTCGGGCCGTTCGAGGAGCGTGGATGGAGGCTTGCCGGGATCCTCGTGCCTGTGGGCTATGCGCTGTGGTCGGTCTGGCTGGTGGCGGTCGGGATCGTGGTTCTGGTGACCGGTCGCTAGTGCTCCCCGATGGCGGCTCAGGTCAGTCGCTTGTACTCCCAACGGTCTGGCGTGGTGCGTCCCCCACCGCCTGGCGGCCCTCGCTTGTACTCCCAGCGGCCTGCGCTTTGCGCGGCGGCCCTCGCATGTACTCCCAACGGCCCGCGCTTTGCGCGGCAGCCCTTGCTTGTACTCCCAACGACCCGCGCTTTGCGCGGCAGCCCTTGCATGTACTCCCAACGGCCCGCGCTTTGCGCGGCGGACGTCTGCGACGTCCGGCTCGCTGCGCTCGCGCCGTTGGTCAACACTCGTCGCTACGTCGAAGACACTCGAGCAAGCTCGGCGTCTTCTCCTCCGCTCCTCGTGTGCCCCCAACGGGATTCGAACCCGTACCGGAGCGGGTTTAAGCCGCCTGCCTCTGCCAGTTGGGCTATGGGGGCCCGATCGGCAGCCTAGCGAGCCGGCGCCGGCCCGGTGCGCTCCCGCACCACCAGGTTCGGGACGCGGGGCAGCAGGGTGCCGGTGTCCTCCTCGCGGAGCACGGCCAGCACCAGGGTCATCGTGTCGCGGCCCAACTGGGCGAAGTCCTGCCTCATCGTGGTCAGCGGCGGGGTGAAATGCTCGGCCTCGGGGATGTCGTCGAAGCCGACAACGCTGACGTCCTGCGGCACCCGCAGGCCGGTCTCCATCACCGCCCGGATCGCCCCCAGCGCCATCTGGTCGTTCCCGGCGAAGATCGCGGTCGGACGATCCTCGGCCAGCAACTGCCGGGCATTGCGGTAGCCGCTGCTGGCCGCCCAGTCCCCGACCAGCGGTTCCGGGGCCACCAACCCCTGCTCGCCGAGCATGTCCCGCCAGCCCCGGACGCGCTCGATGGCGTCCATCGAGTCCGCCGGCCCCGCCAGATGACGGATCTCGGTGTGCCCCAGCTCGATCAGGTGCCGCACCACCCGCCGGGCCCCGGCGTACTGGTCGAACGAGACCCGGTGCAGCCCGGTCCCCTGGGAGGCGACCGCGACGAACGGCACCCCCAGTTCCATCCCCTCCAGCAGGCCGAGGGTGGAACGGTTGCTGGTGATCAGCACGATCGCCTCGACGTTCTGCCGCACCAGCACCTCCGCGGCCTGCCGCAGGCTGGCGAAGTCGGCCGTCAGCAGGCTGGCCATGATCACCGCGTACCGCTCCTCGCGGGCGGCCTCGTTGAGATGCACCGCCGCGGTCGAGGGCCCGAACTCGGGCAGCCCGGTCGTGATCAGGCCGATCGTCCGCGACCGGCGGGTGACCAGGGCACGCGCGGCCGGGGACGGGATGTAGCGCAGTTGCGCGATCGCCCGCTGCACCCGCTCCCGGGTGGCCGGACGGACGTTGGGCAGGTCGTTCAGGACGCGCGAGACCGTCTGGTGGGATACGCCGGCCAGGCGCGCGACATCGAAGATGGTCGCGGCCTTCGCCCGCTCCTCCTCAGCCACCCCGGCCCTCCTGGTCGCGTCCTCGATCCGGCTACGTCCGTCTGGAGGTCAACACCTTCTGCAGAATGATGAACACCAGCAGCAGGGCACCGATGAAGATCTTGGTCCACCAGGAACTCAAGGTGCCCTCGAAGGTGATGATGGTCTGGATCAGGCCGAGCACCAACACCCCCAGCACCGAGCCCAACACGAATCCGTAGCCCCCGGTGAGCAGGGTACCGCCGATCACCACCGACGCGATCGCGTCCAGTTCGGTGCCGACCGCGGTCAGCGAATAGCCCGAAAGGGTGTAGAAGGCGAACAGGATGCCCGCCAGCCCCGAGCAGAACCCGCTGATCACGTACACCAGCACCTTCGTCCGCGCCACCGGCAGCCCCATCAACATGCCGGACTGCTCGCCGCCGCCGATCGCGTAGGTGGTGCGGCCGAACCGGGTGTACTGCAGCACCCACACCGCCGCGATCGCGACCAGCAGCGCGATGATCACGCTGGGCGTGACCGACAGCTCCGGCCCGAGCGGCACCCGGGTGGTCGCCATCGCGACGAAGAACTCGTCCACGATCGAGATCGAGGTGTTGGAGATGATGTAGCACAGCCCCCGCGCCAGGAACATCGCCGCCAGCGAGGCGATGAACGGTTGTACCCCGAAGACGTGGATCATCAACCCGACCGCCAGCCCCAGCAGGGAGGTGAGGACGAGGATCAGCGGCAGCACCACCGCCGCCGACCAGCCGGCCTGCAGCATCGAGGCGGCGATCATGGTGGACAGCGCCACCACGGCGCCGACCGACAGGTCGATCCCGCCGGTCAGGATGACGAAGGTCATCCCCACCGCCAGCACGATCAGGTAGGCGTTGTCGATGAACAGGTTGAGCACCACCTGGCCGGAGAAGAACCCGCGGTAGCGGAACCCGGCGACCAGGTACATCGCGACGAACAGCAGTGCGGTGACCAGCACCGGGCCGGACTTCGGGCTGGTGAACAGGTCGGCCAGCTTCGCGGTGACGCCGCGCCGGCCGCGTCCCAGGGTGAGCGCGGTCATCGGGCCACCGCCTTCGCCTCGGTGCGCCGACCAGCCACCATGCGTTCCCGCCAGCGGCCGATCGCCGCGTTGGTGGTGGGCGACTGCAGCAGGCAGACCGCCGTCACCACCGCGGCCTTGAACACCATGGTCGCGATCGGCGGGATGCCGACGGTGTAGACCGTGGTGACCAGGGTCTGGATCACCAGCGCGCCGACCAGGGTACCGGCCAGCGAGTAGCGTCCGCCGGCCAGCGAGGTGCCGCCGATCACCACCGCCAGGATGGCGTCCAGCTCGATGAACAGGCCGGTGTTGTTGGCGTCCGCGGCGGTCTGGTTGGCGGTCAGGATGAGCCCGGCGATGCCAGCCGCCAGCGCGCAGAAGGCGTAGACGGTGAACAGCAGCCCACGAGCCCGGACGCCGGCCTGCCGGCTGGCCTCGGGGTTGATGCCGACCGACTCGATCAGCAGGCCCAGCGCCGTCCGCCGGGTGAGCAGCGCGACCAACGCGAAGATCACCGCGCCGATGATCACCGCCACCGGAACGCCGAGCAGGAAGCCGGAGCCGAGGAACTTGAACGGCGGGCTGTTCACGGTCAGGATCTGGCCCTCGGTGATCAGCATGGCGATGCCGCGTCCGGCGGTCATCAGCACCAGGGTGGCGATGATCGGCTGGATGCCGATCACTGCCACCAGCAGCCCGTTCCACAGCCCCATCACCAGCGCCAGCCCGAGGGCGGTCAGCACCGCCGTGGTGACGGTACCGAGCGAGCCGGGTTCCGGCGAGCCCAGGATGATCGAGCAGGCCACCGCGCCGGAGATGGCGCAGAGCGCGCCGACCGACAGGTCGATGCCGCGGGTGGCGATCACCAGGGTCATCCCGACCGCGATGATCAGGGTGGGGGCGCCGTTGCGCAGGATGTCGATCACGCTGCCGAAGAGATGGCCGTCGTGGATGGTGATCGACAGGAAGTCCGGCACCGCCACCACGTTGATGACCAGCAGGGCCACCAGCATCAGCACCGGCCAGAACAGCCGGTGGGCGAAGGCCTTGGCGAGAATGCCGCTCATGCTGTCACTCCGTTGTCGGCACCCTCGGCGATCAGCGCCAGCAGGGTGTCAAGGTCGAGGTCGTCATTGGGAAGATCCGCCACCAACCGGCGGTCGCGCAGCACGATCACCCGGTGGCTGACCCGCAGCACCTCCTCCAGCTCGGCGGAGATGTAGATCACGCTCATCCCGTTCTCGGCCAGGCTGAACACCAGCTTCTGGATCTCGGCCTTGGCGCCGACGTCGATACCGCGGGTGGGTTCGTCCAGGATCAGCAGCCGGGGCGCGATCGCCAGCCAGCGGGCCAGCAGCACCTTCTGCTGGTTGCCGCCGGAGAGGTTGCGGACCAGCGCCTCGGCATCCGGGGTGCGGATGTTCAGCGCCTCGATGTAGCTCTGGGTGAGTTCGTCCTGCCGCTTCTTCGGGATCGGACGGAACCAGCCCCGGTCGGCCTGCAGCGCCAGGATCACGTTGTCCCGGACGCTCAGCTCGTCCACGATGCCCTCGGCGCGCCGGTTCTCCGACGAGTAGACCACCCGGTGCTTGATCGCCTGCCGGGGCGAGCGGAGTTTCAGTGGCTGGCCGTTGACCCTGATCTCCCCGGTGTCCGGACGGTCGACGCCGCCCAGCAGCCGGGCCACCTCGGTGCGGCCCGAGCCGAGCAGGCCGGCCAGGCCGACCACCTCGCCGGGGGCGATCCGGATGTCCACCGGGGCGATCACGCCGCGGCGTCCGACCCCGGTGGCGGCCAGGAAGGGGGTCTCCTCCTCCCGGCTGGTGTCGGCGGCATGCACCCGGTGCTCGAGATCCTCCAGCGCGGTGAGTTCCTTGCCGATCATGGCCTGCACCAGGTCGATTCGGAGTAGTTCGTCGGTGAGGTACTCCCCCACCAAGCGGCCGTTGCGCAGCACGGTGAGCCGGTCGGAGATCTCGTAGACCTGATCCAGGAAGTGGGAGACGAACAGCACCGCCACCCCGTCGGCGGCCAGGCTGCGGATCACCCGGAAGAGTTCGGCGACTTCGTCGGCGTCCAGGCTGGAGGTCGGTTCGTCCAGCACCAGGACGGACGCCTGGATGTCCAGCGCCCGGGCGATGGCGACCAACTGCTGCACCGCCAGGGAATGGGAGTTCAGCAGCGAACCGGGGTCGATGTCGAGGTGCAGCCGCTCCAGGATCTCGGCGGCGCGGCGCCGCATCCGGCGCCAGTCGATCCCGCCCAGCCGGCGCGGCTCCCGTCCCAGCATCACGTTCTCGGCGACGGTGAGGTTCCCCAGCAGGTTGACCTCCTGGTACACCGTGCTGATCCCGGCCGCCTGCGCCTGCGCGGGGCCGGCGAAGGTCACCTGGCGGCCGTCCAGGCTGATCGTGCCGGCGTCGATCCCGTAGACCCCGGTGAGGGCCTTGATCAGGGTGGACTTGCCGGCGCCGTTCTCACCCATCAGCGAGTGCACCTCGCCGGGGAACATCCGGAAGTCGACGTCGTCCAGCGCCTTCACGCCGGGGAAGGAGATCGAGATCCCCTTCATCTCCACCACCGGCTCGGGGCTGCCGGCCGGCGCGGGTGCCCGCGGGGACAGCTGGGACATGGGCCTCTCCTCGTCGACAGGGTTGCTGCAGGTTATCGCGATCCCGGGGGCCCGCTGTGGCGGACCCCCGGGTGACGCGCTACTCGATCAGTACTTGCGATCGGGCAGGGCCGCCTTGGCCTCTTCCTGGGTGAAGGTGGTCTCCTCGGTGACGATCCGCTTCTCGACGGTGCCGCCCTCGTTGAGGGTCTTGATGACGTCGATCAGCTGCTTGCCGAGCAGCGGGGAGCACTCCACGATGAAGTTGAGCTTGCCGTCGGCCAGCGCGGTCATGCCGTCCTTCACCGCGTCCACGGTGATGATCTTGATGTCCACGCCCGGCTTCTTGCCGGCGGCCTCGATCGCCTCGATCGCGCCCAGGCCCATGTCGTCGTTGTGGGCGTAGACCACGTCGATCTTCGGCTGCGACTTCAGCATCGCCTCCATCACCTGCTTGCCACCCGCGCGGGTGAAGTCACCGGTCTGGCTGGCCACGATCTCGAACTTCGAATCCGCCTTGATCACGTTGGCGAAGCCGGTCGCGCGGTCGTTGGCCGGCGCGGAGCCGGTGGTGCCCTCGAGCTGGACGATCGCCACCGGGTCGGTGCTGTCCTTGTACTGCTCGACCAGCCAGTTGCCGGCCTTCTCGCCCTCCAGGATGAAGTCGGAGCCGAGGAAGGTGACGTACAGCGAGTCGTCGGCGCTGTCGACCGCCCGGTCGGTCAGGATCACCGGGATGCCGGCGGCCTTGGCCTCGTTCAGCACGGCGTCCCAACCGGTCTCCACCACCGGCGAGAAGGCGATGTAGTCGACCTTCTGCTGGATGTAGGAGCGGATCGCCTTGATCTGGTTCTCCTGCTTCTGCTGGGCGTCGGAGAACTTCAGCTCGATCCCGGCCTCCTTGAAGGAGTCCTGGATGTCCTTGGTGTTGGCGGTCCGCCAGCCGCTCTCCGCACCCACCTGGGCGAAGCCGACGACCAACTCATTGAGCGGCTTGGCACCCGAGGTGCCGCCAGTGCTCTCGCCACCAGGCGCGGCCGTGGTGGGAGCAGCCCCACCCGCGCAAGCGGACAGCGCCAGAGCCAACGCTCCGGCCAGGAAGACGCCGAGGGTCTTCTTCATCTCACAACCTCCTTGTTCGCCGGGGCGGGGCCTCCTCGCCCCTCCGGGTGGCCATCCATGGCCCACGTCGTTATGTTAACGATCACATGTGAACCTTCACAATCCTCTTCGCAGCGGCGTTATCTACTTGTTATCTGCAGGCTTGTTCCACGCCTGAGGCGGTGCTTGTGAAGATCCCTGAGCGCGCTCACATTTGCGGCCCCGAGTTGAGCGTGCCGATCGGCGAGCACCGTCAGCGCCGCCGGGCACGCGCGAGCGCGTGACCACGAGCGGTTCGAGCGACAGTTGGGCATCGTGACGTCCGGACTGGGTCAGGCATTGGGCAGCTGATCGTGGGGTCCGCAGCGACCTAGTCTGACGACTCCCCGCCCGACCCCGTTCCGGCCGCCGCCAGGTGTCCCGCCACGCAGGGCACGCCCGCGGCGATCAGCAGGTCGACCGCCTCGTCACCCAGCGGGTTCACGCCCGGGCCCGCGGCCAGGGAATGACCGACCAGGACGTGCAGGCACTTCACCCGGGTGGGCATGCCGCCGGCACTGATCCCGGCGATCTCGGGCACCTCGCCGAACCGGGCGCGGTCGGCCAGATAGGCCTCGTGAGCCCGCTGGTGGGCGGCGGCCAGTTCGGGGTCGTCGGCCAACCGGGCGGTCATCTCGGCCATCAGGCCGCCGGCCTCCAGCGTCCCGATCGCCGAGGTCATGGTGGGGCAGGTCAGGTAGTAGGTGGTGGGGAACGGGGTGCCGTCCGGCAGCCTGGGCTCGGTGACCACCACCCCGGGCTCCCCGGTCGCGCAGCGCCAGGCGATCCCGAGCACGCCGCGCGGGCGACGGCCGAGCTGGGCTTCGATCGTCGCTTCGTCGGCGGGGGTCATGGGCTCGATCGGCACCAGGCCATCTTCCCATCCCCGCTCCACCATGCCGAACCGACCTGCGCATCCGCACCGCATATGCCGGACCACCGAACACCACTCCCACTCCAGCGCGCAATGACACCCGATATGAGCACTCCACCAGCCTTCGTATGCGGTGCCGATGTGCGTCTTGCCCGACCTCACCTCGTGGGAGGCGGCATATGCGGCGCGAATGCGCGATCGGCGAGAGGCTTGGAGAAGACCAGCAACGTCGTGACCGCGACGGCGGGGGGCTCCCCGACCGAGACTCCCGCCGTCGCGGGAATGAACGGCGGACGAGCAGTTCGACCCTTCGAGACCCGGCCGCTGGCGCGACCGACCTCAGGGAACGGGTGACTAGCGGGTGGTGACCTTGCGGACGGGGGCGTCGGCGGTCTGGATCGACCCCCACATCCGGTCCCACCACATCGGCTCGTGTTCGCCGGCGGGCAGTTGCTGCTCGCCTTCCAGGGTGACCCCGGGGCCGATCGGGTCGCCGTTCTCGTCCACCACCCGGTAGCCGATCTCGCCGGGCATCACCCAGCCGAGCCGATCCCGCGCCTGGGCGCGGATGAAGCTGGGGTCGTTCCAGCGCTCGAGTTCGGCCTGGAGATCCGCGATCCGCTTGGTGCGCTCGGCGATCTGCTGGTCGGCCAGCGCCAGCTGATGCTGCTGGTCGAGGTAGATCCGCAGGCTGGAGGCGTAGGAGAGGCCGAGCAGGACGACCACCGCCGCCATCACCAGGGCCCGTCCGGTGAACCGGGCGCTCAGCCCGAGCAGGGTGTTCCTCGGTCCGGCCATGGCGGCCTTCAGGCCGACCGTCGCCTCCGCGTCCGACTCGGCTGGAGACGCAGCAGTACCGACCCGGGGACGCCTGGTGGAGCGTCCCGGGCCGGTACTGGCTGAGCGTGGGCTACGCGTGTCGCGCGCCATGGACCTTGACCTTCATCGGGTCAAGGGTAGCTGCGTCAGGCCTGGAACCGCGGGAAGGCGGCGGCACCGGCGTAGCGCGCGGCGTCCTCCAGATCCTCCTCGATGCGCAGCAGCTGGTTGTACTTCGCCACCCGCTCGGTCCGGGCCGGGGCGCCGGACTTGATCTGGCCACAACCCAGCGCGACGGCCAGGTCGGCGATCGTGGTGTCCTCGGTCTCGCCGGAACGGTGGCTCATCATGGTGGCGTAGCCGGCCCGGTGAGCCATGGTGACCGCGTCGATGGTCTCGGTGAGCGAACCGATCTGGTTCACCTTCACCAGCAGCGCGTTGGCGGTACGGGTGTCGATGCCCCGCTTGAGCCGCTCGACATTGGTGACGAACAGATCGTCGCCGACCAGCTGCACCTTGTCGCCGAGCAGGTCGGTGATCTTCTTCCAGCCGTCCCAGTCCTCCTCGTTCAGCGGATCCTCGATCGAGACCAGCGGGTACTTGGCGACCAGGTCGGCGTAGTAGGCGACCATCTCGTCGGCCGACTTCGAGGCGCCCTCGAAGGAGTAGGTGCCGTCCTCGTTGTAGAACTCGGACGCGGCCACGTCCAGCGCCAGCGCGACATCGGCGCCCGGCTTGAAGCCGGCATTGCCGATCGCCTCGAGGATGAGATCCAGCGCCTCGGCATTGGAGCCCAGGTTGGGGGCGAAGCCGCCCTCGTCGCCCAGGCCGGTGGCCAGGCCGCGGCCCTTCAGCACGGCCTTGAGGGCGTGGTAGACGCCGGCGCCCATCTCCAGGGCCTCGGCGAAGGTGGAGGCGCCGATCGGGGCGATCATGAACTCCTGGATGTCGACGTTGGAGTCGGCGTGCGACCCACCGTTGAGGATGTTCATCATCGGCACCGGCAGCAGGTTGGCGGTCGGGCCGCCCAGGTAGCGGTAGAGCGGCAGCTCGGCGGATTCGGCCGCGGCGTGCGCCACGGCGAGCGAGACGCCGAGGATGGCGTTGGCGCCCAGCGAGCTCTTGTTGGGGGTGCCGTCGAGCTCGATCATCGCGTCGTCGAGCAGGCGCTGGCCGGTGGCGTCCATGCCCAGGACGTCGGGGGCGATCTGCTCGATCACGTTCTCGACGGCCTTCAGGACGCCCTTGCCACCGTAGTGGGCGGCGTCGCCGTCACGGAGTTCGGCAGCCTCGAAGGCACCGGTGGAGGCGCCGGAGGGAACGGCCGCAGTGCCCTCGGAGCCGTCATCGAGGAGCACCTGGACCTCGACGGTGGGGTTACCGCGCGAGTCGAGGATCTGGCGCGCGCCAATCTGATCGATGAATGCCACTGTTGGACCTTTCAGACGTTGAGTCGGACCCCTCCACCCTATTGCAGTCCACGCATCACCGGGAGCCACCAGGCCAAACGTTCACGTCCCCGACACCCGGCCGGCCACGCCCGGCCCAGGGCGGACGACGCTCAGCGCCGTGGGTCGGACTCGGCCGCCCGGACCCGGGCCTCCAACCGGCGCACCGCGTCCCGAGCCTCCTGCTCGGGATCCAGGCCGGCGGCCTCGGCCGCGGCGACCAGCCGGAGGAGTTCCTCACCGATCCGCTCCGGCGGGACGGACGCCGGCTCGACCGCCAACTCGTCGTCCGACAGCCCGTGGCTGCGGGCCCGGACGATCACCTTGTGCGCCCGCGAGAGCGCGCTGAGCCGGGACGGGACGCCGTCCAGCGCCGAGGAACGCTCCTTCTCCACCGCCTTGCGCTGTTCCCAGGAGCCGATCAGGTCGGCCGGAACGTCACCGTCGGCGAAGACGTAGGGGTGGCGGGCGATCAGCTTGTCGGCGATCCGGGCCGCCACCTCCTCGATGCCGAACCGGCCGGTCTCGGCGGCGATCTCGCTGTGGAACACCACCTGGAGCAGCAGGTCGCCCAGTTCCTCGAGCAGGTCGGCGTCGTCGCCGTCCTCGATCGCCTCGATCACCTCGCAGGTCTCCTCCACCAGGTAGCGGATCAGCGATCGGTGGGTCTGTTCGGCGTCCCAGGGACAGCCGCTGCGCAGGGTGTGCATCACCCCGATCAGACGAGCGACCTGCGGGTGGTCACCCGTGGTGACCACCCGGCGCGACTGGCCGTCCGTCACGGGCCGCTCAGCTGGCCGGAGCCGGGCTGGAGAGCGAGCCGGTACCCGGCACCACGGCGAGGCGGGTGACGTCCCAGCTGCCGAACCGCGGGTTCACCGTCACGTCGATCGCGGAGGCGGCGGCGATGAAGCCCTCCTGGCCCAGCTTCTGGCTGGTCAGCATGGTGGTCACGTAGTCGGTGACGAAGCCCGCCAGGTTCGGGTCGGCGGCCAGGTCGGGCGGCAGCGACGCGGCCGAGGCGGTCTCCCGCTCCTCGGCGGTGAACTGCAGGCCCTCCTGCTGGGCGATCTTCGCGCCCACCCGAGAGGTGACCAGCAGACCGGTCACCGTGGCCACGCTGGGATCCTGCAGGTAGGGCTTCAGGACGGGAAGGGTGGCCTCGACCTCGGAGACCGGGAGCGCCACGCCGTCGATCGTCGCGGCGTGGTTGGGGTTCTGTCCCGCGCATCCGCTCAGCACCAACATTCCAGCGACCACCAGCGCGATCAGCGCCTTCACGGCCCGTCCCATGCTCGACTCCTCGTTCTCGACGGTCCGATCCTACTGGCTCACCGGGACACCGAAGACATCGCCGAGCAGCTTGGTGGCCCACTCCAGCAGGGCCGCGTCGGTGACCGGCTGGCCGCCGATCGGCCGGGTCATCGGACGCGGCACCAGCAGGAAGCCGGCAGCCTTGCGGTACTGCGCACCGGGGTACACCCGGGCCAGCCGCAGCTGGACCGACTCCGGCAGGTCGGCCGGGGCGAACCGGATGTTGGCGCCGGCCTGGATCACCTCGGTGACGCCGCGGCGTCGGGCCTCCAGCCGGAAGGCGGCCACGGCCAGCAGCGCCTGCACCGGGTCGGGCGGCTCGCCGTAGCGGTCGAGCAGTTCCTCCCGGACGGCAGCCAGCTCATCGAGGGACGTCACCGCGGCCAGCCGCTTGTACATCTCCAGCCGGAGCCGTTCGCTCTCGATGTAGTCGACCGGCAGGTGGGCGTCCACCGGCAGCTCGATCCGCATCTCGGGTTCGGGTTCGGCGTCCTCGCCGCGGAACTCGGCGACCGCTTCGCCCACCAGCCGCAGGTACAGGTCGAAGCCGACCTCGGCAATGTGGCCGGACTGTTCGCCGCCCAGCAGGTTGCCGGCGCCGCGGATCTCGAGATCCTTCATGGCGATCGCCATGCCGGCGCCGAGGTCGGTGTGAGCGGCCATGGTGGCCAGCCGGTCGTGGGCGGTCTCGGTGAGCGGCTTCTCCGGCGGGTAGAGGAAGTAGGCGTAGCCGCGCTCCCGGCCGCGTCCCACCCGGCCGCGCAGCTGGTGCAGCTGGGAGAGGCCGAGCAGGTCGGCCCGTTCGATCAGCAGGGTGTTGGCGGTGGAGATGTCCAACCCCGCCTCTACAATTGTAGTGCAGACCAGGACGTCGTAGCGGCGCTCCCAGAAGTCGACCATCACCTGTTCCAGGGTGTGCTCGTTCATCTGGCCGTGGGCGACCGCGATCCGGGCCTCGGGGACGAGTTCGGCCAGCCGCTTGGCGGTCTTCTCGATCGAGTTCACCCGGTTGTGGATGTAGAAGGCCTGACCCTCCCGGGCCAGTTCACGGCGGATGGCCGCCCGCACCTGGCGTTCGTCGTAGGGCCCGGCGAAGGTGAGCACCGGGTGGCGCTCCTCGGGCGGGGTGGTGATCACGCTCATCTCGCGGATGCCGGTGATCGCCATCTCTAGCGTCCGTGGGATCGGGGTGGCGCTCATGGAGAGCACATCGACGTTCAGCCGGAGCTTCTTCAGCGCCTCCTTGTGCTCGACGCCGAACCGCTGCTCCTCGTCGATGATCACCAGGCCGAGATCCTTGAAGGCGATCTGATCGGAGAACAGCCGGTGGGTGCCGACCACCACGTCCACCGCACCGTCGGCCAGGCCGGTGATCACCTTCTTCTTCTCGGCATCGGTCTGGAACCGACTGAGCGCCGCCACGGTGACCGGGAAGCCGGCGTAGCGGTCGGCGAAGGTGGCCTGGTGCTGCTGGACCAGCAGCGTGGTGGGGACGAGGACGGCGACCTGCTTGCCGTCCATCACCGCCTTGAAGGCGGCTCGCACCGCGATCTCGGTCTTGCCGTAGCCAACATCGCCGCAGATCAGCCGGTCCATCGGCACCTGGCGTTCCATGTCGGCCTTCACCTCGGTGACCGCGGCCAGCTGGTCGGGGGTCTCGACGTGGGCGAAGGCGTCCTCCAGCTCGCGCTGCCAGACCGTGTCGTCGCTGAACGCGTGGCCCTTGGAGGCCTGCCGGGCCGCGTACAGCTTGATCAGCTCGGCGGCAATCTGCCGGACCGCCTTGCGGGCCCGGGAGGTGCGCTTGGCCCAGTCCGCCCCACCCATCCGGTCCAGCGTCGGGCTCTCGCCGCCGACGTAGCGGGTGACCAGGTGCAACTGGTCCATCGGGACGTAGAGCCGATCACCGGGCTGGCCGCGCTTGCTGGCGGCGTACTCGATCACCAGGTACTCCCGGGTGGAACCGGCCACGGTGCGGGTGACCAGTTCGACGTAGCGGCCGACACCGTGCTGTTCGTGCACCACCGGGTCGCCGGCGGTGAGTTCCAGCGGGTCGATCTGGTTCTTCCGGCGGGCCGGCATCTTGCGGGCCGCCTTGTCGACCTCACGTTGGCCGGAGAGATCCGCCGCGGTGAAGACCGAGAGCCCGATCGCCGGCAGGGTGAAGCCGTGCCGCAGTTCGGCGACGCTCACCACCACGACCTCGGACGGGGGTTCGCCCCCACCGTCCAGCCGGGCGGGCAGGTCGGCCTCGCTGAGCACCTGCACCATGCGGTTGGCCAGACCCGCCGAGTCGGCGATCAGGACGGTGTGTTTGCCGGTGCGGACGGCTTCGGCGACCGCGGCGATCGCCGCTTCGGTGTCCCCCCGCCAGACCGGGGCCTCCTGGGCGTCCACGGTCAGCGAGGTCACTCCCCCACCGGACGCCACTCGGGAGGCCACCAGGTCGTGGACGGTGGCCGCTTCCTCGTCCGGGTCGAGGTAGAGGCCGGAGTCGGACGACCCTTCGAGACGCGCGCGCCGCGCGACCTCAGGGATCGGTGGATCGCCCGCACTCCGATCCCTGAGGTCCGAGCGCAGTTCGGAGTCTCGAAGGGTCGGATCCACCTCGCCGCTGCTGAACGGCGACAGGCTCCACCAGGCCTGGCCGCGCTCCAGGGCGTGGCCACGGACCTCGGCCAGGGTGCGGTAGGCGGAGGCGCCCAGGTCGATCGGCTGGCGTCCGCCCTCGGCGGCGGCCGCCCAGGAGGCGGCCAGGAACTCCTGGCTGGTGGTCACCAGCTCGTGGGCCCTGGCCCGGATCCGTTCGGGGTCGTTGGCCAGCAGGCGGGCGTTGGCCGGCAGCACGTCGATCAGCAGTTCCAGACCGTCCACCAACACCGGAGCGAGCGCTTCCATACCGTCGACCGCGTGGCCCTGGGCGATCTTGTCGAACATCTCGCCGAGGGTGCCCTCGACGCTGGCGTACTGGTCGGCCAGGGTCTTGGCCCGGGCCTTCACGTCGTCGGTGATCAGCAGTTCCCGGCAGGGCGAGGCGGTGATCTCGGGCAGCAGTTCGTCCAGCGAGCGCTGGTCGGCGACCGAGAACGGCCGGATCTCCTCGATGGTGTCGCCGAAGAAGTCGATCCGGACCGGATGCTCGCTGGTCGGCGGGAAGACGTCCACAATGCCGCCCCGGACGCAGAACTCCCCGCGCCGTTCGACCAGGTCGACCCGGGTGTAGGCAGCGTTGACCAGGGCGCGGGCCACTTCGGTGATCTCGTAGTCCTGCCCGGTGACCAACCGCACCGGCAGCAACGTCCCTAGCCCGGCGACCTGCGGTTGCAGCACCGCCCGGACCGGCGCGACCACGACCTTCGGCATCGGCAGTTCGTCATTGCCCAACAGTCGGCGCAGCACCGCCAGCCGGCGTCCAACCGTGTCCGAGCGCGGGCTGAGCCGTTCGTGCGGCAGGGTCTCCCAGGCCGGGTAGTAGGCGACGTCGTCGGGGGTGAGCAGTGAGCCGAGCACGGTGACCGCGCTCTCCGCCTCACGGAAGGTGGAGGTGACCAGCAGGATCGGGGCCCCGGTCCGCGCGCTCAGCGCCGCGATCAGCAGCGGCCGGGCGGCGTCCGGAATGGTGATGTCGAGGGTTCGCTCCCCCGCGGTGGCCGCGTCCAGACAGGAGGATACGGTCGGATCCGTCCCGAACAACTCCACCAGACCCGCCATGCGCACCGGGCCACCCTACTCCGTCGTTCCAGCGCCTCGAGACTCCCCTGCCCGGGACAGAACGAGGTTCGAAGCGGCGAACTCAGGAGTTGAACCGGGTCTGGGTGGCCTCCAGGCCCAGGGTGACCAGAGCGACCATGGCTTCCGCGGCGCGGGCGATGTCGAGTTCGTAGTTCTCCCGCTCGGACGCAGGGACGGCGGAGAGGACGTAGTTGACCGGGTCGCGGTTGCCCGCCGGACGCCCCACGCCGACCCGAACCCGGTAGAAGTCGCCGGTGCCGAGGCTGCCGCGGATCGACTTCAGCCCGTTATGGCCGTTATCCCCGCCGCCGAACTTCACCCGGAGCCGACCGGGCGCCAGGTCTATCTCGTCGTGGATCACGACCAGGCGGTCGGCCGGGACATCGAAGTACTTCACCACCTTGGCCACCGCACGCCCCGAGTCGTTCATGAAGGTTCGCGACTTCATCAGGGCCAGCGGCGTGGCGTCGGCGCCCACCCCGCCGAGGGTGCCGGCCGCGGTCAGCCGGGTGCGGCAGATGTCGGCGGTCAACCGCAGCGAGTGGTTGAAGGACGCGCCGGCCTCGCGGGCGAGGGTCTCCACCACCCGGTAGCCGACGTTGTGGCGGTGATCGGCGTAGGTCGGGCCCGGGTTGCCGAGCCCGACCACCAGCCAGGTTCCCGCAGCGGGAGAGCTCACTCCGCCTCGGTGGCGCCTTCGGCCTCCGCCTCGTCGCCCTCACCGGCGGCGTCGGCAGCCTCGGCGGCCGGGGTCGCGGCGATGCTGAGGATCAGGTCGTCGGCCTCGCCCGGGAAGACGGCGCCCTCGGGCAGCTTCAGGTCGCCGGCGGTGATCGTCGCGCCGACCTCCAGGCCCTCCAGCGAGATCTCCACCGAGGCCGGGATGTGGGTGGCCTCCACCTCGAGGGTGATGGTCTGCTGATCCATGATCACCAGGCCGTCCACCTTCTCCTCGCCCACGACCACCAGCGGCACCTCGACCTGCACCTTCTCGCCGCGACGGACGATCACCAGGTCGAGGTGTTCGATGGTGCCCTTGACCGGGTTGCGCTGCACCTGCTTGGGCAGGGCGAGCAGGTCCTTGGCGCCGTCCACCGAGATCGTCAGCAGGGCGTTCGCCACCCGCAGCGCCAGCGCCACGTCATGGCCGGGCAGCGAGATGTGGACGGGCTCGGTGCCGTGGCCGTACAGCACGGCGGGCACCAGGCCCGCGCGCCGGGTCCGCCGGGCGGCACCCTTGCCGAATTCGGTACGCGATACCGCTGCGATCTTGTTCTCGGACACGATGTACTCCTCAACCTCGTTCGATCTGCGGGCTCAGCGAGGGAGGACCTTGTCGATCACGGGCACGGGGCCCCTCGCCGAGGCAACCCGGCCAGCTTACCGCCACCGCGCGCCGCCCGGGTAATCGGTCGGCCCGGGTCGGGGCCCCGCCCGCCCGGGCCCCCCGG
>JAEXCA010000119.1 GCA_023393755.1 Actinomycetes bacterium | reverse complement strand
CCGTTACCCACGAGGAGGGCCAGGTGACACCGACCGCCACGCCCCGGGTCGCGCCGCTCCCCGGCGCCGCGCATGCGGCCCGGCGCCGCTCGCCGTTGCGCCGCAGCCGCTGGGCCGGGCTGGCCTTCGTCGCCCTTCCCCTGCTGGTCTACACCGCGGCCATGCTGATTCCGATCGGCACCAGCTTCTGGTACTCGTTCTGGAAGTGGGACGGGCACACCCAGGCCACCTGGGCCGGCCTCAGCAACTACGTCCAGTTCGTCACCGACCCGACGCTGGTCTCCACGCTGACCCACGTGCTGGTGCTGGTGTTCTTCTTCGCCCTGCTGCCCGTGGTCCTGGGGCTGATCTCCGCGGCGTTGATCACTCGCCGCAGGCTGCCCGGCATGGCGGTGTTCCGCTTCATCTACTTCCTGCCGCAGGTGCTGACCTCGGTCGTGGTGGCCCTGGTGTTCAAACGGCTCTACGGGCCCGAGGGGCCGATCAACCAGGCGCTGCGGGCGATCGGCCTGGATTCCTGGACCCGGTCCTGGCTGGGCGACTTCGACTGGGCGCTGCCCGCTCTGGGCCTGATCGGGACCTGGGGCGGCTTCGGGTTCAGCATGGTGCTGTTCATCTCCGGGGTCTCCTCGATCCCGACCGAGTTGTACGAGGCCGCCCGGGTGGACGGTGCCGGGCCGATCCGGGAGTTCTTCAGCGTCACCCTGCCCGGGCTGCGCGGGCAGATCGCGGTGGCGCTGACCCTCACCGTGACCGGCGCGCTGCGAACCTTCGACCTGGTCTGGATCACCACCCGCGGTGGTCCCGGCACCTCCACCCTGACCCCGGCGGTCGCGCTGTACAAGGCGGCGTTCCAGAACCCGCAGGTCGGCCTGGCCGCGGCCATCGGCATCGTCATGGCGGTCCTGTGCCTGCTGATCGCCATCCTCATCGGCCGGATCGCGGAACGGGACTGAGCTCATGCGTACGACCAAAACGGAAACGGTCCTCAACTACATCGCGCTGGTCGCGCTGGCGATCGTCGTCCTGCTGCCGGTGGTCTCGTTCGTCACCGCCGCGCTGTCGCCCGACCGCTCCGGCCTGCCGGTCGCCGGAGTGTGGGCCTGGGAGAACTTCGCCACGGCCTGGGAGGGCGCCGGTCTCGACCGCGCCATGACCGTCTCGCTGACCATCTGCGTGTTCGCCGTCGCCTTCCAGTTGCTGCTCGGCATCATCGGGGGATTCGGCTTCGCCGTGCTCAACGCGGTCGGGTCGAGGTGGCTCTACCCGCTCGTCCTGCTCGGCCTGATGGTCTCGACCGAGGCGATCATCGTGCCGCTCTACTACCAGATGCGCGATCTCGGCCTGACCAACTCGATCCCCGGCCTGATCTTCATCCACATCGGAACCGGGGTGCCGTTCGGCGTCTTCTGGATGCGGGCGGCGTTCCGCTCGCTGCCGCAGTCGCTGTTCGAGGCGGCACGGATCGATGGCGCCGGCTCGATCCGGATGCTCCTGCAGGTTGCGCTGCCGCTGGTGAAGCCCGCGATCCTGACCTACGCGCTGCTGGGGTTCATGTGGACCTGGAACGACTACTTCCTGTCGCTCATCTTCCTGAACGGCGACAACCAGCCGGCCACCGTCGCGCTGGGATCCTTCCAGGGCAAGTTCCTGACCGAGTTCAACCTGATGGCGGCCGGCGGCCTGATCGTCGCCGCGCCCGTCCTGATCCTCTACATCATCTTCCAGCGCCGATTCATCGCCGGCATGCTCGCCGGCGCTCTCAAGGAGTGACCCACGCCATGCCGAACGAACTGAAGATCGTCGACTCGCCCGCCGAGGTGGGGGAGGTGGTGGCGGGCCAGATCGTCGATGCCATGCTCGGCAAGACGGACGGCCGGTTCCTGCTCGGCTGTCCGACCGGGCGCACCCCGGAACCGGTGTTCGCGCCGCTGGCCCGCCGGCTGGCCGAGCGCGGCCTCGATCCGCGCCGGCTGGTGGTCGTGCTGATGGACGAGTACCTGACCGACGACCTGGACCTGGTCGATCCCGCGCTGGAGTACAGCTGCGTGGGCTACGCGGACCGGATCATCGTGGAACGGATCCGCCAGGCGGCCGGAGCCGCCCCGGCGGTGTGGCATGCCGATCCGCAGGACCCGGCGGGCTATGACCAGCGGATCCGTGGCGCCGGGGGCATCGACCTGTTCCTGCTGGCGTCGGGTGCCTCGGACGGCCACATCGCCTTCAACCAGCCCGGAGCGGAGCGGGATTCGGTCACCCGCATCATCGAGCTGGGGGAGAAGACCCGGCTGGACAACGTGAACACCTGGGCTTCCATCACCAGCGTGGAGCAGGTTCCCGGCCACGGGATCGGTGTCGGCATCGCCACCATCGCCGATCTGTCCAGACAGGCCATCATGATGCTGACCGGCGAGCAGAAGCGCTACGCCTTCGAGCGGATCACCTCCGCCGCCGGCTATGAGCCGGACTGGCCGGCGACCGCCGTCCAGGAGATCGAGAACCACACCATCGTCGCCGACATCGCAGCGGCGGGACAAACCACTCACTGAGGAGCACACCATCCATGGCGGCAATCAAACTGGTCTACATCGGCGGCGGATCCAGCCGGGCGCCGGGCACCGTGGCCACCTTCCTGCTGAAGGCGAAGGAGTTCGCCGGCTCGGAGGTTGTCCTGGTCGACCTCGACCCGGAACGCCTCGACGTGGTGCGCCGCATCGGTCAGCGGATCATCGACCACGACGGCCTGGACATCCGGCTCTCCGCCACCACGGACCGCCGGGCCGCGCTGACCGACTGCGACGCGGTGCTGTCCAGCTTCCGCCCCGGCGGCTTCGAGGCGCGCGCGCTGGACGAGCGGCTTCCGCTCAAGTACGGCGTGATCGGGCAGGAGACCCAGGGCCCCGGCGGCTTCTTCATGGCGCTGCGCTCGATCGCCGAACTGGCCCGGATCGTCGACGACCTGCACGCCGTCGCTCCGAAGGCCCGGATCTTCAACTACACCAACCCGGTGAACATCGTCTCCCAGGCGGTCTCCCGGTTCACCGACATTCCGATCTGGTCGATGTGCGAGGGCCCGATCTTCTTCCCCGACGTCGTCCTCGAAGCTGCCGGCCTGGACCCCGCCAGGGCGAATGTGGTGATGGCCGGGGTCAACCACAACTGCTGGTCGCACACCCACACCTACGACGGCCAGGACCTGATCCCGCTGCTCGACCAGGCCTGGGCCGAGCGCAAGGACGACCCCACGGTCAGCGACTACCACAAGAAGCTGCTGCACCTGGCCGTGCTGGGCAGGTCGGTGCCGTCGGAGTACTTCCGCTACTACTACTACAAGGACGAGATGCTGCGGGAGTACCAGCTGAGCCCGCTGACCCGCGCCGAGTTCCTGCTGAGCCAGCTGCCCGACTACTGGCGTCACTACCGGGAGCAGGCCGAAGCCGACTACCCGACGCTCGATCCGGACCTCTCGCGGGGCGGCATCAACGAACTCGAACTCGCCATCGACGTGATGCACGCCCACTACAACGACACCGGCGACCGGCTGCCGGTGAACCAGCCGAACAACGGCGCCCTGCCGGGCTTCGACGACGATGTCGTCACCGAGCTGTGGTGCCGGGTGGACGCGACCGGGGCGCACCCCGAGCCGCAACAGCCGCTGCCTCACACCGTGCGCGGCCTGGTGCAGGCGCTGGCGGAGTACCAGTACCTCGCCGCCGAGGCGGCCTGGCGGGGCACCCGTCGGGACGCCGTCTCGGCGCTGGTCGCGAATCCGCTGGTGCCCAGCGTGGAGGTCGCCGAGCATCTGTACGACGAGATGGCGGCCGCCCACCGCGCCCACCTGCCCGAACGTCTGCTGCGCTGAGACCGGGCGCGATGGGGTTCCACCTGGCCGTCGATGGCGGCAACTCCAAGACGGTGGCGGTCGTCGTGGACGACACCGGCACCCTCCACGGCCGTGGCCGCGCGGGGTGCTGTGACATCTACGCGACCGCCGATCCGGCCAGCGGGGTGGCCGAGGTCGTCTCGGCCACCACCCGGGCCGTCCACGAGGCCGGCGATCCCGAGCTCGGAGCCGCGGTGTTCCGGCTGGCCTCGTGCGACTGGCCGGAGGACCTCCGGTGGTGGGACGACCAACTGCGGGCCCAGCTGCCCTCGATCGGCCGGCTCGGGCCGGCGGCCCTCCAGGTCGGCAACGACGCGCTGTCGTCCCTGCGGCTGGGAGACCCGACGGGGGTGGGGGTGTCCGCCGTGGTGGGCACCGGGCCGGCCGTCGGGGCGCGCAACACCGATGGGCGCGAGGCGTGGTCCGGGGTCTGGATCTTCGACAGCATGGCCGGAATCGGCCTCTGCGACGCGGCGATGGCCGCGGTGTGCAAGGCGTGGCTGGGGATCGCGCCGCAGACCGCCCTCACCCCGGCGCTGCTGACGCTCTTCGACGAACCGGACGTCTGGCACCTCAACCACGGCTTCCGCCGCCGCTTCGGCGCACGTGAGCCCAACGAGTTGCGCCGCGCGACCCGGACGGTGATGCGGGTGGCCGCCGACGGCGACCCGGTCGCCCGGCAGCTGGTGGCCGACCAGGGGCGGCTGTTCGCCGACTACGCCGGGGCGTTCGCCGGGCAGGCCGGGATCGGTGCCAGGGACGGGTTGCCGGTCGTCCTGAACGGGTCGATCGCCACCAGCGAGCTGGGCGTCGTCCGGGAGGCGCTGATCTCCGCGCTGGCCGAGCGGTTTCCCGAAAGCCGCATCGTGGTGGCGGAGGCGCCGCCGCTCGCCGGCGTCACCCTGGACGTGCTGGCTGCCGCCGGCGTCGACCTCACCGACCGGTTGCGGGAGCGGGTGGCCGCCACCGTCCACCCCGAGCACTTCCTCACCACCTGAGAGAACCCCTGATGCGCGTATCGCCGGATGTCACGCCGCTGCCCCTCGCCGAGAAGGTGGAGTTGCTCTCGGGGGACGGACCGTGGCACACCGCTGCGGTCGCGGGGCTGCCCGCCGCCGAGGTCTCGGACGGGCCGCACGGGCTGCGCACTGAGACCGGCGTCGACATGGTGTGGATCCCGTCCACCGCCTTTCCGACCGGGTCGGCGCTGGCCTCCAGCTGGGATCCCGAGCTTGCCCGGCGGGTCGGTCGGGCGATCGGCGAGGAAGCCCGCGCGATGGGGGTGCAGTGCGTCCTCGGCCCGGGGGTCAACCTGAAGCGCAGCCCGCTGTGCGGGCGCAACTTCGAGTACCTCGCCGAGGATCCGACCCTGGCTGCCGGAATCGGCTCGGCCTGGGTGCAGGGCCTGCAGTCCACCGGCGTTGCCGCCTGCCTGAAGCACTTCGCCGCCAACAACCAGGAGACCCGCCGTACCGAGGTGTCGGTCGAGGCGGACGAGGCGACGCTGCGCGAGCTCTACCTGGAGGCGTTCCGGCGCATCGTGCAGCAGGCCGGACCATGGTCGGTGATGAGTTCCTACAACCGGATCCGCGGCGTCCACGCCGCCGAGAACCGGTGGCTGCTCACCCAGGTGCTGCGGGAGGAGTGGGGCTTCGACGGGATGGTGATGTCGGACTGGGACGCGGTCCACGACCCGGTGGCGGCGATCCGGGCGGGGCTCGACCTGGAGATGCCGGGCACCGACGGGCGATCGGCGGCCGCGCTGGTCGACGCGGTCCGGAGCGGAACGCTGACGGAAGCGGAGGTGAACCGGGCCGCCGGGCGGGTTGCCCAGTTCGTCAGCAGGGTACTGCCGGACGGCGGGGCCCCGGCCTCGCCGATCCGCGACCCCGGAGTGGTCCCCGGTGCCCCGCTGTCGGCCGGGCAGCTGGCCGCCCTCGACGCCGACCGGCACCACCGGCTGGCCCGCGAGACGGCGGCCGCTGCCGCCGTCCTGTTGCGCAATGACGGCACGCTGCCGCTGGACCCGCGGGCGGGTCACCGGATCGCGGTGATCGGCGGCTACGCGGCCAGCCCCCGGATCCAGGGCGGCGGCTCCTCCGGGGTGGCTCCGACCAGGGTGGACCCGCCGCTGGACGCCATCCGCGACCTGGCCGGCGCCGCCCGGGTGGCGTACGCGCCCGGGTACCCGGTCGGAGAGACCAACTTCTACGAGGAGGCCGAACCTGCCGGGCAGGACG
Organism: Actinomycetes bacterium; assembly: GCA_023393755.1. Classification (GTDB taxonomy): domain Bacteria; phylum Actinomycetota; class Actinomycetes; order Propionibacteriales; family Propionibacteriaceae; genus Propionicimonas. The sequence goes on along the minus strand of JAEXCA010000119.1, from coordinate 1,577 downwards.
CCGACCGGCTGCGGGCCGAGGCGGTGGCCGTGGCGGCGCGGGCCGACCTGGTCATCGCCTTCGCCGGTCTGCCGCTGGCCGACGAGCGGGAGGCCTTCGACCGCGACCACCTCGGCCTGCCCGAGGCGCAGACCCGGCTGCTCAGCGAGCTCGCCCGGCTCGGCAAACCACTGGTCGTCGTGCTGCAGGCCGGATCGGCCGTGGTCCTGGAGCCGGACTGGCATCAGCGGACGTCGGCGGTGCTGCTCACCCACCTCGGTGGGCAGGCGGTCGGCGCCGCGACCGCCGACCTGCTGTTCGGGCTGGCCGACCCCTGCGGCAGGCTCGCCGAGACCTGGCCGTTGCGCCAGTCGGACACCCCCGGCAGCGACACCTTCCCCGACCTCTCCGTCGCCATCTATCCGGAGGGGCCGCTGATCGGGTACCGCTGGTACGACAGCAGGGGACTGGAGGTCGCCCACCCCTTCGGCCACGGCCTGTCCTACACCACCTTCGACTACGTGCGGCTCACCGCTACCGATCACCAGGACGACATCGAGGTGACGGTCGGGGTGCTGAACCGCGGCGACCGGGCGGGAACGGAGGTGGTCCAGCTGTACGCCACGCCGCCGGCCGGGGCGAACCGGCCGCGGATGCTGGTCGGCTTCGACCGGATCCGCCTCGAGCCGGGGGAGTCGGGCACCGTCCGGTTGCGCGTCCCGAGGCGCCACCTGGCGTTCTGGAGCCCGTCGGCCGGGTGGCGCCAGCCAGCGGGGGAGTGGCGGATCGTCGCGGGCTCGTCCAGCCGCGATCTCCACCTGACCGCGGTGGTCGACCTGCCGGCCCGCTCCTTTTCCGCCTAGGCTGCCGCGGCCGCCGCCCGGCCGGCGAGAATGGCGGCGCCGAGCAGCCCGGCGTCCGCACCGCCACGGGCCGGCCGGACCGGCGGAAACCCGGGGCGGGCCGGTACTGCCGCGAGTTCCGCGGACAGCGCGCGGCCGCCGCTGTGGTCAGCGGCACCCAACCCACCTCCCAGGACCACCTCGTGCGGGTCGAGGACCTCCACCAGGTGACGGATCGCCCGGCCGAGCGACCGTCCGGCCCGGTCGAACAGCGCGGCGGCAACCGGATCGGCGGCGCGCGCCCTGGCGTCGATGGCCACCGCGTCCAGCGACGTGCCGGAGGCCTCCGACCAGGCGCGCTCGATCCCGCGGCCGGAAGCCAGATCCTCCAGCCGGGATCCGGTGTCGTCCCGCCACTCACCCAGGGCAAGGGCTTCACCTCTCGCGCCCGGCCATGCCTGTCCGCCGGGCAGGACGAAGGCGCTGGAGAGGCCGGTGCCCCAGGACAGGTACAACAGGCTCATCCGATCCGGATCCTCCAGCCGGGCGTGCTCGGCGACGGCCCCGCATCGGACGTCGGCCTCGACCACCCACGGCACGGCTGCGTCCGCGACCTCCGCGACCGCCGACCGGATCCGGTCGACCGTGCCGGGCGTCCACTCCACCACCTCGCTGCTGGTCACCACCCCGGCGTGGACGTACTCGGGCACCCCGACGCCGACCGCCTCCGGCGGGTCGTCCGGGTTGGCCCGCAGC
>JAEXCA010000113.1 GCA_023393755.1 Actinomycetes bacterium | reverse complement strand
GCGCTGCCCACCCGACATGTCGGACGGACGCCGGTCGGCCAGCTCCCCCACCCCCAGCGCCGCCAGCAGGGCACCGGCCTGCTGCCGCGGCGCGGTGGCACCCTGGCAGCGCAGGATGAGCTCGACGTTCTCGGCGGCGGTGAACTGGGCCACCAGGTTGCTGTCCTGGAACACCATCCCCACGCTGCGCAGCCGCAGGGCGGTCCGCTCCGCCTCGGAGGCGCGGACCACGTCCACCCCGGCCACCTGCACCCGCCCGGCGTCAGGCACGTCCAGCCCGGCGAGGACGTTCAGCAGGGTGCTCTTCCCCGAGCCGCTGGCACCGAACAGGCAGACCGTCTCGCCCGGTGCGAGAGAGACGTCCACTCCGCGCAGCGCCGGGACCGGGCCGCTCTTCAGCGGATAGGACAGCTCCACCCCGGTCGCCGCGACCAACGACTGCTCGGACGGTCCTGCCGGGTTCCCGGTTTCGGGCATGGCACAGCTCGCCTTCTACGTCATGGAAGAGGTTGGGCGGTTGCCCTTCGCCGGCTCGGGTTCGTCGGACGGGGTCCCGGCCTCAGTCGGACGGTCGGGTCAGGCCACCCGGACACCCTTGGGAAGGACCCCGTAGGGAATCGACAGCCGCCGCACCGCGACGCAGAAGAAGGCTGCGCCGATCGCCAGGTTGATCCCGAGGCCCCAGGGCCAGATCGGTGCGCCGGCATCGACCGTCCGCTTCCGCACCGGGCTGGTCACCGGAACCGGGGTGCCGTTCTCGGTGGTCACCTTCGGGGTGCCGTCGGCGTTCCAGTCCACGTTGTAGCCCAGGTAGTTGTAGAGCCAGGTGCAGTCGTCCCGCTCGAGGTCGGGACCCATCGAGAGGGTGCGCACCCCCAACCGGATCCCGGCCAGCGGATCCATCGACTTGCCGACGTAGTCGTCCAGGCTCTCCCGGGCGGCATCGGGCAACGGGGCGGCATCGGCCACCACCACGAACGGGTTGGGCATCAGCAGCCACCACACCCGGTCCGGGCGGGCCTCCTCCCACCGATCCTCGCGCCAGGCGCATTCGCCGATCGGCGGGGCCGGCGCGCCCGATCCGTCCGCGTCGGGGTTGTCCTCCCAGTACCTGCTCAACTCCTCCTGGTAGGCGGCGTCCACGTCCGGTGGCAGCCCCCAGATCCGGACCGTCACCGGCTCCATCGTGAACGGGACGCTCAGCCCCATCACCATCGGGCTGATGATGCTCAGCAGCACCACGCTCAGGTAGGTCATCACCGAGGCGCCGGCGGTGCGCGAGATCAGCGCCGACCAGCCCAGCCCGACCGCGCAGACCACGGCCACCAGGGCGAACACCACGGCGAAGCAGACCACCACCTGCCAGAGCGAGATCGACCCGAGCACCATCGTCCAGACGATGAACGGCAGCGCCACCACCAGGAACACCGCCGCGGCGAGCCAGGCGGCGACCAGCTTGCCGGCCGCGATCTCCAGCGCGGAGAGCCGGGTGGCCTGCAGGGTGGCCAGGGTACCGCCGGCGCGGTCGCCGTTGATCGAGGTGGAGGTGAACGCCGGGGCGATCACCAGGCCCATGCCCAGCAGGAACATGGTGATGATGCCGAAGGCCAGTGGTCCGGCGCCGTACTGGTCGTAACCCCAGCTTCCGTCGCGCACCATGTCCATCGAATAGATCACCAGGCCGGTCACGCCCCCGATCAGGACGAACCAGGCCGCCAGCGCGACCAGCCAGCGACGGGAGCGGATCCGTTGCCGGATCTCCAGGCCGACAACCGTCCGCAGGCCGTGCCAGCTCAACGACCATGTGTTCATACCCGCTCCTGATCCAACGAGAGGTAGGCCTCTTCCAGGCGACCGGAGATCGGCGCCACGGTGTGCACCAGCACTCCGGCGGCCACCGCGGCGTGCAGTAGCTGGGCGGCCGACTCGTAGCCGGTCAGCTGCACCACGACCTCGCCCCCGGCTCCGGCCTGCCAGGGGATGTCGGCGTCGTCGAGGAAGGTCCGCAACGCCACCGGGTCGATCGCGTCCAGCCGCCAGCCCCGGGTGAGGGAGGCCGGCTGGGCGGCGGTGGCCAGGTCGACGGTGCGCCCCTGGGAGAGGAAGACGGCGTGGTCGTAGACCTCCTCCAGCTCGCTCAGCACGTGCGAGGAGACCAGCACGGTCTTGCCCTGGGCCGCCAGCCCGCGCAGCACCTCGCGCAGCTCGATCCGGGAGCGGGGGTCGAGGCCGGAGGCGGGCTCGTCCAGCAGCAGCACCGCCGGATCGTGCATCAGCGCCCGGGCCAGGCCGAGCCGTTGCTTCTGCCCGCGGCTGAGCACCCGGGCCGGACGCGGGGCGAACTCCGCCAGGTAGACCTGCTCCAGCAGCGCGAGGGCGCGGCACTCGGCGTCGGCCTTGGCGGCGCCGTACGCCCGTCCGAAGGTGGTCAGGATCTCGGTGCAGGTCAGCGCGTCCCAGGTGCCGAAGACGTCCGGCATCCAGCCGATCCGGGAACGGGCCTCCAGGTTCTGGGTGTACAGGTCGAAGCCCGCCACCGCGGCGCGGCCGGCGTCCGGCCTCAGCAGCCCAGCCAGCAGCAGTAGCAGGGTGGTCTTGCCCGAACCGTTGGGGCCGATCAGCGCGGTCACCGCACCGGCGGGTGCGACGAAGCTGACCCCGTCCACGGCTCTCACCTCGCCGAAGGCGCGCTTGAGGCCCTCCGCCTCGATCCCCGGCGTCGCGGGGCTGGTCTCACTCATACCTGAAACCGTAGACGCCGCCGCACCGGAGCACGTCGTCCTAGCGGGCGGATCCCATCCTCCCGGGGGACGATCCTGTGACCAGTCCGCCTCACCACACCCGTTGGCAAGGCTTGACCGCCGTCTGCCTCCCGCCATCGCGGAGGGCCTCCCTCAGCGTCCAGGGCCTGTGCGCCCAGGTGGAGGCCCTCGGCGACGGCACAGGCCCTCGATGAGGGCGGCCGTGGGACGGCGGAACCGCCCCGCGTCCCGGATGGCCATCCCCCGGATGCAGGACGGGCCC
>JAEXCA010000098.1 GCA_023393755.1 Actinomycetes bacterium | reverse complement strand
CGGGGGAGGGTGCCGGGGGGGGGCGGACCGGGCCCGGGTGGCCCCGGAACCGTCCCCGGTGGTCCCAGTGGGTCGGTCATCGAAGATCCCGGGCGGCGCGGTAGAAGTCGCGCCAGCCGTCCCGTTCGCGGATCACGGTCTCCAGGTACTCGGCCCAGACGGTGGCGTCGGCGACCGGGTCACGGACCACCGACCCCTGAATGCCCGCGGCGACGTCCGCGGCACGCAGCACGCCGTCGCCGAAGTGGGCGGCCAGGGCAAGCCCGTTGGTCACCACCGAGATGGCTTCGGCGGTGGACAGCGTCCCCGACGGTGACTTCAGCGAGGTCTTGCCATCCGCGGTCACCCCGGCCCGCAGTTCGCGGAACACGGTGACCACCCGGCGGATCTCCACGTCCGCACCATCGGTCGGCGGCAACTGCAGGCTGCTGCCCAGCTCGGCCGCCCGCTTGGTGACGATCTCCACCTCTTCTTCCGTAGAGGACGGCAGCGGCAGCACCACCGTGTTGAACCGGCGGCGGAGCGCGCTGGAGAGGTCGTTCACGCCACGGTCGCGGTCGTTGGCGGTGGCGATCACATTGAACCCCTGCCGGGCCTGCACGCTGAAACCCAACTCGGGAACCGGCAGCGACTTCTCCGACAGCACGGTGATCAGCGCGTCCTGCACATCGGACGGGATCCGGGTCAGCTCCTCCACCCGGGCGATCGCCCCGGTCTCCATCGCCACCATCACCGGGGACGGCACCAGCGCGGCCCGCGACGGACCCTCGGTGAGCAGCCGGGCGTAGTTCCAGCCGTACCGGACGGACTCCTCGGCGGTGCCCGCGGTGCCCTGCACCAGCAGGGTCGAGTCGCCGGAGATGGCGGCGGTCAGGTGTTCGGAGACCCACGACTTCGCCGTCCCGGGGACGCCCAGCAGCAGCAGCGCCCGGTCAGTCGCCACCGTCGCCACCGCGGTCTCGATCAGCCTGCGCTGGCCGACGTACTTCGGGCTGATCACGGTGCCGTCCGGCAGCGTGGTGCCCATCAGGTAGTCGACCACCGCCCAGGGCGACAGCTTCCAGTTCTGCGGCCGGGGACGAACGTCGGCAGCTGCCAGCGCGGCCAGTTCGGCGGCGAACTGCTGTTCGGCGGAGGGGCGGAGCAGTTCGGGGGCCTGGTCGGTCATCGGTTCTCCTGGTTGAGGTAGGGACGGATCTCGTCGGCGACGGCGGCTCGCAGGGTCAGCACGGTGATCAGCCGGGTGGCCCGCTTGATGGGTTCGTTGGGGTGGCGCGGTTCAGGGTTGATCCGGCGGGCCGACTCGGCCGCCAGCCAGGGGGAGACGGCCTGCTCCAGGTGGGTGAAGAGGGCTTCGGCCTGCCGCTTCTTCCCGACTCGCCACTCGTCCAGCCTGGCCAGCGCGATGTCGATCACCTGCTGTGGCCAGGGTGCCGGCAGCGCCTGCAGTGCCTCCAGGGCGAGCGAAGGGGCCTGCGCCTGGGCGGCGACGGCGAGGCGAGTCGGAATGTCGACCAACTCCAGGAAGCCGTCGGGGATTCCCGGGTCGGTGGCCTGCATCACCGGGCCGACCATCGCTGTGGCCAGCCCAGCATCGGCGAAGGTGACAGCAGCTCTGGCCAGCGCCAGCAGGGTCGGCTGATCGTCGCGGCATCGTTCGGCCAGCTCCACCGCGGTCAGGTTCAGCAGCCTGGGCCACTCCGCGGGCGGCACCGCCCCGACGATGGTCCGGGCGGCGTCGTTGGTGGTGGCTCCGTCCCGGTTGGCCTGTTTGCCGGTTGGCTTCTCGGCCAGGACGAGCCCGCCCTCCTGCAACCGCAGGCCGGCGGCGTAGCCGACCATGCGTTCCCGCCACGGGCTGGCCGGGAGCTTGGCCAGGGTCTCCTGGGCGGTGGTCGCCACCCGTTCGGAACGATCCAGCAGGGCCTGCTCCAGGAAGTCGACCTGGGCCGGATGCGGCTCGGTCCGGAACACCTCAAGGAAGCTGACCCGGTTCTCCACCGACTCCGTGGCCCAGTCGGCAGCGAGCAACTCAACCGCCGCCGCCGGGTCGGTGTGATTCAGGTGCTTCAGCCAGTTCCGGCGGAGCGCGGCGGTCCCGTCCCAGTCCTTGGCCTGCGGTTCGCCGAGGCTCCGGCTCAGCCGGGGTACCGCCTCCAGCAGCCAGGCGCCGCGCGCCCCCATCACCGGCTGCGCGGCCACCATCACGGCTGGCTCCCGGCGGGCCCGCTCCAGAACCGGGACCAGCAACCGGTGGGGTAGCCGGAACCCGGCGGCATGGAAGGCCGAGCAGGTCTCGGCCAGCACCCGATCGCCATCGGCCAGGTCGAGGATGCGCCGCAGCAGCGTGGCCAGGTTGGCCGGTGCCTCGGGACGGGTTTCGGCCGCCTCGGGAACGTCCACCGGCTGCTCGCCGGTGCGGAGCTGGGCGCGCCGGACGATCTCCCAGCCGGCTGCCGCGTCCAGTACCTGGTGTGCGGCTTCGGTGCCCGGATCGATCAGCGGACGCAGCGCGTCCGGCAGTTGCTCGGCGCGGAAGGGACGCTGTCCGGTGCCGATCGCGGCCGTGGTGGCCAGGTCGTGGAAGTTCATGCGGGGGTGCTCATCCGGCCACCACCTGATCGCCCAGCAGGACGGCGGTGGGCGCGAACCCGGCCTGGCTGATCTCGCCGAACCAGAGGGTGGGCGCGGGGCCGACCAGGGCGAGGAACTGCCGGAGCTGATCCGGCAGGCCGATCACCGCCAGGGTCTCGCCGGAGTCGTCCCGAAAGGTCCAGCTGGGGCGGGCGTGCAGGGTGCCGCGCAGCGCGATCGGCCATTCGGTCAGCCAGGGGTCGGCGGTGAGCGTGTCGCGCCAGGTCTTGCGGGCTGCCGCGACGTCCCCACCGTCCGGACGCCAGTCGCCCAGCTCGAGTTCAGCCCGACGCTCGCCCACCGTGGCGCGGACCTCCGGCCGTCCCGGGTAGAAGTGCAGGTCGGCGTCCACCACCATGCCGGGCAGCAGTGAGTTGTCCAGGGTGCCGCCGGCGGTGGCGAAGGAGAGCACCAGCGCGGTGCGTCCGGTGGTGCGGCCGAGCAGCCAGACCCGGCGGGTGGAGACCTGGTCGGTGTCGGCGTCCTTCATGCCGGTGACCAGCCAATGGTCGCTGACCGGGGGGCTTGCGAGCGCGACGCTGCGCGGGACGGAGTACCCCAGGTGGTTGCGGACGGTGGCCCGTTGGTCCTCCGCCAGGTTGGCGGCGTTCGCGGTGATCAACAGCCGGATCAGGGCCAGCTCGCCGAGCAGCCGCTCGAAACCGCCGGCGCCGGTGCGGGGCAGTTCGCGCAGCCGCGAGGCGACCCCCGGAGCCTGGGCGTCGACCATCCGGGCCGCCATCTGATCGGCGACCTGGAAACCACCGGTGGTGGTGCTGACCAGGCCAATGGTCAGCTGGTCAGCCAGCCACCGGTCGAGTTCGGCCAGGCCGGCCGCCACCCGTTCGGCCCGCTGGGCAGCCCGGGCCTCGGCCTGGGCGCGTTGCTCCGGGGTCTGCTCGGCAGGCTCATCGTTCTCGGTAGGGGTCTCTTTCGCCTGCTTCTTTGCTGCCCATTCGCTCGCGAACTCCGACAGTCCGCCGCCCTCGGCGACCTGCCCTTCCGCCCACAGGAAGAGCAGTGCCAGGACGTGCTTGCAGGGGAACTTCCGCGACGGGCAGCTGCACTTGTAGGTGGGCCCGGTGAGTTCGATCGCCACCTGGTAAGGGGTTCGCCCCGACCCCTGGCAGGAGCCCCACAGCAGGGTGCCGGCCCAGCCGATGTCGGACCACGGCTTCGGGGTGGCGAGCTTGCGTCCGGCGACCTGGGAGGCGGAGTCCGGAGCGAGCGCCATCACCCGATCGACTGCCCAGCGCTCCATGCCGGTCACCTTACCCAGACCGGGGGTTCAGCTGTCTCCGGGGAAGCCCGACATGTGGGCGTGAGGCGGCCGATACACACCCCGCCCACGTCCTGCGGCGGCACCCCGCCTGCCTTGACGCCGACCGCCGCCTGCCCCCAGGTGGTGGTGCTCGGCGCGAAGAGAGGCCCTGGATGGAAAGTGGCCGCGATGGGGCGGCTGGACGGTTCCTCCGGGAGAGGCCGACGGTTCCGATGTCCGGGACAGGTAACCCGTCCTCGCGTCCCACAGGTCGCTGCAGCACGGTCGTTATGGCGCCGGTCCGGGGGCTGGCACTGGCGGCTCGCTGAAAGCACGGTCGTTCTGAGATTCGGTCATCCGGTCGTAGTGACCGTTATGCGGCGAACCGGCCAGCCGACGAACGGCAGTCCCGTCATAACGACCGTGCTGCGGCGAAGCCGGGGAACCGATCGCCGGCTCAGCCGCGGTGGTGACCGGCGCCCCTGATCGCCGGGTTCGCCTAATATACCTATTAGGTATATTGTGTGATGATGCAGTTCCTGATCCTCGGCCTGCTGCTGGACGGGCCACTCTCGCTCTATGACGTGCGGAAGCGGTTCGCGGCCGGTGTCAGCCTGTTCTATGCCGCCAGTTTCGGCAGCATCCAGCACGCCTTTCGTCAGTTGGAGGCGCAGGGCTGGGTGACCATGGCGGACGCGGACGACACCCGCCGGCGGAAGCGGTTGTACGTCATCAGCGAAGCTGGCCGACAGTCCTGGTGGGAGTGGATGGGCAGCCCCATCACCGGGTCGGACCCGGAGCCGACCATGCTCGCCAGGGTCTACCTGCTGGGCCGGCTACCTCAGGCTGAACGGGCCGAGTGCCTGGCCGTGATCCGCGCCCGGGTCGACCAGGACGCCGAACGGCTCGCCTCGCTGGTCCGCGAACTCGGAGCGACCCCCGTACCCGACGATCTCAGGGACGTTGCCCACTACCGTCGAGCGACCCTCGACTACGGCCTCCGTGCCCACGCCCTGACTGCCCAATGGCTTGATGAACTGGCGCGGGCATGACCACGCTCGCGTTGGTCATCGTGATCGGGCTGCTGACCGCCCTCGCTGTTCTGCAGTTGCTGGTCGCGTCCGGCCGTCCCTATGGCCGTTTCGTTTGGGGAGGTGCCCACCAGGTACTCCCGCCGCGGCTCCGGATCGGCAGCGCGGTATCGGTACTTGTCTACGCCGGCTTCGCCACTCTGCTGCTCAGCCGGTCAGGTGTGCTGCCCGGCGGCCGGAGCGGTGTGGTGATCGTGCTGACCTGGGTGGTGTTCGGCTACTTCGCCCTCGGCATACTGCTCAATGCGATCTCCCGCAGCCCCGCCGAACGTTGGACGATGACCCCGGCCTGCCTCGTGTTGGCGGCGTCAACCCTGAACATCGTGCTGGGAGCCTGAGCCCAGGCCATGCCCTCGTGGTCCTTGGCGACTGACCGACCTCGTCAGAACATCGGTAAGGAAGCAGAGCGCGTCGGCGCCGGGCTCCTGCTCGAGTTGGCGTTCCGCTAGCTCCTCCGCGAGTGCCTGGAAAACGTCTCAGCATTCAGGAGCTTCCAGGCATCTGGATGGTCGTAGGCTGAGTCCCTCAGGTCTCGGACGCGAGTTGGCGCCGCATATTGCCGAACGCAAGCCCTGGTAGGTCGCTCACTGCACATCTATCCCGCTTATGAGGCCTCAAAACGAGTTGGTAAGCGGCATCAATGCGCGGGGTTGGGTCTTCGCCCTGGATGTGCCTGGCATATGCGGTGCGGATGTGCGAGTGCTGGCCAGCCGATCAGTGGATGATCCGTCCGACCGCTGTCTCCCACGGACCCATGGTTCGGCGGGATGTCCCGAGGACTGGTTCGGTCTTCAGTCCGTGGCGGGGGCGGCGCAACGGCTTGTCCGAGAGGTTCGCCTCGACCAGCCAGGCCTCGCCATCCAGTTCCCGGACGTAGGCAAGGTAGTCCTTGCGCCCGGGCTCGATCGGACGGAAGGAGCCGCGGGTCAGCGCCGGGTGCTCCCGGCGCAGCGCGATCAACCGCCGGTACCAGTGCCAGACCGAGTCGGGGTCGGCCTGCTGCTCGGCTGCGGTGAAGCCCGGGACGTCGTCCTTGCCGGGGAGCCACGGGACGGCCTCGCACCGGTCCTCGCCCCAGCGCAGTGGTACTCGGGCGTGGTCCCGCGCACCGGCCATGATCTCGTTCCAGGCCGCGTCGGGTGAGGTCCCGGCCTCCACCAACTCCTGGTACCGGTTCAGCGACTCCACGTCCCGCAGATCGCCCAGCTTGGTGAACGCCTGGTTCACCGCGGCCAGTTCCTGTCCCTGGAAGAGGAACGGGGTGCCGCGCATGGTGAGCTGCAGGGTGGCCAGCAGCTTCGCGATCGCCGTCCGAACCGCCGGGTCGCGCTCGGCCCCGTAGCCGACCTTGCTGAGCATCCGCGGGTTGTCGTGGTTGTCGAGGAAGAGCGCGATCCAGTCGCCCGCGCGCAGCCGCTCCTGCCAGCCCAGCCAGAACTGCTTGAGATAGTTCAGGTCGTACCGGTAGTCGTGCCAGCGGGTGCGGCCGGGAAGCTCCAGCACGTCGAAGTTGAACACCAGGTCCAGTTCCCCGCGGCTGGTGTTGCTCAGCAGCCGGGCGCCCTCGATCCCGATACCCGGGGTTTCGCCGACCATCACCGCGACGCTGCCGTCCGGCCGGGTGAACCCCTCCCGGCGCAGTTCCCGCAGGTACTCGTCCAGGTGCGGGCCGTAGAAGTAGTGCTCGACGCCGGTGAAGTCCATCAACTCGCCGACGAACGGGTTGCCGTCCGGCAGCCCCTCGGCCTTGGAGATGTAGTTGATCACGTCCAGCCGGAAGCCGTCGACGCCGCGATCCAGCCACCAGCGGACGATGTCGGCCACCTCGGCACGCAGCGCCGGGTTCGACCAGTTCAGGTCCATCTGGTGATCGGCGAACAGGTGCAGCGCCCACCGCCCGGCCCGCGGGATCCACCGCCAGGCCGGGCCGGAGAAGAACGAGTCCCAGTTGTTCGGCGGTCGTTCGGGCGAGCCCTCGCGCAGGAAGTAGTAATCGCCGTAGGGGCCGTCCGGATCGGCGACCGCCCGCTGGAACCAGGTGTGCTGGGCCGAGGTGTGGTTCACCACCAGGTCGAGGATGATCCGCATGCCGCGCCGGTGGCACCCGGCGATCAGTTCGTCCACGTCGGCCAGGGTGCCCATCTCGGCCATCACGTCGCGGTAGTCGCTGATGTCGTAGCCCATGTCCTGGTTGGGCGAGGCGAAGATCGGCGAGAGCCACAGGCAGTCGACCCCCAGGTCGGCCAGGTAGTCCAGCCGGGAGATGATGCCCTGCAGGTCGCCGATCCCGTCGGCGTTCGAGTCGCTGAACGAGCGTGGGTACACCTGGTAGAAGACCGCGTCCCGCCACCAGGCGTCGGCCGGCTCGCCGTCCGGCACCGGCTCGGCGTGCTGGTTCACCAGGCCGAGCAGGGCGTCCACCAGGCCGGGCCCGGTGAAGCGTCGGGTGAGCCGGCCAAGGGTCGACAGGCGGAGGCCGCTGGCCAGCCTGGTCAGCGCGGCCGGGGCGCCGCTCTGCAGCAGGATCTTGTCGACGATGTCGCGTCCCAGCGGGGTGCGGTAGAGATCGCGCACCCGCTGCCGGACGGTCAGTCCGGAGCTCGCCCGGGGCCCCGCTTTCATGGCGCACACTCTAGGGCTCCCACCAGGCGGTCGTCTCCCGGAGTGAGAGTCCTCTCATGGTGGGGCGTCCGGGCTCGCGGTTCCGGCACACTGGGACGATGAGCGCTGCGCGAACCGCCTGGAGCATCCGGGCCCGGGTGATCGCGGCGGTCATGGTGCTGACCGGGCTGGCACTGGTGCTCTCCGGCGTGGTGATCTACGTCCAGGGCGAGGCCAGCACCCGGCAGCGGGTGATCGGCGATCTCTCCCGGGCCGCGGACGAGGTGGCCCGGCTCGCCGAGGGCAACGACCCGGAGACCGGCGAGCCGTTCGTCGGGGTGAAGGAGTTGCTGCGGGCGGCCATGCGGCGAGCCGTGCATCCCCCGTCGGAAGGCTCGTTTGCGATCGTGGCAGGCAAGATCGAACTCACCGCCGCGGACGGGGTCACCCTGCGACCCGAGGAGGATCCGGAGTTGGTCGCGGCCGTACTGCCGTTGGCGGCCGGCGCGAGCGTCGTCCAGGGCGAGTTGCGGACGGCGTTGCGCGACTACCAGTACGTCGTGGTCCCGGTCCGTGGGAACGGTGCTGCCCAGCCCGGGGCACTGGTGCGGGTGGCCGACATGGGCATGGAGCGCGCCGTCCTGCAGCCGGTCTACTCCACCTTCGCTCTGGTGGCGCTCGGTTCGCTGCTGCTGGTCGCGATGCTGATCTGGCTGTTCGTCGGACGGCTGCTGCAGCCGCTCAGCTGGATGCGGCAGACCGCCGAGCGGATCACCGAGACCGACATCTCCCAGCGGATCCCAGTCCGCGGCAACGACGACCTGTCGGCCCTGGCCGGCACGGTCAACGGCATGCTCGACCGGCTGGAGACCGCGGTCGGTGCGCAGCGTGAGCTGCTGGACGACGTCGGTCACGAACTGCGGACGCCGCTGACCATCGTCCGCGGACACCTGGAGCTGATGGACGCCGGTGACGCCGAGGACGTCACCGCCACCCGCGCCCTGGTGCTGGACGAACTGGACCGGATGCGCCGGCTGGTGGACGACCTGCTCACCCTGGCCAAGGCCGAACAGCCCGACTTCGTGGTCACCGAGCAGGTCGACATCGCCCGGCTCACCGATGAGACCCTGGCCAAGGCCAGCAGCCTGGGGGAGCGGCGCTGGGTGCTCGATCAGCTGGCGGACACCGAGGTCCCGCTCGATCCGCAGCGGATCGCCCAGGCCTGGCTGCAGCTGGCCGCCAATGCCGTGCAGTACTCCGAGGCCGGGTCGACGGTCGGGATGGGTAGCCGGCTGGCGGCCGGCGAACTGTCGCTGTGGGTGCGCGACGAGGGCGTCGGCATCCCCGAGAGCGAACGCGAGCGGATCCTCAGCCGCAAGGTGATGGGACGCGGCGGCACCGGCACCGGACTCGGCCTGGCCATCGTGTCGTCCATCGCAGCCGCCCACGGCGGCCGGGTGGAGGTGCAGTCGATCGAGGGTGCCGGCAGCCGGTTCTCGATTGTCATCCCCACCCGGGCCGTGCCCCACCAGAAGGAGGACGATGAGCCAGATTCTGATCGTTGAGGACGAGCCGCGGATCGCCGCGTTCATCGCCAAGGGCCTGAAGGCGGCCGGCTTCGCGACCATCGTCGAGGAGTCCGGCTACAACGCGGTCAGCCTGGCGATCGGCGGCGAGGCCGACCTGATCGTGCTGGACGTCGGCCTGCCCGACATCGACGGCTTCGAGGTGCTCTCCCGGATCCGCGGCCAGGGCGTCACCACCCCGGTGATCATGCTGACCGCGCGATCGTCGGTGGCCGACACCGTCGCCGGGCTGCAGTCCGGCGCCGACGACTACATGCCCAAGCCGTTCAGCTTCGAGGAACTGCTGGCCCGGATCCAGCTCCGGCTGCGCACCGAGACCGGGGACGCCGCGGAGTCGGCGATGGTGCTCACCCACGGCGACCTGAGCCTCGACCTGCGCACCCGCCGGGCCACGGCGGCCGGACGCGGCGTCGACCTCACCGCCCGGGAGTTCACCCTGGCCGAGATGTTCCTGCGCAACCCGGGCCACGTGCTGAGCCGGGAGCAGCTGCTGTCCGGCGCCTGGGGCTACGACTTCGACCCCGGCTCCAACGTGGTGGACGTCTACGTCCGCTACCTGCGCCGCAAGCTGGGTGCTGAGCACTTCGAGACCGTCCGCGGCATGGGGTATCGGCTGGTCTGAATATGCAGCTGCCGGTCCAGGAGTGATCGTCGGCGCTCAGTCGCCGGAGTTGGCGCTCTTCGGCGACGGCGGGGTGACCCGGGAGGGCGCCGACCTGGGCGACCGGGGGGTGTTAGCCGACACCGGTGTCCGCGGCGACGCGGCCTTCTTGGTGGCCTTGGGCTTGGGGGTGGCCGGCGTCCTGGCCGAGACCGGGGTCTTCGCGGTGACCGCGGTCGGAGCCGTGTTGGCGGTCAGGGTCGGCTGCCCGGGGGTGGGTGACGCGGTGGGCGTGGCGGTCGGCGTGGCGCTGGGTGAGGCGGGGGCGGTGGCTCCGATGACGATCGCCGGCTGGGGATCGGCGTTGGCCGTGACCCCGGAGTTCATCGCCAGAATGCCCAGCGTGCAGGTCCCGACGCCCAGCGTGCCGGAGACGGCCCAGGCGATCGCGGATCTCGACAGCGGCATGATCCCTCCCTTTCGACTGTGTCAGCGTAAGTGGGGTAGATGAGGGCAACCGCAGCGCCTGGATGAGAGTTCTCTCATCTGTGCTGGGTCCCAGTGTCCGGTTACCGGGCGGACGCGGCGTAGTGCTCGGCGATCTCGAGCCGGCGCAGTGCCTGGTCGGGCTCGGCCCCGGAGATCAGGCTGAGCAGCACCCCGGCCGTCCGGGCGCGGAGGTCGCGGGCGTCCACCTGCTGTTCGAAGGCGTGCTGCCAGGCGTCCAGTACCTCGGGGATCCGCGGGTAGGCATCGGGGTCGAGGTCGGGCAGCACCGCGAGGTGGGCCAGGCAGCAGGCCAGGTCGTCCTCCCGCAGCCCGGGCCCGACCGAGTCGATGTCGATGAACCGCAGGGTGGTGCCGTCGACGAAGATGTTCGCCTCGTAGAAGTCCCCGTGGGTGGCGACCACCGGTCCGTGCCGTCCCTCGCCGAGGACGTCGGCGACGGCGCCGGCGAGCGCGTCGATCCGGCCGGCTTCGGCGGGCAGTTGCTGGCGGGCGGTGGCGGCGTGGAAGTCGAGGTTCTCGCTCCAGGACGACCGCTTCGGCAGGGAGAGCGTGGCGGGCGGGAGGCGGTCGAGCAGGGCGGTCAGGTCGCCGGGCGCGGGCAGCTTCCCGCGACCGTGCTGCCACTCGACCAGGCGGTGGGCCAGCGAACGTCCGGGGATGCCGGGCGAGATCAGCACACCGGGCGCGGGCCGGGCCAGCAGCGGGACGGTGAGGTCGGCGTCGGCCAGCAGTTCCTGGCGGGTGGCGAGCCGGTCGTCGTAGCCGGGTCGCATCACCTTGAGGTAGAAGTGCTCGCCGTCCGCGGTGGCCCGCAGCACGGCGCGGCGTAGCGGTCGATAGGCCAGCAGGTCGAGGTGCAGGGATCGGGCCTCGCGCAGCCGGGGTTCGGCCGCGGCGAGCCAGTCCAGCACGGTGGCCGGATCGCAGGCCGGCGCGAGCCCGGGCAGCCGGGGATCGGCGGGGTGCCGCCACACCCGCAGGGTGAGGCCGCCGCGGCTCAGCGTGGCGACCTGGCCGGAGACCTCCGCGGTGGTGGCGAGCAGGTGTTCGGTGGTGGGGTGTCCGGGGCGGGCGGCG
>JAEXCA010000255.1 GCA_023393755.1 Actinomycetes bacterium | reverse complement strand
GGCCTGTGTGATGCACAGGCCCCGACCAAGCGATCATGACACTGGATTTCCGCTAGGGAGAACCATGCACAGCATCCGTCAGCCGTGCGGCTCATTCCCGAGATCCGGCCAGGCCGGCTTCAGCCTGATCGAGATCGTCATTGCCATGTTCATCCTCATGTTCATGGCGATGGCGGTCCTCCCGCTCCTCATCGTCCCGATGAAGGCGAGTCTTGAGAATCGTTCGACGGTGACCGCCACCGCCTTCGCCAACGCCACCCTGGAGTCCATTCGGGCGGAGTTTCCGAACGACGGCGAGTCTTCGTGCGCAACGGTTCGCGGGAAGCAGAGCGACAACGTTCCCGATCCCGCTGGGACCGGGCTCCGGGCCAAGATCAAAGTGACCCCCGCCACCTGCCCGGCGCTGCCCGGCACCTTGACGGTGACGGTGGAGGTGAAGGACTCCAGCGCGGATGGTCCATTGGCTGTCCTCGCGACCGAGATTGTGGTGAGCACAGCATGACCGTTCGCACATCGCGCCGCCGGTTTCGTGACGAAGCCGGCATGAGTCTTCCGGAGGTGATCGTGTACATAGCCGTCAGTGTGATCGTGCTGGTGGGCTTAGTGGCGATGTTTGCCTCCGCTATGTCCGCGCAAGCGAAGACACGCGACCGTGATGCCGCCACCGGATCAGTCTCGGTGGCGATCAGTTCACTTCAAGCGAGTATTCGGAACTCCAGCGCATTCGACATCAGCGGAAGCGTCCTGCGGGCGCGAGTAGCGGTCGGCGACGGTAGTGAATGGGAATGCCGGGGGTGGTCGCTCTCGGCGGGCACCCTGTACTACAAGGCGTCTTCCGGCGCCATTACCAGCCCGCTGAATCACGGCAGCGAGGGCTGGACCGAACTGGTCATCAGTGTGAGTGGGACGATGGAGGGTCCGTCGGGCGGCAACGTTCCCTTCCGTCGATCCGGTACCCAACTGTTGTACGGGCTCGAAGTGCTCGTCGGCGATGCCGGCACCGAAGTGGTCCTGGAGGGTGGTTCGGTCCCCCAGGCAGCCGGAGCAGGGAGCCCGACAGCATGCTGGTGAAACTCCTCCGTCGTTTGCGCCGCAGCCAGTCCGGCTCGACGCTGGTCTCCGTGCTAGTGATCATGCTGGTGCTCACCATGTTCGCGGTCACGGTGGCGACGGTCGTCACCAGCACCACACGTTCGCTGGCGGCGACCCGAGCCACAACCCAGGCCAGGCAGGCCGCCGACGCTGGGCTCGCCGCCGCTCTCGCGGCCTTCAAACGGACCACCAACTGCGCTCACGCCAACCTGAGCACCGACAGTGCACCCGCCTATGACGTCACCTGCACGGTCGTGGGGAACGTCGTCACGTTCAAGTCAGTCGGTCACGGCGATGACAGCGCGGATGCCCGAGTGAAGGCGACCTACGAGTTCGAGATCGTCGAAGTCGATGACGATGTCGACCACATGACCTTCTTCTCGGGCGCGACCTTCACCTTGGAGACCGATTCGACCGACCCCTCGGGCGGACTACTTCGCATCACGATCGCCAACGGCAACTTCACCTGCCAGAACAAGATCGACGCCAACCTTGTGGTTGCCGGCAACTTCTACGGCAACGGCAGTTGCGTCATCGCTGGCGACGTCTGGGCGGGCGGACTGATCACAAGCTCGAACAACGACCGCATCAAGGGCAACGCCACCAGCGCCGCAACCAGTGGCAACAACATCTGGTTGGGCTCGATCGACGGTGACTACATCTCAGGGACCGATGTCGAACTCGCCTGGGACAGTAGCCGCAGGATCGGCGGCAACCTGAGGTCGAAGGGCAACGTCACCCTGCGGGATGCCAAGGTCGGCGGGAACCTCATCGCACCAGTGGGCAAGATGGTGACGGCATCCTGGCAGACCTCCGTGAACCTGCCGGCCGGCGGTCACGCGCAGGTCGGCGGCAGTATCGTTCGCCCTGCCAGCGTCAGTGCACCGGACGCACCGGCGTATCTGCCCTGGCGGGACTACAACTTCAGCCCAGCGGATTGGGGAGGCTATGCGCTCTGGACACTGACCCCCGCGGACTGTACATCGTTCAACTCCTCACCGAATACCGGCTGGAAGAACCTGAAGAACCTGACGACGCCTACCATCCTCGACGCGCGGGGATGCTCCGGCGGGCTTACGTCCAACAACGGCGGCAACCCCGCGCCAGCCATCCAGACGAACATCGTGCTGGTCTCGTCGACCTTCAATCTCACGACCCTCAAGGTCACCAAGTCGGCAACTGCCGCTGGCGATCCGAAGATGTGGATCATCGTTCCTGACACCGAGGACAACGACCAGCCGTTGGCCAGCCCGAGTTGTTCGGGCACAGGCTCGATCGATCTCAACCACACCAACATCTCGGTGCCGACCTTCCTCTACACACCCGGGTGCATCAAGGTGAGCGGCGGCGGGACCTTCAAGGGCACGATGTACAGCGGAGCCTTCAACTACGGCGGCCAGATCGACATGGAGGGTGTCAAGGTCGGGTTCCCGGGAGGCGGCGTCGCAGGCGGTGCCGACGGCGCGGGCGCAGGTGGGCTGATCATGACCAAGCTGGTCCAGCGGGAGTGCTCGAAAGAGGGTTGCGAAGAATGATCCTCGCCTTCGTGTTCTGCGGATTGTTCGGCCTGGTGATCGGCTCCTTCCTCAACGTTGTCGCATATCGGGTGCCGGCCCGCATCTCCCTGCTACGAGAGAGCCGCTGCCCTATCTGCGACGCGGCTGTGAAGCCGTGGCAGAACATCCCTGTGCTCTCCTGGCTGGCACTGCGCGGACGCTGCGCCAACTGCCACGCGCCCATTTCCGTCCGGTATCCCGTGGTGGAGTTGGCCACCGGGGTGCTGTTCGCGGCGATCGCCGTCCTGCTGCCCTGGCAGCAAGTGGCACCGACTCTGGCCGCCGGCATCTGCGTGCTGCTGGCGTTCTGGTGGTTCGCCGGCAGCAGCGTGGCGCTCACCCTGATCGACCTCGAAACCAAACGGCTCCCCGACGTGATTGTGCTACCCGGCTATGCGGTCGGCGTCGCGCTGTTGACCCTGGCCTGTCTGCTGGGGGCGGACTGGTGGGCATTGCTGCGGGCGGGAGTCGGGGCCGCCGTGTTGTTCGGGCTGTATGCCCTGTTGTGGTTGGCCCGCCCCGGGGCGATGGGGGCGGGCGATGTGAAGCTGGCCGGCCTTGTCGGGTTGCACCTGGGCTGGCTGGGGTGGGCGGCGGTCGCGGTCGGGGCGATCGCCGCCTTCATCCTCGGTGGGCTCTACGGCGTCGGCCTGCTAGCGACCCGCCGAGCGGGACGCAAGACCGCGCTCGCCTTCGGTCCCTGGATGATCGCCGGCGCCTGGACGGGTGCCCTGGCCGGAACCGCGATCGCACAGTTCTACCTCGGTCTCTCCGGGCTCGTCTAGGGAGGCTGATCATGTACGCGACCCTGCTGGATCCACTCCCGTTGTCATTGAACGGACAACGAGGCTTCGACAAGCTCGGCCATGGTTCGAGGTTGTTGACGGCTGGCGACTTAACGATTGACAAGGGGGAACGATAGTGGCCAGAACCATCGTCGGGCTGGAGATCAACGAGGCCGGGATCCGCGCCGTCGAGGTCAGCCGGGGCAAGCGTCCCACCCTGATCGCGGCCGGTGAGGTGCCGTTGCCGCCCGGCGCGGCCAAGGACTCCGAGGTGCTCGACACCGACGCGGTGGCGATGGCGGTCACCCAGCTGTGGAGCCAGGCGGGGATCAAGGCCAAGGAGGTGGTGGTCGGCGTCTCGAACCGGCGCATCCTGGTCCGCGAACACTCGGCACCGGCGCTCCGGCCCGACCTGATGCGCGCCGCGCTCCCCTTCGACGTACAGGACCTGCTGCCCGTTCCGCCCGAGCAGGCGGTGCTCGACTTCTACCCGATAGCCGAATCGGACGGCCAGGTGCACGGCCTGCTGGTCGCCGCCGTCTCGGAGACCATCGAGGGGCTGATCGGTGCCCTCAACCGGGCGCGGATCCGCACCCGAGCGGTCGACTTCGTGCCGTTCGGGCTGGCTCGAGTGGCCAAGGTCGTCGGCCCGCCTGGTCAAACGGTCGCCGTCGTCGCGATCGGCGAGCACACCACGAACCTCGTGGTTGCGCAGGATGGGGTCCCGCGGTTCGCCCGGATCATCCCGCTCGACCTCGGCCTGGAGGACGCGGAAGGGCGCCCGGAGCAGCTCGCCGAGGTACGCCCGGAGCAGCTGCCCCAGGCCCGCCGCGCGGTCGCCGTATCCGTAGCGGACCCCGAATCCCCCGCGATCTCCGACCTGGTCGGACGGATCCGCACCACGTTGAGCTTCCACGCCAGCCGCCCCGGTGCCAGCCCGGTCAGTTCAGTCTTCGTCACCGGTCCGGCACTGGACGCACCCGGGTTGCTCCAGCTGATGAGCAGCACCGTCGACGCCCCGGTGTTCACCATCGACGTGAACAACCTGATGCCGGCCGGTCGCGTCACGCCGCCGCCGGGCAGGTTGGCCGCCGGCCTGGTCACCACCCTCGGCGTCGTCCTCGGAGAGGAGAACTGATGGCCAAGCGGACCCGACCGAAGCC
This sequence comes from Actinomycetes bacterium, assembly GCA_023393755.1. Classification (GTDB taxonomy): domain Bacteria; phylum Actinomycetota; class Actinomycetes; order Propionibacteriales; family Propionibacteriaceae; genus Propionicimonas. The sequence continues at coordinate 6,818 of JAEXCA010000255.1, read as the reverse complement.
CGAAGCCAAGCCGAAGCCCGATCCGAGGCCGAAGGGCAGGACGAAGAACTCCGGTCTCGTCCTCGGCGGCGTTCCCCGGGTCAACCTGCTGCCGGCCAGCGAGCTGCAACGCCGCGCGGCCGGTGCCCTGGTCCGCCGTTGGGCTGCGGGCTTGGTGGCCACCGCGCTGGTGGTCTCGGGTCTGGTGGTTGCCGCCTACTGGGGGCGAGGTCTCGCCGAGCAGCAACTGGCGGCTGAACAGGCACGGACGATGGGGTTGAACGTGGAACTCGCCAGCCTCTCCCACGTCAGCCAAGCCCTGACCGAGCGGACGGCCCTCTCCGGGCTGCGTACCGCGGCCATGGGCAACGACATCGAATGGCGTGCGCTGTTCGCCGACCTCACCCGGGCCCTGCCCAGGGGCGCCAAGCTCACCGGCTTCGAGCTGACCACCGGTGCGAATCCTGGGGCCGGAACAGATCCGGTCGCAGGAATCGGCGCCCTCGGCCGCCTGACGGTCACCACGGCCGATCCAGCCGATCAGAACCGGATGGTCGACGACCTCCGGGCCCTGGACGTTGCACTGGCTGCGGACGCCGGCTCACTTACTGCCGCCGACGACGGCGAGTACACCTTCGTGGTGGAGTTCGTGATCAACCAGACCCACTACAGCGGCGATCACCTTCTCCAGGCAGGTGTCCGATGATCGCCTCCCGACGTCTGATCAACCTGGCCGGCACCCTCCTGGTCGTGATCGCCCTGGTGGCTGGAACCATGTTGACCGCCCTGCCGATCTACTTCGAAGCCCGCGCGCTCAACGCACAGGAGCAGGACGTGGCAGGGTCCAACCAGCTGCTGCAGGCCCAGATCGACGCCCTGCGGGTTCAGGAGGCGGAACTGCCGCAGCTCGAACGGGAACTCACCGACCTACAGGACCAACTGCCCAGCATCCCCCAGCTCGATGACGTCACCCAACTGGTGGTCAAGGCGGCTGGCAAGGCCGGCGCCAGGATCGAGAGCGTTGAGTTCGGCGAGCGTGTTCCATTCACGCCGAGGGACGCCGCCGTGGTGAATGGGCAACTCCCCCAGACCGCCACCGGAGTCACCCCGTCCGCCACACCGGAGAAGGCGCCCACCGACGCGAATGTAGCTGACACGGACAGTGGCGATGGGCCGACCACCGACGCCGACACGGCGTCGGCCCCTGCCCCAGCGACCCCGGCAAACAGCAATCAACTGCAGTTCCCGGTGACGATAACCGTGTCCATCGCCGATCAGCAGTCCGCCAATCGCTTCCTCGACGGACTACGGGTCGGACCCAGGCTGCTGCAGATCGAGAGCGTCACCGCCAGCAGCGAAAAGGACGACAACGAGTTGACTCTCGCCGTCGTCGGTCTCGTCTTCGTCAGCCTCACCTAGGAGCCCGCTCGTGACCTACAGTTCGCTGGATCTGATGCTGAATGCCGCAGCCGGTGCGCGGGCCTCCGACGTCCACCTGACCGAGGGAGCCCCCGCACTGATGCGGGTGGACGGCGACCTGGTACCGATCCCCGGCCACGCCCAGCCGCTCTCGAGCGCCTGGCTGGAGGCGGCTGTGCGCAGCGTGATGAACCCCTACCAGCAGCGGACCTTCGAGGCCGAGAACGAGGTCGACCTCGCCTATGCCATACCCGGTACCGGCCGGTTCCGGGTGAACATCTTCCGCCAGTTGGGCAAGCTCGCCGGGGCGTTCCGGCTCATCCCGACCGCCATCCGCACCCTGGACGAACTGGTCATGCCGCCGGTGGTACGCGAACTGGCGCTGAAGCCGCGTGGCCTCGTCCTGGTGACCGGCCCGACCGGCTCGGGCAAGTCGACCACACTGGCCGCGATGGTCGACATCGTGAACCGGACCCTGCCGGTCCACATCATCACCATCGAGGATCCGATCGAGTATCTGCACACCAGCCGGCGGGCGCTGATCCACCAACGCGAGATCGGCGCGGACACGGCGTCCTTCGGTGAGGCGCTGCGGCGGATCCTCCGGCAGGATCCGGACGTCATCCTGATCGGCGAGTTGCGCGACCAGGAGTCGATCTCGGTCGCGCTGACCGCCGCCGAGACCGGTCACCTGGTGCTGGGAACCCTGCACACCCAGGGTGCCGCCAAGTCGATCGACCGGATCATCGACACCTTCCCCGCCCACCAGCAGAACCAGATCCGCTCCCAGCTCGGCGACACCCTGCAGGGGGTGGTCAGCCAGACCCTGCTGCCCTACGCGCAGTTGGAGGGACGGGTGCCGGCGACCGAGATCCTGGTCCACACCCCGGCGGTGGCCAACCTGATTCGCGAAGGCCAGGTCGAGCAGCTCTACTCAGCGATGCAGGCGGGAGTGTCGCTGGGGATGCATACGCTCGACATGAGCCTTCGCGAATTGGTCGCCTCCGGCAAGGTGACCAAGCAGATCGCCCAGCAGTACGCGGTCGATCCACGCACGCTGGACGGCGTCCGGGTGCGAGCCGATGACCTGGACGCTCAGGAGTGGCTGCTCCACCAGACCCAGTACCGCAGCGGGAGCCTGTGATGGCACTGTTGGCCGAATACGCCTACCGCGCCGTCGACGCCAAGAGCGGCGGCGTGGTGAAGGGCGTGCTGGAAGCCAACGGCCAGCCCGCCGTGGTGTCGAAGCTGCGCGCCCAGGGGCTGATGCCGCTCGACGTGACCCCGGTCTCCAAGACCGGGCTCAACCAGGAGATCAAGCTCTTCCCGGACAGCGAGCGCCGGGTCAAGCTCAAGCCGTTGGCGGTCTTCGCCCGACAGCTCTCCGGCCTGATCAACGCCGGGTTGCCGCTGATGCGGGCACTCGCCGTCCTGATCGAACAGACCGAGGACGCCGGCCTGCGGGCCTCGCTGACCTCGGTGGAGGCCGATGTCGAGGCCGGGCTCTCCTTCTCCGCGGCGCTGGCCAAGTACCCCAATGCCTTCCCACCGCTGATGGTCAGCCTGGTGCGGGTCGGCGAGACCGGCGGCTTCCTGGGCGATTCGCTGGCCCTGATCGCCAAGACCTACCAGTCGGACGCCGAACTGCGGGACAAGCTGCGCGCCGCCTCCACCTATCCCATGGTGGTGCTGATCATCGCCCTGCTGGCGGTGGTCTTCATGGTCACCTTCATCGTGCCGGTGTTCGAGGGGATGTTCGCCTCACTCGGCGGCGAACTGCCGCTTCCCACGCAGATCCTGGTGAACATCTCGCACAACATGGCGTGGATCCTGCCGCTGATGATCGGCCTGAGCGTGGCCGGCTGGTTCTGGTGGATGAAGAACCGCAACACGGTCGCGGTGCGCCGGACGATCGACCCGTGGAAGCTCAAGCTGCCGTTGTTCGGCCCGCTGGTCACCAAGCTGGCCGTGGCGAGGTTCGCCCGCAACCTGTCGATGACGCTGGCCGCCGGCGTCCCGCTGATCCAGGCGCTGAGCAGTGTCAGCCAGGCCGCCAACAACTGGGCGGTCGAGCAGGCGATCGCGGCCGTCCAGCAGTCGGTGCGGGACGGCAAGTCGTTCGCCACCCCGCTGGCGAAGGCAGGCGTCTTCCCGCCGATGGTCGCCCAGATGGTCTCCGTCGGCGAGGAGTCCGGCACCCTGCCGGACATGCTCGGCACGGTCGCCGACCTGTACGAGGCCGAAGCGAAGACCGCCACCGAGCAGTTCGCCAGCACGATCGAGCCGATCCTGATCGTCCTGATCGGCGTCCTGATCGGTGGCATGGTGCTCACCCTGTACCTGCCCATGTTCAGCATCTACGGCGAGCTCAACAACCAGTAGCCCCGCGCTCGCGTCCGTCCGTCCCGTCGCCCGGTCGTCCGGCGTACCCTTGTCCACCGACCGCTTCCCCAAACGTCGAGCGCCACCCCCAGGGCACAAGCGCTCGACGGTAAGGGAAGCGCTCGACGAAACTGAGGACCCCGGCCCCGGCGACGCCCACCCCGCCACCTGACGCCCAGCGCCAGCCGACCGGCCACCCCATCCACCGACCGCTTCCCTTCGCGTCGAGCGCCACGCCCTGGGCACGAGCGCTCGACGGGAACGATGGCGCTCGCTGTGGACAACGCAGTCAGTGACCGGCGGCTGTGGACAACTGACACAATAGGCGTCCGCCTGGCGAAAGTGGACGGGCATGACAAACACATCACAGCCCGTGGGCACCATCATCACTACCCAGCAATGGACGGACGCGGGTCGCACCAGGTCCGAACTCGACTCCGAACTCGCCAGCCAGCGACTGGTTCGGCTGCGCCGGGGCGTCTACCTGCGGCCACCCGCGTCCGACAAACAGCAACTGCTCCGGCCGCGGTTGATCGCCACCGCGCCCGCGCTTGGTCCCAACACGTACTTCTCACATACCTCTGCAGCGGCGGTCCATGGCCTCCCGCTCCTCGCAAAGCGGACGAAGGAGGTTGTGGCCGTCCGCACCGGGGGCGGCCACGGAACCATCACCCGCACGCTGCACACCCGTATCGGACGCCTCGAGCAACACGAGACCGAGGTCGTCAACGGCCTTCCAGTGACCAGCCTGACCCGAACCGTCACCGATCTGGTCCGGAGCCTGCCGTTCGCCGAAGCGGTGATGGTGGCGGACGCGGCACTGGCGCGCGGTCTGGACCGCGCGGAGTTGCTCGCCCTGACCGAGAAGGGACGGGGCTGCCGAATGGCGCACCGCGCATTGTTGTTCGCCGACGAACGCGCCGGGAGCGCCGGCGAGTCGCTCAGCCGCGTCCGAATAGCTGAAGCCGGTTTGCCCGCCCCAGTGCTGCAACGCACGGTGTACAACGCCAACGGCATCTTCCTGGCACGAGTCGACTTCTGCTGGGAGGAGTTCGGGGTGATCGGCGAGTTCGACGGCGCCATCAAGTACGACCAACTGCTCAAGCCCGGCCAGTCCGCGACGGCCGTGATCATGCACGAGAAGCGGCGCGAGCAGTTGCTGTCGGACGAGACCTGGTGGGTGGTTCGCTGGGCCTGGCCAGAGCTGTGGAATCACGGCTTCGAGCCCCGGCTCCGCCGGGCCATGGAGACTCGCCGCCGCGAACGCCACCCCTGGTTCGCGTCCGCCTAGGCCCCGGCTCTCCGCATCGACCGCTTCCCCTCCCGTCGAGCGCCACAGCCCCGGCACAGCGCTCGACGTCAGGAGGAAGCGGTCATCGAATCTGGGACGCCCACCCGCCGCCGCACCCCCCTCCGGGCGGGCGCAACCCCGCGACCGCCCTACTCATCGAGCGCTTCCCTTCACGTCGAACGCCACACCCCGGGGGCAAGCGCTCGACGGGAAGGGAAGCGGTCGGCGCGGGCGGCAGGGCTCACCAGCGAGGAGCAGCGAGGTGCGGCGAGGATCGAGGGGCCGGCTAGGCGGGGTCACGCGGAGACGCGTAGGACTTCCTCGATGGTGGTCAGGCCGGCGGCGACCTTCGCCCAGCCGTCGTTGCGGAGCGGGACCATGCCCTGCTCGACGGCCAGCTTGCGCACCTCGTTACCGGTGGCGTTGCGGACCACCAGGTGCTCGACCTCCTCGGTGACCACCATCACCTCGTGCAGCGCGAGCCGGCCGCGGTAACCGGTGTTGGAGCAGGTCTGGCAGCCGGCCGCGCGGAAGAAGGTCGGCGGCTGGCCGGCCTCGATCTGGAAGCCGATCCGGCTGAGCAGCTCCGGATCCGGGGTGAGGGGCTGCTTGCAGCGCTGGCACAGCCGCCGGGCCAGCCGCTGGGCCACGGCGGCCGACAGCGCCGTCCCGACCAGGTAGGGCTCGGCGCCGATCTCCACCAGCCGGGTCAGGGCGCTGGGCGCGTCGTTGGTGTGCAACGACGAGAGCACCAGGTGACCGGTCAGCGCCGCCTCGATCGAGATGATCGCGGTCTCCTGGTCGCGGATCTCGCCGACCAGGACGACATCGGGGTCGGCTCGCAGCACGGAGCGCAACGCCGCCTGGAAGGTCAGGCCGGCCTTGGGGTTGACCTGGATCTGGCTGATGCCGTGCATCCGGAACTCGACCGGATCCTCGATGGTGATGACGTTCACCTGGGCGCTGGAGACCGCGTGCAGCGCGGTGTGCAGGGTGGTCGACTTGCCCGAGCCGGTCGGTCCGGTGACCAGCACCATGCCGTGCGGACGGTTGATCGCCTTCTCGAACCGCTCCCGGTTGACCGGCGACAGCTGCAGATCGTCCATCGTCATCGCGTTCCCGGCTGTGTCCAGGATGCGCATCACGATCTTCTCGCCCCACACAGTCGGCAGGGTCGCCACCCGCAGGTCGATCTGCCGGCCCTCGTGCCGCAGCGAGATCCGGCCGTCCTGGGGACGCCTGCGCTCGGCGATGTCGATGTTCGCCATGATCTTCAGCCGGGAGGTGATGCCGTCCTGGATGGAGCGATCCGCCCGCTGCATCTCGTGCAGTACGCCGTCGATCCGGAACCGGACGGTGAGCTCCCGCTCCCCCGGCTCGATGTGGATGTCGCTGGCCCGGTCGTTGACGCCCTGGGCGATCAGCAGGTTGACGAACCGGACGACCGGCGGCGCGTCCGCACCGCCCTCGATGTTCTCGGTGATCGCCAGCGGATCCTGGGCGGCGTCCGCCTCCAGCACCGCCGACAGATCGCTCAACTCGTCGTCGGAGCGGATGTAGCGCTCGAACACCTGGGCGAGGGCGTCCCGCGCGACCACCACCGGATCCACCACCATGTCGGTGATCGAGGTGATGTCGTCCAGCGCGATGATGTTGGTCGGATCGACCATCGCCACCACCAGCGTGCGCTGCACCGCCTGGGAGGCGACGTCCCCGAGCCCCCGGCGCGGCCACGACGCCAGCTCCT
>JAEXCA010000217.1 GCA_023393755.1 Actinomycetes bacterium | reverse complement strand
TTGGTCTGGGTGTTGGTGAGGTGGGCGCCCATGTACCCGACGAACACCCTCGGCACCTGCGGGTGTCCGTCGTAGATGTGCATGCGCGGACTGGTCATGCCGATGCGGGCGAGCTTGAAGTGGGCTTTCATCGCGACCTGCCCCCGTGGGGTGACCTCGGAGGGCACCGGGAAGATCCGCTCCTTCCCGTAGCCCCTCATCGTGATCCCGGTCTCGGTCTCCGCGAACTTCCCCTTGGGGAAGGTACGGTACCCCGAGGGCGTGTGCTCGATGTAGTGGTCCAACCCTTGAGTGCACGCTCCTGACGTCCGAGCGCGGACGTAGTCATTCAACGCGAGCACCGCATCCCAGGCGGTTCTGAGGGCGGCATCGTTGGTGTCGATCTGGTTGAGCCTCTCAACCTCGGACACATCGCCCGTGAACTCGACGCCAGGCATGTCCTGCATGCGCTTCAACAGGTCGCCAAAGGTCTTGGGCCTGACATGAAGGTACTCGGCGGGCGTCTCAGCGTAGCTCGCCTCGAAGTCATTGTGGCTCTTGAGCCGCTCCGTCAGCCAGTTGAGCCGGGCGTCGCGGTCGTCCAGATCAAGCCGGACCAACTCAGCTTCCAACTGGGCGTCTTCCAGCGCCCCTCGCAGCTCGACGGTTCCGTCCTCCAGCTTCTCGCGGCGAGTCTGAAGCTCGTCAACGCGTTGCTGGAGAGCGGCGAGCGCCGCGCGGGCGCCGGCGAGTTGCCGCGTCCGCTCGACGAGGTCGACCAGAGACTCCTCGGTGATCTGCTCCAAGCCCAGAATGCGCCTGACCAGTGCCAGCTCTCCCTGGGTGCCATCGGGGGATTCAGGGACGGGCGCAGGTGGTCTGGTGGGAGGCCCTGGCGCCGGAATGGGCTGCAGGGCGTCTAGCAGGCGGCGGTTCTCGAAACGCTCAAGGCGGCGACGCGCGCGCAGAACCCCTGGATCCTCGGGCCGTGTGGCGGCCTGCTGGCGGGCGATGTCTCCGAGAAGGCGCCTGATGTCCTGATCCCGGCGGCTCCCCAAGCTCTCAGTGCCAAGGATGCGGTGCCTGCGGGCGTCCAGAGGATCATCGAAGCGGACGCCTGGGTGATAGGTACGGATGGTCCACGGCGGAGCGCCGACGCGCGCGCCGGCCCGCGACTGGAAGTCGCGGGTGGCGGCCGGATCCAGGACGATCACTTGGGCTAGCCCGTAGACCTCCTTGGCCCAATCGCCAACCTTCTGAGCGAAGGTAGGCACAGGGATGCCGCTCGTGTCGTCCGTCCCCGCCACAAAGACCAAGCCATGCCGGGAGTTGTCCTCGAGCAGTGCGAGCAAGCGATCCACCTCGGTGACGTGGAACATCTGATGCCCAGCAGTGAACTCGATCGAGGCGTCTCCCAGAGGCAGCACCTGCATGAGGTAGCGGGCAAGCCGTGGCACATTGACGAAGCCGCCGTGCCCACTTCGCACCGACAGCGTGATCCAATCCGCGCCGTTCAGATCGTCATGGGCGTGGAGTTCAGTGGTCCAGACCCCGGTGTCGTTGCTCTCGACCAGGTTCAGTCTGAGGTCGTCCGCAGCGGCGTCGGAGAGCCGACGAACGGATAGCTTGGCGCCGGCCGCCTCGAAGTCGACGGGTCCGTCGAGATCGACGTCTAGATGCTTCTCGCGAAGCCAGCAACTAATCTGGTCGATGGCCCGTGGCAGCCATCCATCACCCGCTTCACAAAGCATGTGCGCGTGGTAGTCGCGGCTGTGGTTAGCAGTCGGAACTGACATCTCAGTCTTCCCCCTCGGAGTGAGCGTCCACCAGGGACTCCTGCTCAAAGGCCGCAGAGTCCTCTCCGGACGACCCGTCGTCGACGTCCCGCTGCACTTCCTTGCCGATCGCCTTCTCCACCAAGTCGCAGAATGCGCCTCGGCGCGCGCGGAAGAAGGCGTCGAAGTCGTCAAGCCTGAGGAAACCCGCGGGGATCAGGTGGGAGGCGAGCAGACCATCCAGCACCGGCCCGCCAATTTGTGCGCGTGCCTCGATGGTGGCCAAGTACGAGGACGGGGCCACGCCGCCGATGACGCGGTTGGTGCGGGCGGAGATCATCGTCTTGTTGACGATGCTTTCCCGGCGCTGCTCGTCAATGCCTTGGTCGTTGCACCACTTCTGGGGAAAGACGTGGTGGATGTCGACTGCCAAATCGGTGTACTGGACCTTGTCGAGTGCCTTGTCCTCCATCCAGTCCCGCGCCCCGCGCGAGAGGATCAGCGCCGCGATGCCCTTGTAGGCGGCAGCGTTCCGGGTGCGCAACGACAGCAGGCGTGACTCCACGAAGCTCGCGTCCGCCACCGTGCGGGGCGCCGGAGCTGACTCGTCGCGCGCCCACGCCGGAACCTGTTCGATGTCGCGGGCGAAGCGCGTCTCGGTCGCCGAGCCGTACTGCTCACCCAGGACCCCGCACCAATACCAGCGGCTCAGGCGTTCGCGGACTCCGATGAGGTCGGCGTCCTTACCCAGCACCACTCGGATGGCGGCCAGTGGTACCAGCTGGGACGCGTAGGGAACGTCGCGCGCGGAGAAGATGTGCCAGTCGGCGAGCAGCGTCGACGCCCACACGAACGCCTCGCGCAACGGCACCCGCCATTCCAGGTAGTCCTCCAATTCGAGTTTGAGCACGTCCTCGCGCTTAGCGGAGATGGCCGGAGCCCGCCCGGCGGAGGAGTTGAGATTCCGCTTCCGGGTCGCGAGCATCGTGACGGCCTGCAGGAAGTCGGTGTTGCTGACAGTGCTCAGGACGGGGTGGTGCGCCCAGCTCGCCTGGGTGTCGTGCCAGTCGTCGTTGAGCCGGAAGTCCTGCCTCGTCGCGGCGTAGTAGCCGGCGTCTCCCGCGAAGGTCGCGGTCAGCAACTCGAAGACGTTCAGCGGGAGCCCACCGATGTTGACCTTCTCGAACACCGTCGCCACTGCGGCCTTGTCGGTGTCCTCGTCCAGAACGATCGCAGGAATGTCGTAGGTGGCAGCAGGTTGGATGAACCGCTTGTGGAAGGCCTTGCCTAGGGCGTGATCCTCCAGCTCGAACACCCAGCTCATGTAATCGCCGTACAGCAGGTTCAGCGGGAAGTACCCCTCCGCCTGCTGTCTGACCGGCGTGCTCAGATCGAGGTCCACATCCTTACCGAAATTCTTCCGCCGGACCCCGTCGCCTGCGATCGAGATCACTGCCTCATCGACGCGTCCCGGATCACTAAGCGCCGTCTCCATGTGGACGAAGTAGCGACGCTCCAAAAGCTTGCCTCGATCGTCCTTCGTCGACACGACCCCGTTGCTGCTCAACGCCTGGGTGAGTGAGGTGAGGCGCTGCTGACCGTCCAGCAGGAGGTACTTCGCCTCCGTGCCGGTGGCAAGCACGACACCATCCAGCGCGCGCGGCTTGAACCGGACCTGGGCGTTGCCCGACTTGAGCAGCATCACCGCGCCCATGGGGTGGCCCCGCAGCACCGTGACCAGCAACTGCCGGATGCGTTCGTCCTCCCACTTGTAGCCACGCTGGAAGTCGGGCAGCTGGATCTCCCCCGAACGGGTCCACTTCACATACTCACCAAGTTCGTACATGGGTGTGAGAAAACCCATGGTCAGACACCTTCCTCGTCGAAATCGAACGTCCCTTGCGCTCCGACTGTCACCGGTCGCTCGGCGCGGGCCACGTCCATGATCTCGGGCCAACTCGTCACTAGCGCGTTGAAACTCAACGCGTCCTTGGTCGCGTTGTTGCCCTCGGCGATCCGGAACAGCAGGTGTGCCAGCTCCTTGACCAAGTCGGCGTCGACCGCGTCGTCCGGGCGGGCCAAGGCAGCCTGCAGGAACTCCCCGGCCGGGCCGATGCCGTCCTTTTCGAGCACACGGACGAGGTGGTGCAACGCCTCCCAGGTGCTCGTATGACGATCCACGGTGACGTCGTAGTCCGCCGAAAGGTCGGCTGCTCTTAGCAACTGCACGTTGCCGGCGCGACTCGTCAAGATGCCATCCCGATCGAGAAGGTCGACGCTGGTGTTCCGGGCACGGGCAAGGTTATCGGCGTCGCCGAACTTCCCGACCGCGTAGCCGTGCTGGCGATACCAGGCCAGGGCGAACCGCGTGGTGGTGTCGAAGTCGCCCTCCTGCTCGTTGAGCACCTGGTCGAGGATCTCGTTAATCCGCGCCAGCGCCGACCGGACCGTCATCTTCGAGCCGTCCGATTCAAGAACGCCGGCGTAGCGGCTGAACACCGCTATGCCCGGGCCGATCGCCGCCTGCGGCAGATCCACGGGCGCCACTTGGCCCTGCTCCAGCCTCCGCAGAGCGCTCGGGAGCTCAGCCTCGAGGGCGGCGATGAACCCCCTCCTGTCGGTGGTCGGGGCGTCGTCAGGGCGTGGCCGAAGCGTCAGCACGATCGAGGACGCCAACGCGTTCGAGCCGATGTCACGCATCCGGCCACTGCTCTCCGTTCGAATCGGCCAAGTGGAGGTGATCTCCCAGCCCGAACGAACCATGCCCTCGAGCAGAGTCTCCCAGCCAGTCGACGCTTCTCCCTTCTCGTCAGCCTCGCTCTGCTTGAACGCGTAGTAGACCGCGATCGGGAAGTCCGGGAGTGCCCATCTCCGGGCGTTCGAGAACACCTCGCGGAAGCCCTGTTCGAAGAAGTCCTTCGCTTGCCCGCTGCCGCCATGGCGGAAGGGGTTTGCGACCAACTCCTCGCTCTTCGGCACCAACATCGTGCCGAGGAGTCGTGGGTAGATGTTGCCCAGAGTGCGCCGCAGCCACACGTAGAAGAAGTCGGAGAGATCGGCGTATCCGATGTTGTCGTAATAGGGCGGGTCTGTGCTTAATAGCCCGCGCGACTGAACGGCCGTGATTGCGTCAGCTTGGGCGACGATGCAGCGCCCTGACGCTGGTAGCCGTTCAAGCGCTTCCGCGACTGCGCCGATCATCTTCTCAAGGCTCCCGGAGCTTGCTGCGAAAGGATTGCCTTCCCCGAAATCCCACGTCATGGAAATCGCCTGCCGAGTGAACATGTTCCGGAGAATCTCCATCTGGGGGTTGCTCGCCCAGGTAGTGATCGTCGACTGGTAGTCGGTCAGGCGACTCACAACGACTGCAAGATAGGTAGCGACAGCGTCCGCATGGGCAGGGACCCCGCCGTCTCTGATGACGCGGGTGCGGGCTTGGCTAACGAGGTCGCTGAAGGTGGTGAGGGCCATGAGTTGGCGGCTGGTGAACAGGTCGGTGAACTGCTTCATGCCGTAGCCACCGACCCGGAAACCGAGTGCCTGGTCGGGGAGGTCGCCCGGTGGTAGGTCATCGGGAGCCGAGACGTCTGCGGCAGCGCGGTGCTCGTCGGTGGCGGGCAGGTAGAGCCGCTGCCTTACCCCTTCGGCGACGACCGCCATCAGGGTCTGGCCGAGGCGCCCTGCCTTGCCTTCGGAGCGCACGTAAGTGAGCGGCACCGAGCCCTGGCAGGCGAGGCAGACGGCACCGGTGCGGGTGACGGTGCCGTCTGTGCTGGCGGTGGGGGCCTTCCGGGGGTCGTGGCCGATCGCGAACGCCACCCGGCGGCGGCTGGGGTGGCTCGGGTCCGGGACCACGCCGGGGACGACGTAGGCCTCCTTGCCCTTCTTCTTGCCGAGCCACCAGGAGCGTACGAGGGGCATCTCGATGCTGCAGGCGGGGTTGGGGCAGGTGACGGTGCGGGCCCAGAGCCAGGCGATGACTGTGGCGGCGGTGCCGTCTGTGAGGGTGGCGTCGGGGTAGATGTGGCCGATGCGTTGGTGGGCTTGGTCGCGCAGCCATTGGCCGTAGGCGCGGACGTCGGCGGCGAGCCCTTCGGCGCCTCGCCAGCTCGACCGGGTGTCGGCGAGTCCGGGGAAGACGGGCGGCTGGTCGCGGAACTTCGGCGGGAGTTCGATCAGGGCCTTGTTGATCAGCACCGCGACGGGGTTGAGGTCGGAGGCGTGGGCCTCCAGGCCGAGGCGTTGGGCTTCCAGCGGGATCGTGCCGCCGCCGGCGAAAGGGTCGAGGATCGGCGGGGGGTTGCCGTTGGTGGACTTCAGGATCTCGGCGTGGGCCTCGGCGAACAGCTTCTCGTCGCGGGTGTTCTCCCAGACGACCAATCGCTCGATGAGGGCGTGCAGGCGCTCGCGTTCGGCGCGCTGGGCCCCCTCGGTGGGGAACTCTTCAGGCCTGGCGGAGGGGTCCTCCACGAGTTGTGCGAACAGCACGGCCCGGGCGGCGGCCAGGGGGCGCCGGGCCCACCACAGGTGCAACGTGGACGGGTGCCCGTGCCGGATCGACTTCTCGCGAGCGGACTCGCGGTTGATCGCCTCCAAGGGCAGGGAGACCTCGATCAGTTTGCGCTTCTGCATGGCGTCAGTCGTCCTTCTGGGTGGTACTTGCCGCGGTGGGCGGCGCGGTGGTGGGGTCGAGGGGTCGGTTCCTCGCGACCCAGGGCACGGTGAAGTCGAGGCGGGTGAAGCTCTCCCGCAGGGCGTCGGGGAACGCCAGATCAGGGTGGCTCCGTGCGGTCCACCGCTGCCAGCGTGACGGGTGGCGCGGGCCGTCGCCGACGCACCAGGAGGGGATCGCCGCGGCAACGCTGTGGTCGAGCAGCCAGTCCACCTGGCGGCGGAAGTGATGGCGTGCCTCGCCGGCGGGGGCGGTGCACCCGTAGGCGAGCAGGACGCCGTCGGCCGCGGCGAGGTGATTGGTCAGGGCGTCCCGTGCCTCGGTCCAGCCGGTCTCGTCTTGGCCGAGGTGGGAGATGGCCCCGGTGGCGTGGGAGGGCCGGGCGAACAGGTTGACGACCCGTTGGTCACCGAACCCCAGCAACTCGGCGGCCAGCTGCACTCGGCGCAGGGTCCGGGTTCCATCGGTCAGGGGCGGGTTGGTGAGCACCGCGATCAAGGTTCCGGAGGAGGCGACGACCATCAGAAGGGCTCCGCTCCGCGGGCCCACGTCTTGGCCCAGTCGCCTCGAAGGCCGGTGGCGTCGAAGTCGCCGAAGGTCGTGGCGGCGAACGGGTCGTCCAGATAGCGGACCTCGTCGTACGCCGGGCCACGTTGGTCGACCCGCACCAGCGCCAACCGGTATGCCGGGGCGGTGTTCTTGCCGGTCAACACCTCATTGTGGCTGATGAAGAAGTCGTCCGAACCTTCGATCCGGGCCTTGACCTCGATCCGGATCGTCGAACCGTCGGGCAGGTGAGACAAGATGTCGTAGCCGGGGTTGTTGTGGGCCTGCTCGACGGGGCGGCGTCCGAGGCGGCGTTCGTGGGCCAACACGGCGTCTACGCCACGACGTTCGACCTGCCTGGTCTCCACCGCGTGCCGCAGCGGTTCACCCTCGGGAATCTCGGCGATCGCATCGGCCAGGGGCAGCACGACCGCGGCGGCGACGATCCGCGGGGGGCGGGTGGCCAATTGCTGCTGCCGGGCGAGCTTGCGCAGCCGACGGGTCAGCCGGGTGTCCAACTCGTCGGCTTTGCGGGTCAGGCTGTCGGCGGACTCTTTCGGGCGCTGACCGGAGCGTTCCTGCTCACCGGCCACGGTCGCCTCCACATACAAGCGGTCGCGTTCGGCGGTGAGCCGATCGGTGACCTGTCGGCGCACCTTGGCAAGTTCAGCTTGGCGTCGCGGCTGTACCTCGGCCAGGAACCCCGGCAGCCGGTTCTCGATGAGCCAACTGACCGCCTTTTCCTCACCTGAGGTGAGCCACGGCAATCGGCGAGCCTGCTCGGTGATCGGCCCGGTCGGGGCGGCGACGGCATCGAGGTAGGGTGCGGGCCCGGCCTCGGTCACTGTGCCATCCTCATCGACGAACGCGTAGCTGAACCGGCGCGAGATGGAGGTGTCCGTGCCATCTACCACCTCTTCCACCACCCCGACCAGGAGCTGAGGTTTCGTGACGGTCGCCGACACCAGCACGGTGCCGGCGTCGAGCGCCGGCCGAAGTCGGTGGGCGGTCTCGGCCAGAACGGCATCATGCAGGGGATGCCCGGGGGCGAGCAGATCGGCGTGGACCAGTCCGTCCGGCTGCACGTGGGGCAGGTCGAAGGTGACCCGTTCATAGCGGGTCGCGATCGGCTGCGAGGTTGCTGCCCGGACACTGGCAGGTACGTTGGTGGCCTCGTAGCGGCCACGTTCCCGCCGCGCCAGGCGTCCCCCCAGCCGCGCGAAGGCCTCCTTGAAAGCCAGTTCGATGTAGTGCGGCTGCAGCCGCCGGGCTCTCGCCTCATCCATCGCCTGACGGAGTTCGGCCAGATCGGCCTGGGAAAGGACCTCCGAGGCCAGCGCCCGTTCCTTCAGCAACTCAGGCAGGCCCTCGCCGACCTGCCGATCGATGACCTGATGCATCCGGGCCCGCACCTCGGGGCGTTCGCCGTAGCGGATGGCCTCCATCAGCAGGGCTCGCAGCGGCGTCCCTTCGAAGGCCTCGCCGAGGACGTCGAAGACCTCGCCGCCGTACGCCCGGCGCTGTTCCTCGATCTTGCCCAACAGCCGGTTGAACACCTCCCCTTCACGGGTGTTGGTGGCGACCAGGTTCCACAGTCGGCACACCTCGGTCTGCCCGATGCGGTGGATGCGGCCGAAGCGTTGCTCGATCCGGTTGGGATTCCAGGGCAGGTCGTAGTTGACCATCAGGTTCGCGGCCTGGAGGTTCAGGCCCTCGCCGGCGGCGTCGGTGGCGATCAGCACCTGGCAGTCGGGGTTCTTGGTGAATTCCTCGGTAATCCGGCGCCGCTCGGGACGCCGCACCGCACCGTGGATCGACACCACGGCGTCCGTGCGGCCCAGTAGGGAGGTGACGCGGCGTTCGAGGTAGTCGAGGGTGTCGCGGTGCTCGGTGAAAACGATGAGCTTGCGCGGGTGGCCCGCAGTGTCGAAGCGCAAAGCCTCGTCCTGAAGGATCGTGCTCAACTCGCTCCACTTGCGGTCGTGGCCGGAGTCCCGTACCCGGCGGGCCAGGGTGGTGAGGTCTGCGAGTTCGGCCAGTTCGGCGTCCAGCTCGGCGACGGTCTGCGCGGCGGTGGCGGCGTCGACCAGCTCTTCCTCGGCCTGCTCCAATTCCTCAGCGGTGTACTCGTCCACCTCGTCGTACACCGACGGGTCGATGGCGGCGGCGTCCTCGCGGAAGGTGCCGTTGATCATGTCGGTGCGGCGGCGCTGGAGCCGGTTGGTGCGGCGTTCCAGCGAACGCAGGATCGCTTCGGGGCTGGACGCCAGCCGCCGCTGCAGCACGGTCAGCGCGAAGCCGACGGTGTTCTTGCGCTTGCCGTCGAGCCGGTCCGCCCGGTCGAAACCCTGGCGCACATAGTCGGTGACCTGCTCGTACAACGCCTGCTCGATGGCGGTGAGTTCGTAGGGAACAGTCTCGGCGATCCGTTCGGGAAACAGGGGCTTGCCCTCGAAGGTGAGCAGCTTCTCCTTCACCATGCGACGCATCACGTCGCTGGTGTCAACAGTGTGGACGCCGGCGCGGTAGCGGCCCTCGAAGCGGTCCTTGTCGAGCAGTGTGAGGAACAACTGGAAGTCCTGCTCGATGCCCGAGTGCGGCGTGGCTGTCATCAGCAGCAGGTGGCGGGTAATGCCGCCGAGCAGTTCGCCGAGTTCGAAGCGACGGGTCTTCTCCAGTTTGCCAAAGAAATAGTGCGCCGCCATCCGGTGCGCCTCGTCGACCACCACCAGATCCCACCCCGACTCGGCCAGCTTCGCCTTCAGTTCGTCGTTGCGGGACAGCTGGTCCATGCGGGCGATCAGCAGCGGGTGGCGTTCGAACACGTTGACGTTGATGTTCGCATCCAACAGGGCGTTGGTGAGGATCTCGAAGTGAATCCCGAACTTGAGGAATAACTCGTCTTGCCACTGCTCCACCAGGCCACCCGGAGCAACGACCAGGCACCGCTTCACGTCGTCGCGGAGTAATAGCTCCTTGATGTACAGGCCAGCCATGATCGTCTTGCCCGCTCCCGGATCGTCGGCCAACAGGAACCGCAGGGGCGTGCGGGGCAGCAGTTCACCGTAGACGGCCGTGATCTGGTGGGGGAGTGGCTGGACGTCGCTCGTCGCGACCGCCAGCATCGGGTCGAACAGGCCCGCCAGGCGGATGCGCTGGGCCTCCGCGGCCAGCTTGAAGTCCGACGCCGGCGCGTCGAACGGACGGCCCGCGGAGCGGGCAATCCCCAGCCGGGGCTCGTCGGCGCGGTACAAGATCCGCTGATCAAGGTGACCCACCGTGGGGCGGAAGGTGAGCTCGACGGCGTCCCGGCCGTGCCACTGCGTGGCAATCACGGTCACCGAATCTCCGGGTATGACACCGCTCAGCCGCTGACCAGAGGAGATCTCCTCGAGTTCCAAGGCCTCCCCCCTCGGTCAAGACG
>JAEXCA010000179.1 GCA_023393755.1 Actinomycetes bacterium | reverse complement strand
GAGCATCCCTCGCCGGGCCTCGTCCCATCCGTCCCCAGCCGATAGCCTGACGTCCGGACGAGGAAGGGCCGCGGGTGATGACCAGCAGCAGCGGCAGGAAGCGGATCGGGATCCTGACCGCCGGGGGTGACAGCCCCGGCTTGAACGCGGCGATCCGCGGCTTCGGCAAGGCGGCGATCGGCCACTACGACATGGAACTGATCGGCTTCCGGGACGGCATCCGGGGCCTGGTCGAGAACCGCCACGTCCCGCTGGACGGCCAGGCGCTGTCCGGAATCCTCACGATCGGCGGCACGATCCTGGGCACCAGCCGGGACAAGGTGCACCGGATGAGCGTGGACGGCGAGGTCCGCGACCTGCGTCCGCAGGTGGTGGAGAACTACGAGAAGGAGGGCCTGGACGGGCTGGTCCTGCTCGGCGGCGGGGGCACCGCGAAGAACGCGATGCGGCTGGCGGAGATGAGACTGAACGTCATCCATCTGCCGAAGACCATCGACAACGACATCGCCCACACCGACACCACCTTCGGCTTCGCCACCGCGATGGAGATCGCCACCGACGCGATCGACCGGCTGCACAGCACCGCGCACAGCCACCACCGGATCATCCTGACCGAGATCATGGGCCACCGCGCCGGCTGGCTGACCCTGGGCGCGGGCATCGCCGGCGGTGCCGACATCATCCTGCTGCCGGAGATCCCCTACTCGGTGGAGTCGGTCGCGGAGACGATCAACGCCCGCCGCTCCCGGGGCAGCAACTTCTCGGTGGTGGCGGTGGCCGAGGGCGCCCGCGACCTGGCCGACACCGCCGACATCGACGCGGCCGAGGCCCTGGTGAAGACCGCCAAGACCCCCGAGGCCGCCGGGGCGGCGAGGAAGCACCTGGCCAGCGTGGTGGATGCCCAGCGCGAGCACACCTTCAAGCTGGCCCGCGAGCTGGAGGCGGCCACCGGGCTGGAGACGCGGGTGACCATCCTCGGCTACGTGCAGCGCGGCGGGACGCCGGTCGCCGCCGACCGGCTGCTGGGCAGCCGGATCGGGACGGCCGCCGCCCACCACGTCGCCAAGGGCGAGTTCGGCATCATGGTCGCCGCCCGCGGCGACGGCACTGCCCCCGTCCCGCTGTCGGAGGTGGCCGGCAACCTGAAGCTGGTGCCGCTGGACCACGAGTGGATCCAGACCGCCCGCAAGCTGGGGACGGGCCTGGGCGAGAGCTGAGCACGTGGCCGGGGCACCGCGGTTCGAGTTCAGTTCGGAGGTGACCCGCTGGGCGAGCCGCCGCGACGTCTGGCTGTTCGCCCACGTGCCGCGCGAGATCGCCGAGGAGATCGACTCCTACCCGGTCCCCCGCGGCGGGTGGGGCTCGGTGAGGGTGGAGGTGACGATCGGCGCAACGGTGTGGCGGACGTCCGTCTTTCCCGACGATGGACGCTACGCGCTGGCCCTGAAGAAGGCCGTCCGCGACCGGGAGGGCATCGCCGAGGGCGACCTGGTGGAGGTCCGGCTGGAGTTGGTCGACCTGGAGCTCTGATCTGGTTCTGACCTGTCGGCCCTCGCTCCCTCCCGTCGGCCCGACTTTCCCTGCCGTCCGGTTTCTCCTCCCGTCATCCCCGCGTCCCTGGCGTCGCCTCGCCTCCCCTGCCGTCACCCCGCGCCCCTCTCGTCACCCGCTTCAAGCTCCCCCGCGCAGGCGGGGGGACCGAATAGCGTCACGCACATTCACACCGTTTATCAGTGACCTACCGAGCGACCCTTGACCCCGGTGCGCATCGACACCGCATATGAAGGCTCGTGGGGCGCTGGTATGCGGTGCCAATGTGCGCTTCGACCAGTTCCCCTTGCGCAGTGCGCCATATGCGGCGAGATTGCGCAAAGCGCGCCGGGCAGGAGTCGGATTCCCCACAGTTCCTCGGGCGTCCTGCCGGCTCAGCCGGTGGGGTTGCATTCCCGGACGATACCCGAGGGCTCAGCCGGCGACGCGGGCGCGCACCAGGGTGGCGAGCCGGGCGATCGCGGTGTCGATCTGATCGGTGGTGGAGGTCACGTAGGAGAGCCGCAGGGTGCGCGGATCCGGCCGGTCGGCGAAGAAGGCCGCGCCCGGGACGAAGGCCACACCGGCGTCGACCGCCGCATCCAGCAGTTCAAGCGAGTCGAGGCCCGGTGGCAGCCGCAGCCACAGGAACATGCCGCCCTCGGGGCGGGTCCAGCTGACGTCCAGGCCGGTGAACTCCCGTTCCAGGGCGGCCAGCATGGCGTCCTTCTGCTGCCGGTAGAGCGTCCGGATGGTGGGGACGTGCCGGTCGAGGAAGCCGTCGGCGAGCACCTCGTGCACCATCCGCTGGTTGAAGCCCGGGGTGTGCAGATCGGCGGCCTGCTTGGCCTGCAGCAGCTTGGGGTGGACCTCGGCGGGCGCCACCAGGTAGCCCAGCCGGAGACCGGGTGCGAGCACCTTGGAGAACGAGCCCAGGTAGATCACCCCGTCGGGGTTGCGGGCGGCGAGCGGCGCCGGGGTGGGGGTGTCGTACCAGAGTTCGCCGTAGGGGTTGTCCTCCACCAGCGGCAGGCCGAGGGTCGCGGCCGTGGCGACCAGTTCGTCGCGGCGGGCGGCGTCCATCAGGCGTCCGGTCGGGTTCTGGAAGGAGGGCAGCACGTACAGGAACCGCGCCCGGTCGTCGCCCCGGCCGACCGCGGTGGTCAGGCCCGCCGGGATCACGCCGTGATCGTCGCAGCGGACGCCGAGGAACTCCGGCCCCTGCGGACTGAACGCCTGCAGCGCGCCGAGGTAGGTGGGGGTCTCCACCAGCACCCGGCTGCCCGGGTCGATCAGCACCTTGCCGACCAGGTCGAGGCCCTGCTGTGATCCGGTGGTGATCAGCACCCGCTCGGGATCGACCTCCCAGGGCAGCAGGTCGGCCACCGCCTCCCGCAGCGGACGGTAGCCCTCGCTGGCGGCGTACTGCAGCGCGGCTTCGCCGTCCCGTTCCAGAACGGTGGCGGACGCTCGCGCGAAGGCGTCCACCGGGAAGGTCCTGGGCGAGGGCAGCCCGCCGGCCAGCGAGATGATGCCGGGCTGTTCGGTCACCTTGAGGATCTCGCGGATCACGGAGGGGTTCAGATTGGCCGCGCGGGCGGCGAGGGTCCAGGTCATGGGTGTGCTTCGATCCAGCGCAGAGCGCGTCGTTCGGAAGGGAGAAGCCCTCGTGGGGCGAGAACGGTGGCGCTTGCGGTGGGCAACCACGCGTTCACATCCTACGGGAACCGCCCGATCGACGCTTCCCGCGCCAGGCTCCACCAACTACTGCCAGATAACACACCTGGCTGCCAGATACGTCGGCCAACCCCGCTATTTGGCAGAAGTTGGAGGCGTCACCGGGACGCACGGGCGGGTCCGGCTGTCCGGCAGGTGGGTCGGATGGGCGCGGGCGCGTACCCTTGATGCCTGACGAAAGGCAGATTCGCATGCCCGCTCTACGCTCCCGGACCACCACGCACGGCCGGAACATGGCCGGTGCCCGCGCGCTGTGGCGCGCCACCGGCGTGACCGACTCCGACTTCGGCAAGCCGATCGTGGCGATCGCGAACTCCTTCACCCAGTTCGTGCCGGGCCACGTCCACCTCAAGGACATGGGCCAGCTGGTCGCCGGGGCGATCAAGGAAGCCGGCGGGATCGGCCGCGAGTTCAACACCATCGCGGTGGACGACGGCATCGCGATGGGTCACGCCGGCATGCTCTACTCGCTGCCCAGCCGGGAGATCATCGCCGACTCGGTGGAGTACATGGTGAACGCGCACTGCGCCGACGCCCTGGTGTGCATCTCGAACTGCGACAAGATCACCCCCGGCATGCTGCTGGCCGCGCTGCGGCTGAACATCCCGACCGTGTTCGTCTCCGGCGGTCCGATGGAGGCCGGCCGGATCCTGGGCGCTCGGGTGGTCGCGGGTGCCCCCGACGAGGGTGGCACGGAGCGACTCGACCTGATCGACGCCATGGTGAAGGCGGTCGACGACAACTACTCCGACGACCAGATCGCCACCATCGAGGCCAATGCGTGCCCGACGTGTGGTTCCTGCTCGGGCATGTTCACCGCGAACTCGATGAACTGCCTGACCGAGGCGCTGGGCCTGTCGCTGCCCGGCAATGGCTCGACCCTGGCCACCGCGGCTGTCCGCAAGGGCCTGTTCCTGGAGGCCGGACGGCTGGCCGTCGAGCTGGCCAACCGGTACTACCACGAGGACGACGAGTCGGTGCTGCCGCGCTCGATCGCCACCAAGGCGGCGTTCAGCAACGCCATGCGGCTGGACATCGCGATGGGCGGCTCGACCAATACCGTGCTGCACATCCTGGCCGCCGCGGTCGAGGCCGGGGTCGACTTCACCCTGGACGACATTGACGCCCTCTCCCGCGTTACCCCTTGTCTGAGCAAGGTTGCGCCGAACTCCACCAAGTACTACATGGAGGACGTCCACCGCGCCGGCGGGATGCCCGCCATCCTCGGCGAGCTGCGCCGCGGCGGCCTGCTGGACGAGGCGGTGCACGCCGTCCATTCCCGGTCGCTGGCGGAATGGCTGGACACCTGGGACATCCGGGGTGGCAAGGCGACCCCGGAGGCGACGGACCTCTGGTACGCCGCGCCGGGCGGCGTCCGCACCACCGAGGCATTCAGCACCACCAACCGCTGGGCCGACCTCGACACCGACGCCGAACACGGCTGCATCCGCTCGGTCGAGCACGCCTACACCGCCGACGGCGGCCTGGCCGTGCTGAAGGGCAACATCGCTCCGGACGGCGCGATCGTGAAGACCGCCGGCGTCCCCGAACACCAGTGGGAGTTCCGCGGCCCCGCCGTGGTCACCGAGTCGCAGGAGGAGGCCGTCGACGCCATCCTGGGCAAGAAGGTGCAGGCCGGCGACGTGGTCGTGGTCCGCTACGAGGGCCCGAAGGGCGGCCCGGGCATGCAGGAGATGCTGTACCCCACGTCCTACCTGAAGGGCACCGGCCTCGGCCCGAAGTGCGCGCTGATCACCGACGGACGGTTCTCCGGCGGCTCGTCCGGGCTGTCGCTGGGCCACATCTCGCCGGAGGCGGCGTCCGGTGGCGCGATCGGCCTGATCGAGGACGGCGACCTGATCGAGATCTCCATCCCGGAGCGCTCGATCAACGTCCTGGTGGACGAGGCGGTGCTGGAGGAGCGCCGGCTGCGGCAGAACCAGCTGGGCTGGCAGCCCAAGAACCGGGTGCGGGAAGTCTCGCAGGCGCTGAAGATCTACGCCGCCCTGGCGCTGTCCGCCGACAAGGGTGCCGCCCGCTCGCTGGACGGAGCCTTCACCCCGCCGGTCACCGCCCCCGAGGACGCCTCCACGCTGAAAGCCTGAACAACACGATGGCTGAGGTCGGCCCGCAGGGCCGAGGCTCGAAGCCCCGGGCGCAGCCGGCCTGAACCTCAAGCCGTCGTCCCGGGCCACGGATCAAAGTCCGGGACCGGGGATCTCCGCGTTCAGCCTCACCGGGATGGGTCGCCCGAGCCCTTCGATTCACGGTCGGCGCGGGGAAAGAGATCCGCTACCTCGACATCGAGCGTGTTGGCGAACCTGGTGATCACGTCGAGGGTCGGGTTCCTGACCCCCCGCTCCACGCCACTGACGTAGGTCCGATCGAGGTCGGCCCGATGGGCGAACTCCTCCTGCGACCAGCCCCGGTCCGTCCGCAGCGCACGTAGCCGCTGGCCAAAGGCAACGCGCGGCGACAGCAGAGGCATGACCTCACCGTTCCGCTATGCTGACGATGAGTCCACGGACTATAAGTCACATGGGTGCGTCCGTCGCTCACCCCCGGGCAGGTCGCGGAAACCACGTCGCCGTGAGGACCAGGCCACACCCTGACCAGACCACCGAGGAGGATCCCGATGAACCGGACAGCTCAAGTGCCGCGGTGGCTCACATGGCGATGAAGGTGAGGGAGCAGAACCTGGCCGTATTCGGCGCGAGCGGCAGCGGAAAGACAGTGCTCCTCTCGTCCTTCTACGGCGCAGCCAGGGAGCCTGCCTTCCGCAGCGGGAGCCTTTACAACCTGCTTGCCAACGACACCGGGCAGGGGAACCGGCTGCATCAGAACTACCTCAAGATGAAGAACGCGTCGGAGGCTCCCCGACCCACCACCTTCAAGGCGACCAGCTACGCCTTCACGGTGAAACCGAATGGGGACAGCGCCAAGAACGCCAAGTCACAGCCGTTCAGCGCGCTCCGACTGATCTGGCACGACTATCCGGGTGAGTGGTTCGAGCAGGATCCGAGCAGCGAGGAGGAAGCGGCGCGCCGGATCGAGACCTTCACAAGGCTGATGAAGTCCGATGTCGCGCTGATCCTGATCGACGGTCAGAAGCTGCTTGACTACCCGGGCGAGGAGGAGAAGTACCTCAAGCACCTGCTCAGCAGCATCGGGGACGGGCTGGAGCGGCTCAAGGACGACATCCTGACGAACGGCGAACCACTCACCGAGTTCCCGCGCATCTGGGTTTTCGCGCTCTCGAAGGCCGATCTGCATCCCGAGCTCGACGTCGAGGGTTTCAAGGAACTCGTCATCGAGAAGGCCGGCCACGACATCGAGTCCCTTCAGCAGACCATCAGAGGATTCATCCAGGTCCCCGACGCACTCTCCATCGGCGACGACTTCCTGCTCCTCTCCTCAGCGAAGTTCGAGCCGGGGAAGATCACGGTGACCGAGCGGGTGGGCGTCGACCTCATCCTGCCGGTGGCCTCCATGCTGCCCTTGGAGCGTGTGGCCCAATGGGCCGGCAAGTTCAACCTCCCGCTCAAGATGGTTGGGGGCCTGGTGGACCACGCCGAAGCATTGGCAGCGGTGCTGATCGGTCCGGGTGGCACACTCGCCGCCAGGCTGCTCGGCAAGGTACCCAAGGTGGGTGCGCTCCTTGGCCCGCTGGCGATCCCCGCGCTGACCGAACTGGTTCAGTTCGGTCAGTCGAAGCTAGCGGAGATCCATGCCCAGGCGGTTAAGGACAAGGACTACCTCACGGCCATCCTGACGAAGTTCCGGCTCGATCTGGACGAGGGCGTCGAGAACCGCCTACTCGCGAAGAACCCCTGGTGAGCCTCATCTGGACCACCCGCGGCCATTCCTGGGGCTTCCGGTTCCTGCTCGACGGAGGTTTCGCCGATCCGCTGCCAACCTACGAGCAGGCTTTCGCGGGGCTCGAGGACGATCGGACAGCCTGCCGAAGGAGCGGCGACCGCCTGGCTCTCCGCTTCCCCGATCCCCTGGACCGGAGGGACGCAGCCGGCCGGATCATCCCCCACGACTTCGTCGTCCTGGGGCCGGCGGTCGAGGGCATCGACTCCGTCGAGACAGGCATCCGCGTGATCTGGCCCCTGGTGGCCGACACCTACGCGCGGGTGTGGCAGGACAAACGGCCTCCAGCAAGGCGGATCCAGGGAGTCGTCGACGGGACCTGAGGGCCGCCACAACGCTGCTGAAGCACGTGATCGTTCCGTAGTCCGCGTGACTGCAGTCAACTACAATGCTGTCATTGGGTCGAAGGAGTGGCGATGGCGGTCTTGACTGTGAGGAACGTTCCCGACGAGGTTCATCGCGCCCTGCGCGTGCGCGCAGCTGAGCACGGGCACAGCGCCGAGGCCGAGGTACGCGAGATCCTGGCAGCCGCTCTCGTCGGCGATCAGCGGCGCCTGCTGGGTGACGCTCTGGCGTCCCTGGGTCGGGAGCTCGAGTTGACCGACGATGAGGTGGACACCATCGACGCGGTTCGCGATCGAACTCCAGCACAGCCCATGGACCTGCAGTGATCATTCTGGACACGAACGTCGTCTCGGAGGCGATGCGTCCGGCGCCCGCCCACGTAGTGAGGGACTGGCTCAACCACCAGGCGGCGAACACCCTCTTCCTGTCCACCGTCACCCTCGCGGAGCTCCTCTACGGGATCGGCTCCTTGCCCGCCGGGAAACGCCGGGATCGGCTCACCCAGAGCCTGGACAAGCTCCTGGCGTTGTTCCCAGGCCGGATTCTGCCTTTCGACACCGATGCGGCTCGCCGGTACGCCGACATGGCCGTGGCCGCTCGGGCCGCTGGTCGTCCGCTTTCGACATCGGATGGCTACATTGCTGCGATCGCGGCGAGCCACGGGTTCGCCGTCGCAACTCGCAACACACGCCATTTCGCCGGTACCGGCGTCGATCTCATCGACCCCTGGCAGGACGCCTACCCCACCTAGTCCAGCAGGGCCGCGGAGTCCCGATCCAGGAACAGCTTGGCGTGCGGCTGGGTGCGCAGGATGGACGCCGGGCAGTCGGGGCCGATCTCGCCTTGGAGAGCCTGCTGGACGGCCTTCGCCTTTCTGGATTCCGGCGTCAGCACCAGCACATGGCGCGGGGCGAGCAACGCTGGAATCGTCAGCGAGATCGCGTGCGTCGGCGTCTCGGCCAGGGACGGGAAGTGGCCCTCGCCAACCTGCTGACGACGGGAGACGTCGTCCATCTCGATGACCCGGATGAGTTCCGGGGTGTCGAAGTCGGCCGGTGGGTCGTTGAACGCCAGATGCCCGTTCTCGCCGATGCCCATGACACACACCGCGGGTTCCAGTTCGCGGAGCAGGGTGCTGTAGCGCCGCAGCTCAGCTTCGACAGAAACCGCGTCACCCTGGATACCTTCGAACCGCGCTGGACGGAAGGGCTCAACCACCCGTTCCTGCATCCAGCGGCGGAAACTCGCCGGATGCGCGGCGTTCATCCCGAGGTACTCGTCCATGTGAAGCACGGTGATCCGTCCCCATTCGATGTCCGGACGGTCGCGCAGCGCCTCGGTGAAGCTGAACTGCGAGTTCCCGGTCGCCAGGATCACGGCGATCTCGGGACGCTGCGCCAGTTCGCTACGAACCACCGAGGCGAACTCCGCCGCGGCCCGCCTCCCCAGTTCGGCGTTTGTCTGGAGGATCGTGACGTCCAGATCCTGACAACGGACTGCGTCCATGGGAGCTTCTCCTGGTCGGGTTGCGTCACCGCCGACGCAGGGTCGCGGGATCCGACGCCGGAGGTCTGCCGAGTGACCGGGCACTCGTACTGGCGGTCACCCTAACATGACTTTGCTGCACATGCAGCATACTTGCCGCTGAGCGGCTCCTAGCCCTGGTCGGGGGGCGGAGCTGTGGACGTCCGCACCACGAGTCTGGTCTCGAGTCGGGTGCTCACCAGCAGCGGCTGCAGGTCGCGGCCCTCGTTGCGGGCGGCGACCAGGTCCAGCAGGGTGTCCACCGCGGTCATCCCCGCTTCCGTGCCGGGGATCTGGATGGAGGTCAGGGAGGGGTGCACCATGCCCGACATCGGGCTGTCGTCGATACCGATCACGCTGATGCCGGCTCCCGCTCGGATGCCACGCTCGTTGAGGCGGGTCATCACCCCCAGGGCGAGCAGGTCGTCGTAGGCGATCACCGCCGTCGCCGGCGAGGCACAGAGCAGATCGGCCGCCCGCATCCCGGCCTGGATCTGGGGCTCGAAGGGCCCGAACTCGACGAGGTCGACACCGGCGCGCTCACAGGCCTCCCGGACCGCGCTCTGCCGCTGCTGATTCGACCAGGACCGCCGCGGACCGTTCAGGTAGCACAGGTGTCGGTGACCCAGCGCGACGAGGTGCTCCACCGCGTCCAGAACCCCCGCGCCGTTCTCGATGTTCACGCTCGCGACGCCGTCCCATTCCCGGTTGACAAGGACGATCGGCTGCATCGCCACCAGTCGGTGGAACTGTTCTGGAGGAGTGCGCGCGCTCACAACGATCAGACCGTCCACCTGGTCGAGCAGTTGCTTGGCACGCCGCAGTTCATCGGCGGGGTGTTCGTCGATGTCGGCGATCAGGACCGTCCATCCTCGCGCCGCCGCCCGCGCCTGCACCGCCTTGATGATCGGCGGGAAGAACGGATTGACGATGTCCGGGACGATCAGCCCGATCATGTGCGAGGTCCGTCCGGACTGCCGCGGCGCTCCAGGGTGGACATAGCCCAGCTCCGCGGCCACGGTGAGGACCCGTTCCCTGGTGGCGGCGTTCACCCGGTCCGGTGCCG
Organism: Actinomycetes bacterium; assembly: GCA_023393755.1. GTDB lineage: Bacteria > Actinomycetota > Actinomycetes > Propionibacteriales > Propionibacteriaceae > Propionicimonas. The sequence goes on along the minus strand of JAEXCA010000179.1, from coordinate 39,252 downwards.
AGATCGCGCGGGACACGGTCGATGGCGAGATCCCCAGCTGACGGGCGACGTCGGACAGAGTGACCTTCACATTGCCTCCAGAGCATCTTGCGGCAGCGCCACGATATCGCAGCGAGCCACTGCCTGCTTTCCGCGAGAGGCTGCTCCGCCCACAGACACGGGCGAACAGTCAGGCACAGATTGCAGTTTTTGCAGTTTATTGCTGCACATATCTTGCCGCCATGCGCGCCGGTCGGATAGTGTCAACGAGTCAACCGCCCGGATCCGAGGCGTCTGGGCCCGGCCCGCAGACACGCGATCGAGGAGAAGACCGATGAGAACCCGCACTCTGAAGAAGATGCTCGCCGGGGCCGGGGGATTGGCGCTGCTGTTCACCGCGGCCTGTTCCGGATCCCCGACACCGTCGACAACCTCGCCGGGGGAACAGCCCACCGGCAGCCCGGCGGCTGACCAGGCGTACACCGGCGAGTTGACCTTCTGGTTCTGGGGGGAACCCGATGTCCCCGGTGCCACCGCGTGGATGGAGGACGCGATCGCCCGCTACCAGTCCCTCCACCCGGACATCAGCATCGAACTCGTGCCCCAGGCCAGCGAGACCCTCCAGGGTGCCTTCGAGACCGCTGGGCAGTCCCGCTCCGGCCCCGACATCGCCATGCAGTGGGCCACCCTGCCGGTGCTCACCCCGGTGTGGCGGGGGTATGTCGAGCCGCTCACCGGTCTCGTCCCCGAATCGGAGATGGCCAACTGGCTCAACACCGCCGAGAACACCTACGACGGCAAGGTCTGGGCCATGCCGCTGTACCTGCTCGGCGCACCCTTCGTCTGGAACAAGGACCTGTTCGCCCAGGCCGGCCTGCCCACCGACCAGGGCCCGCAGACCTGGGACGACCTGCTGGCAGCCTCGGAGAAGCTCAAGGCCGCCGGGATCACCCCGATCGTCTTCGGCGCGAAGGACGGCGCCTTCGGCGGCTGGTTCCAGGGCATGGTGGGCACCCAGACCCTCGACTCGGTCGAGGAACTGCAGGCCGTCTACTCCGGCAAGGCCAAGTTCACCGAACCGAAGTACGCCCGCTATCTGGAGCAACTCGCCGAACTCGTCGAGAAGGGCTACCTCAACAGCGACATCTCCTCGATCGACGCCCTGGAAGGCTGGCAGCAGTTCGCGCAGGGTCAGGCCGCGATGACCTGGGCGACCGACGGCAATGTGGTCGAGTGGATGAACTCGGGGTTGGGTGACTCCCTGGGCGTCCAGAAGACGCCCACCGCGGGTGACGGCAAGCTCTCCGAGGCCTACACCGCAACCCAGTCGATCTCCGCCTTCGTGACCTCCTGGTCGGAGCAGAAGGTGCAGGCCGCCACCTTCCTCGCCTGGCTGCACGACCCGGAGAACCTGGTCAGCTGGTACGAGAAGACCGGATCCTTCCCGGCCGACAAGCGCTTCGACTCCAGCCTGATCGAGGACGGTCTCAAGCGCGATCTCTACGACCTCAACACCCTGCCGCTGCAACTCTGGGCCCAGAACTACGCACCACCGCAGGTCGACTCCCAGGGGCTGCGATCCGTCGGACAGGCGCTGATCGCGGGCTCCCTGACGCCGGACGAGGCGGCCGCAGAGATCCAGCGGGTCATCGAGGCCTGGCAGACCCAGCAGCCAGCGGAGTTCGAGGCCTATCTGAAGTGGTCCGAAGGATAGCCGGCGTGGCCCCGCCGCGAGACGGCAGGGTCTGGCCGTATCTGTTCATCCTCCCGGCGGTCGTCGTCCTCGGGCTGGTGTTCGTGTTCCCGCTCGTCTCGGTGATCCGCAACAGCTTGCACACCGGTTCGATGAACCGGATGCAGTTCAGCGGCCTGCGGAACTTCGAGGCGCTGCTGGCCGACCCGGTCTTCGTCACCTCGCTGACCAACAGCCTGAAGCTGCTGCTGGCGGTTCCGGTGACCACCACGGTCGCCCTGCTGGTCGCGCTGCTGCTCTTCGAGGGCACCCGCGGGTGGCGGCTGTACCGGGTGCTGGTGTTCCTGCCCTACCTGATCCCGGCGACGGCGATCGGGCTCAGCTTCTCCTTCCTGCTGCAGCAGCGGGGGATCGTGAACTCGCTGCTGCACGGGGTGGGCCTGGGCTTCCTCGCGATGGACTGGCTCGGTGACCCGTCCTGGGTGCTGCCCACCATCGGCGGGGTGCTGATCTGGGCGCAGCTCGGCTTCGGGGTGATCATCTTCGCCGCCGCGCTCGACGCCGTCCCCACTGAGCTGAGCGAGGCTGCGATGGTGGACGGCGCGACGCGCTGGCAGCGCAACCGCCTGGTCCTCGTCCCGGCGATCCGGGGGACCATCGAGTTCTTTGGAGTGCTCCAGGCGATCCAGGTGCTGGCGTGGACCTTCCCCTACGTGTACGTCATCTCCCGCGGCGGCCCGGGCACCGCGTCGAGCGTGATGGACCTGTACGTGTGGCGCTACGCCTTCGAGTACAGCTCGCCCGGGCTGAGCTCGGCGGCGGCGGTGGTGCTGCTGGCCCTCTCCGGCGTGCTCATCGTGATCTACTCGCGGCTGCGCCGCGCCCAGGGGGAATCGTGAGCCGCCGCGGTCTGCGGGCCGGCCCCGGCTCGGTCGTCAAGCACGTCTTCCTGGTGGCGGTGTGCCTGGTCTCCCTCTATCCGATCTGGTTCATCGTCCAGACCTCGCTGAAGACCGATCCGCAGTACCAGCAGGATCCGCTCGGCCTGCCGGTGCCGCCGACCGGCCAGAGCTTCGTCCAACTCATCGAGTCCATGCCGGTGCTGACCTGGCTGACCAACAGCATCGTGGTGTCCGTCGCAGCCTCGATCGCCACCACCGCGATCGCCCTACTGGCCAGCTACGCGGTGGTCTTCGCCCGCTTCCCCGGGCGCTCGCTGTTCGCCAACGGGAACCTCGCGCTCATGGTGGTGCCGCCGGTCACCCTGCTCACCCCGCTGTTCATCCTGATGGTGGACATCGGGCTGATCAACCGCCTACCGTCGGTGATCGTCATCTATGTCGGGCTGTTCCTGCCGTTCTCGGTGTTCTTCCTCACCAACTTCCTGCGGAGCATCCCACTGGAACTCATCGAGGCAGCGAAGATGGACGGACTCGGCCCGCTGAGCACGCTCACCAGGATCGTCACACCGCTCTCCGGGCCGGCGCTGTTCACCCTGGTGCTGGTCAACCTGATCTACTCCTGGAACGAGTTGCTGATCGCCCTGGTCTTCCTGCAGCAGGGGGACGCCCGCACGCTGATGGCCGGTCTGGCCACCTTCCAGGGCCGCTACCTGGCCCAGCAGCCGCTGGTGATGGCGGGCGCCTTCATCTCGGTGATCCCCATCGTGCTGCTCTACATCTTCGGCCAGCGCTTCTTCGTCCGGGGTCTCACCGCGGGGATCGGCAAGTGAACGCCGCGCGGGAGCGGGTCAGCAGCGTGGAGGTCTCCGGCGCGAGCCTGTTCGTCACCGAGCGGGGTACCGGCGAGCCGGCGGTCCTACTGGTCCATGGTTGGTCGGCGGAAGGGAGCGACTGGTCGTGGCAGGCCGCGGCACTCGCGCAGCGCCACCGGGTGATGGTTCCCGACCTGCGCGGCTTCGGTCGCTCCACGGCGACTCCCACCGGCTACCCGCCGCGCGAACTCGCGGCGGATCTGGCCGTTCTGCTGGACGGCCTCGGGGTCACCGGGGTGATCGCGGTGGGCCACTCGATGGGTGCCGTGGTGGTCTCCGCCCTGGCGGTCGAGCACCCCGAGCTCGTCTCGTCCGTGGTCGTCGCCGACCCGGCGTACGGAGTCCCCGAGGATGAGTGGCCCGAACGGCTGGAACTGCTGAGTTCGGTCCGCTCCCGTGGCTCCCTCGCGGCGGCGGAGGCGGTCCGGTCCTGGGCTGGTCCGAGGACACCGGAGTGGCTGGTCGAGTGGCACGCCCGGCGGGCGCTGGGGGGAGATCCGGCAGTGCTCGAAGCCTGCCTGGCCGGCCTGTTCGAGGCTCCCGACGAGATCTGCAGCCGGGCGGCCGGCGAGGCCTACCTGGCCCGGCGGACGCAGCCCGTGCTCGCGGTGCACACCACGGCCGACGCAGCGCAGTGGGAGCGGGGGTTGTGGACCAACCCTCGCAGCCGTGCGGTGGTCTGGGAGGATGTCGGGCACTGGGTGCAGATCGAGCGGGCCGCGGAGTTCACCCGCCTGCTGATCGACTGGGTGGACGGCGCGGACGGGGTCGGCCCATGAGGGCGCAGACCACCTCCGGGCGAGGGAGAAGGCCGTGGTGAGGAGTCTCGACCAGTTGCTCCGGCCACCGGCGCGCGCGTCCATGCTTCCGGACTTCGTCCTCGACCGGGCATCCCGGCTGACGGAACAGCAGCGCGAGGCACGGGTGCGGGGCGAGCGTCTCGATCCGGAACGGATCCGGGACGAACTCGTCCGCTCGCTCGGCATCGACCGGATCCCGAGCACCGGGTCGTGCACCTGGCTCGACGAGGTCGAGAGCGCGGGCTACCGGATCCGCAAGCTGGTCTTCGAGGCCGCGCCGGGCCTCCCGGTTCCCGCTCTGCTGTACCTGCCGGACGGACCCGGCCCGCATCCCGCCGTGGTGCACCCGCCCGGGCACTGGATGGAGGACGGCAAGCTCGCCGAGCCGCTGCAGTTGATGAACCGCCGCCTGGTCCGCAACGGCCTCGCCGTGCTCTGCTACGACACGGTCGGCCAGGGTGAACGGCGGATCGGCTGGCACCAGCACGGGCAGTTGGCTCCCCTGCTGACCGGGTTCACCACCCTCGGCCTGATGGTCGCGGAGACCAGGGCGGCACTGGACATTCTGGCGGGGCTCCCCGAGGTCGACCCCGCTCGGCTTGGGGTGGCGGGCGCCTCCGGCGGCGGGTTCTCCTCGATCTTCGCCGCCGTCATCGACCCGCGGGTCGGCGTGGCGACGATCTCGTCGATCGTCAACACCCATCTCGGCCAGCTTCGCGACGCCGCGTTCGGGACCGGCTGGGACAGCTGGGTCGATCTCTGCAACCAGGTCCCCCGGCTCTGCGCCATCGGCAGTATGGGTGAGATCCTCGCCGCGATCGCGCCGCGGCGGCTCCTGGTGGCCAACGCGACCGACGATCCTCCCTTCCCCCTGACCGGAGCCCGCGAGGTGGCCGCGGAGATCCGGGAAATCCTCGGCGAGCAGGACCCCTCCTTCGCCTATGCCGAGGTTCCCGGCGGGCACGGCTTCGCCTCCGCCGCGATGCGCGAGGCGGTGACCGGGTACCTGGTCCGCGAGCTCGGCGGCCAGGCGGCCTCCGTCCTCGACGGCGAGCCGGACTTCGCCCCGCAGTGGCCGAACCCGCACAATCTCGCCTCGGCGCGACGACCCCAGGCGATGGCACCCCAGCCCTCGTCCGGCACCTGTCTGCCCGGCCCGGTGGACGCCAACGGCCCGCTCGTCGAGCTGGCCCGGCAACGCGCCGCCGCCCTGCGGGAGACCCGTCCCCCAGCGGACGCCGAGTCGCTACGCGTCGTCCTCGGGCTGGAGCCGGAAGAACGACCGCCGTCGGTCCGGGTCCGCCGACACCTTCCGATCGAGGGTGGCTTCGCTCAGCAGCTCGAGCTCGACTCCGAGCCGGGGATCGTGCTCGACGCGCTGCTGCTGCTGCCGGAGAACTGGACCGACGCCCTCGCACCGATCGTGGTCGTCCTGGACGAGGGTGGGAAGGAAGCCGCCCTGCGGCTGCCGGCCACCGCCCTGGCTCGGCAGCGTGGCTGGGCCGTGCTGCTGCCGGACCTGCGCGGGACCGGGGAATCCGACGCCTCCGAGTTCGAGATCGCGACCGCGGCGTGGATGCTCGATCGCGACCTGCTGGGGCAACGGGTCTGGGATGTCAGCCGGCTGGTGGCCTACCTCTCGGCCAGGTACTCCTCGGCTCAGCAGCTCGACAAGGGGCGCATCGTGCTGGCCGGTGCCGGCGCCTTCGGTCTGGTGGCCCTGCTCGGCGCAGCGTTGGACGACCGGGTGGCCGGGGTGGTCGTCGAGGGGTTGCGGAGCCTGGAGGACCTGCTGGTGGTCAGCCCGCGCGAGACCACCCCGATGGCCTACCGGCACGGCCTGCTCGAGGTGGCCGACGTCCCCGATCTCGTCCGGCTGATGGGGTCCCGCCCGGCTGCCCTCGTCGATGAACCGGCCGGCACCTGCGATGCGCTGGAGTCGATGCTGGGCCAGCTCACGTCCCGTCCGACCAGCCCGTAGCCCCAGGAGGGGACCATGAGTCTTCCGGCCACCGTCACGCCCATCGATCGTGGGAGCCTGCTCCGCTCCGTCGAGAGGCGGGTGCTCTGGCTGGCGACCGCGATGGTCGACCACGCCAACCGGGTCCGCCGCGACCCGAGCGGTCTCAAGGTCGGCGGCCATCAGGCCTCCAGCGCCTCGATGACCACGATCATGACCTGCCTGTGGTTCGACCGGCTCGGACCGGAGGACCGGGTCTCGGTCAAGCCCCACGCCTCCCCGGTGCTGCACGCGATCAACTTCCTGCTCGGGCAGCTGGACGAAGCGGATCTGACCACGCTGCGTGCCTTCGGTGGGCTGCAGAGCTACCCCAGCCGGACGAAGGACCGCGGGGTGGTCGACTACTCCACCGGGTCGGTCGGCATCGGCGCGACCGCGCCCTTGTGGGGGACGCTGGCACGGCGCTACGTCGCCGACCACGGCGGGACGCCGGGCCGGGGCCGGCAGTACTCCCTGGTCGGCGATGCCGAACTCGACGAGGGCGCGGTCTGGGAGGCGGTGAGCGACCCGCTGGTCCGGGAGCTCGGCGAGGTGGTCTGGATCGTGGATCTCAACCGGCAGTCGCTCGACCGCGTCCTCGCCTCCGGCAGCGCCGCGCGGGTGGAGCGGATGTTCGAGGCCGCTGGCTGGCAGGTGATCGAGGCCAAGTACGGCACCGAACTGCGCTCGCTCTTCGCCCTACCCGGCGGCGAGGCGCTGCGCGACCGGATCGACCAGATGGACAACCCTGAGTACCAACGGCTGCTGCGCTGCCGCCCGGACGAACTGCGCAGCCGGCTGGCGGACCCGGCGCACCCCGGGCTGGGCGAGGCGATCGCCCCGGTGAGCGACGAACGGCTGTGGTCGGCCCTGCGGGATCTCGGCGGACACGATCCGGCGACCCTGCTGGACGCCTTCGACCGGATCGACGACACCCGGCCCACGGTGATCGTCGCCTACACGGTGAAGGGTCACCAGCTCGCCAGCGCCGGGCATCCCCAGAACCACTCGGCACTGCTCACCCCCGAGCAGCTCGACGACCTCGCCGGCCGGCTCGGCGCTGACCGCGACCGGCCCTTCGCCGGCTTCGGCGAGGACAGCCAGGAGGCGGAACTCTGCCGGGAGACCGCCCGACGGCTCTCCCGGCCGGAGACCCGGGCCGCCGCCGGCTTCTCCCCGCCGAGCGACTTCGGCTGGTCCCCGCGCGGCCTGGCGACCACCCAGAGCGCGCTCGGCCGCGTCCTGCTGGATCTTGCCCGGTCGGCGCCGGAGATCGGTGGACGGGTGGTCACGGTCAGCCCGGACGTGAGCTCGAGCACCAACCTCGGTGGCTGGGTCAACAAGGTCGGGGTGTGGGCGCCGACCGAGCGCTCGGGCTGGTTCGAGGACGATCCCGAGACGATCCTGCACTGGCGCGAGCGTCCCTCCGGCCAGCACATCGAGCTCGGGATCGCCGAGACCAATCTGGTCGGTCTGCTCGGCGAGCTCGGCGCCACCTGGAGCCGGTGGGGCGAGGCCCTGATCCCGATCGGCGTGGTCTACGACCCGTTCGTGGGACGGGCACTGGAGCCGTGGTCGTTCGGCGTCTACGCAGGCGGGCAGTCGATCCTGGTGGGCACCCCCTCAGGGGTCAGCCTGGCGCCCGAGGGAGGCGCGCACCAATCGATCATCACGCCGTCCATCGGCCTCGAGCAGCCCGGCGTGGTCGCCTACGAGCCCGCCTTCGCGGTCGACACCGAGTGGGTGCTGCTGGAGTGCATCCGCGGTCTCGGCCGCGCCTCGGGCACGTCGAGCTACCTGCGGCTCTCCACCCGACCGGTCGATCAACGGCTCGCCGACCTCCCCGAGGCCCCCGAGGCGCGGGAGTTGCGGAGGCGGCAGGTGGTCGCCGGCGGCTACCGGCTGCGGCCGGTGGAGCGACCGGACGCGGTGATCGCCACGATGGGCGCGGTGGTGCCCGAGGCGCTCGCGGCGGCGGACCAGCTCGCCGGCCTCGGGGTGGCCGCGGAGGTGCTGTGCGTGACCAGCCCGGGGCTGCTGTTCTCCGCGGCCCAGGCCAGGCGCCGTCCGACCGAGCAGGTGCGCCCCGACGGCGAGTGGATACTTCGGACCCTGCTGCCCGAGGAACGGAAGGCGCCGCTGGTCACCGTCCTGGACGGCCACCCGCACGCGCTGTCCTTCCTCGCCGGCGTCCAGCGGGTGCCGAGCACCCACCTGGGGGTCACCCGCTTCGGCCAGTCCGGCGATCTCGCGAGCGTCTACCAGCATCACGGAATCGACTCGGCCTCGATAGCTGCGGCGCTGCTCGAGTTGCTGCCACGCTGAACGGCAGGATCGACCCGGACTCACTGACAGTCGACCGGCCCAACTAGTGGACCGGATGACGTAGCAGCCTCGCGGCAGCCAGTAACGCGCCCGCCAGCAGCACAGCCAGCGAACATGCGATCAGGAAGTCGACCCAGGGAGGATCCTGTGCAGCAGGCAGGGACGCGGAGAGCGGAGAGACCGGCGCCATCCACGGTGCGGCTTGGGCCAGACCGAGAAGGATCAGCACGCCTGCCGCCCAACCAGGCCGGCCAGGGAGAAGGGTCGCCACCAGCGAGCCCAGCGCAGCACCGGCCGCCGCGACCAGAACCATCGCCAGAGCTGCGGCAAGCGCCTGCGGATCGGTGAACGGCGGTGGCTCGCTCGACGCTCTGACCTTGCCAACCACGAAGGTACCGGCCACCAGCAACAGCGGGAAGACCGCGGACAGCACCACCGCCGCCGTCCACTTGGCCAGTAGCAGGCGGGTGGCCGAACCCAGGTTGCTGACCGAGATCAGTTCCTGGCCCGGCTCCTCGCTGGTCGCGGTGGCGTGGCCGAGCCAGGCGGCAAGGGCGAACAGCACGACCAGGACGATCTGCACGGTGGCGAGGTTGATCGGCGGGGTCATCCAGATCCACACGATCACCCCGGCCAGCACCAAGGCCGGCGGCGCCCAGCGCTGGGTGGTCACCAGCAGGGCCAGAACGTAGCGTTCAGGAGCCATCGGTCTCACCTGCCCGCGGGTCGACCGGGTTCAGCCGGATCACCCGGACGTGTGCCGCGAGCGCCGTTCGGAGGAAGTGCTCCACCTGAGCGGCCGGCACCAGGTAGCGGTGACCGTCGGCGGTCGACACCGCCGCGAGACCGGTGGCCGGATGGACGCAGTCGAGATCGATCGCCACCACCGGGCCGGCCTCGGCAGCCGGTTCGGTCAGCCGTCCGGATTCGAGGACGAGGGTGCGCCCCAGCTCGACGAGTTCGCCACCGTGGGTGGCGATCAGGAAGGCCGTGCCCTCAACCAGCCGCTCGCCGATCAGCGCGGCCAACTCGGTGGCTGCTGCGGTGTCGAGCGCGGCGAAGGGCTCGTCCATCACCACCAGCTCCACCTGGCGCAGCAGGCACTGCAGCAGCATCACCTTGCGCAGGTTGCCCCGCGACAGCTCACCCAGCGGTGCGTCCAGCCCAGGCTGCAGACCCAGCCGATCGGCCAGTTCGTCCGGACGAATCGGGCTGCCTGCTAGCCGACCCTGATGTGCCAGATAGCTGCGCGCGGTCATCCGGGCCGGCGGCGTCACCCGATCGGGCACGAAGCCCAGCGCCCGATACTGCCGGTGCACGGCTCCGGCGGACGGAGGGCTGAACCCGCAGGCCAGCCGCAGCAGGGTGGACTTGCCCGAACCGTTGCCGCCGCGGAGTTGGATCAGGCTGCCAGCCTCCAGTTGGAGCGAGACGCCATCCAGCACCAGGGCACCCCGGCGTCGATAGCGCTTCGATACCGCGTCGAACTCCAGCAGCGGACTCATCCTCGAACCCTAGATCCGATGAACCAATCGTCGCTCCAGCCTCGCTGCAGGATGGTCGCAATGAGGATGGTCGCGCCGCCCATATCGACCAAACTGCAGCGCGCCGTCACGCTTGGAGAGATGCCCCTGCTCAAAACCACCGTCTTGCAGCGAAGGAGGCCCTAGAACTCCAGCACCAGGGTGGCGTGACCCTCCGGCGTCCACACCCCGGCGGCCACCCGGCCGGGGGCCAGCGGGAGGAGCGACTCCAGCTCGCCGTGGTCGCCGAACTCCACCGGCAGCGGGACCCGTTCGGGGTCGCCGAGCCGGCCGTCGGAGATCACCAGGGAGTCCTCCACCGCGTAGCTGGCGATCCGATCCTCGTCCACCCAGCAGGCCGGCAGGCCGAGCCCGAGCTCGGTACCGATCTGCTGCTCGGTGAGCCGGCCGAGTTCGTCCAGCGAGGGCCAGGCCAGCACCCGCACCGCGTCCGGGTCGTTGGGGTGCGGCACCACCAGCAGACGGTCGCCGGAGGGGCTGAACCCGGCGATCACCGGATCCTGTCCGGCGAGCACCTCGACCAGCCGCAGCGAGTCGCCGTCGACCTCGGCCCGGATCGCCAGGCAGCCGTCCTGCCCCATCCCGAAGTCGATCACCGCGACCGGATCGGTGGGGTGCGGGGTGATGAAGGCCACCGCATCGTCGGCGTCCACCAGCGCCTCGGCCAGGACGGCGCCGGTGGCCGGCTCGATCAGCAGCACCCGGTGTCCGTCCCCGGCCGGGGCGGTGACCAGCAGCCGGTCGGCCAGGTACGCCGCGGCATCGGCGGCCAGGTCGGGGACGGTGACCACGTCGTGGTCCACCACCAGCAGGTCCGACCCGGCGCGGATCACCAGCTTCTCCAGGCCGCGGGCGGCGAGCAGCCGCCAGCCGTCCGAGGGTTCGAGGACGCGGGCCGACTTCTCCTCGAGCAGGTCGTTGAACAACCGTGCGGCGCCGCCGCGCCACACCGCGTACTGGCGCCGCCCGTCACGCAGCCCGGCATCAACGAAGCTGAACCGGCCGTCCAGGGAGGAGATCAGGTGGGCGTACGCAGGCATGCCACCAGAGTAGCCAGCCCCTGCCAGCCACCGGCTCGCTCGGATCGGTCAGACGAAGGGAGGCGACCGGACGGGGTGGTGGCCGGTCGGGAGCGACGCGGCGGCGTCCGGCGTCCGAGCCGCGGTCGGCGCGCCGTCCTCCCGGCTCCTATCCTCGTCACCGTGCCGAACCCACGATCGCCGCAGACCGACCAGCCCATGCCAGGGAACCCTCCCATGTCAGTGACCCCGGACGTCGGCAGCGACCTCTCCACCGGCGCAACCCTCCTGCGGTGCGAGGCGGTGCTGTTCGACTGCGACGGCGTTCTGGTCGACTCCGCGGCGATCGTCCTCGACTCGTGGACCCGCTGGGCGCTCCGGCTCGGGGTGGATCCCGCGATCCTGCTCCCCACCGTGCAGGGACGGCGCTCCCAGGACACCGTCGCCCAGTTCATCGAGCCGTCGCGGCGGGAATCGGCCGTGGAACTGATCGACGCGATCGAACTCGAGGACGCCGCCACGACCCCACCCATCCCGGGAGCCGGCGACCTGCTCGCCTCGATCCCCGACCGCAACCGCGCCATCTTCACCTCCGGCTCCCAAGCCCTGGCACGCACCCGGCTGGCCGCTGCCGGAATCCCGATCCCGAGGGTCCTGGTCGCCGGCGAGGACGTCACCCACGGCAAGCCGCACCCCGAGGGCTATCGCGCCGCGGCGGCCGGGCTCGGGGTGGACCCCCGGAACTGCGTGGTGGTCGAGGACGCGGCACCCGGTATCCGCGCCGCGCGGGCGGCCGGCGTGCGCCACGTCCTGGGGGTCGGCGACCTCGACGTGGGGGACGACCGGCCCGACCTCACCGTCCCCGACCTGCGCGACGTCCGCTGGACCGGCGCCGGACTGGAGGTCCTACTCGCCGCGCCCCGGTCGTGATCCGGGCCCGGACCGCTCCGGTGTCACAGCCGGCAGCGGCCCGGTCGAGATCGCGATGATCCCGTCCGGGAGTGGCTGCGGCGAGGTCCCGGCCACCACCAGGTCGGCGCGTTCCCACGGCCGGTCGTCGGCGAGGTAGCGGCACTCGGCCTCGTCCCACAGGTTCCAGAAGGCGCGGGTGGCCTCCGCGTCCCCGTTGACCCCGGACGCCAGGTCCCGCTCCAGGCCGCGCCGCTCGGCCTGATCGCGATCGGACTGCACCCAGATCACCAGGTCGGCCAATCCGCTCGCGCCCGCGTGGCCGGCACCGACACCCTCGATCAGCAGGGTCCGGGTGGTCGCCGGGACGTCGATGGCTCCCGGCCTGCCGCGCTCACGCCAGGCCGGTGGCGTGTACGTCACGCCGCCGCCGGCTCGGGCCGGACGGAGGATGCCGTCGCGCAGCAGGTGCTGCCACTGGAAGAGCGGCTCGTTCCAGGCGAGGTCGTCGGTGTGCACCACCACCGCTTCCGGCAGCCGGTCGGCCAGCCGGCCGGCGAGCGTCGACTTTCCGGAGGCACTGCGTCCGTCGATCGCGACGATCACCGGAGCCTTCCGGCCGCGGCGGGCCTCGATGGTGTCCAGCAGCACCTCGATCGGGACGAGCTGCCACTGCTCGACGCCCGGTTCGGCGGGCTCGAGTCCCATCCGCCAGTCGCCAGCGTTCATGATTGTCTCCCGTCCCGTGCTCGGCGTCCCACCGACGCGCCTGCCCGGCCAGGCTATCCGGGAGCGTCCAGTCCCCCGCGCCGGATGCCACGGCCGGTGTTCGTGCGAGAGCCAGACCAGCCGGGGATCGAGCGCGCGCACCAGAAGCTGGCCTTCGGTACGGGGCTGGTCGAGTTCACCGAACCAGACCGCGGTGTCCCCGGCGATGACGAACGGCCGGGCGCCGGGACCAGCCGGACGCCGGGCAACACCGGCAGGTAGCGAAGGCCAGCCCCCGGCGGGTCGGCCCACTCGGGGACGGTAGGCCGGCTGGTTCCGGGCGTCGTCGAGTTCGGTTCACTGGACGTGGATCGGCTTCCCCGGGAAGAGGTGATTGCCACCGCAGTGGCCGAAGTGCAGGGTGGTTCTCGCTAGCGGGCGGCGACCTGGCTGATCCTGTCGATCGCGGTTGCGACGCCGTCCGGCTCGGCAGCCATGCGCTGGGCAACGAGAACTGCCCGCTTCCGCGTCGCTCCGGCGGTGGCCTCGGCCAGCGCGGTCCGGACGGCGTCGGGGCCGAGTCGGCGGGGATCGAGCGGGGTGGCCGCAATCCCCAGGCCGTGGAGGCGTCCGGCCCAGAACGGCTGGTCCATCGTGAAGGGCACTGGAACAGACGGCACTGCGGCGCGGGCCGCCTGGTGGCTCGTCCCAGCCCCGCAGTGGTGAACGATGGCTCGGCAGCGTGGGAACAGCCAGTCGTGCGGGAGGTGGCCGACAGGGTGGACGTTGCTGGGCAACGGCAGGTTCGTCAGCTCCGCCCAACCCGCCGCGAGCAGTACCCGTTGCCCCGAGAGGCCTTCGAGGATGGCGCTCCGGAGCGCTCCGGCTCCTCGGAATCCGCTCATCGAGCCGAACCCGACGTAGACGGGCGGATCGCCGGCGTCCAGGAACTCCGCCAGGTCGGCGGGTGGCGTCCAGTCGGCCTCGGTCGGCCGATGCCAGGCTCCCGTGATGGTGAAGTCGGGGTGGCCCCAGTCGGAGGACGCCGGCAGCAGCGTCGACGACCAGCCCATCAGGATCGGGACGTCGTTCCACACGATCCGCAGCCGCGGACGGCCCAGTTCCCGGCGAACGAGGTTGACGCCACGGCTGAAGGAAAGATCTCCGACCCGAGCGACGAAGGAGGCCAGCGGCCGGTTCAGCCACCGTGGCGCTCGAGTGATGCCCGATGCGGCAGGCGGGTAGTCCCTCGTGGCCAGCGTCGGTTGCAGCTGGCCGAAGATCAGTGGGATCTTCTGGTCCTGTGCCACCGAAGCGGCGTGATAGACACCCAGCGTCGACGCGACGATCACGTCGGCACCCACCGCCGCCTCGCCGATCGCCTCCATCCAGGCACGCGCGTTGAACCGTCCGATCTCGGAGACCAGCCGGGGCGAAGGCCGACCGGACGCGATGGTTTCGCTCCACCCGTGTGAGCCTTCGGTGACGACCGCTCGCGCGCTGCCCGCGAGCTCACGGAAGTCCAACCCGAGCCGGCGGGCGGTCTTACCCGCCGCTTCATCCGCCAGCAGCACCACCTCGTGTCCCGCGTCCCTCAGGCCAGCCGCGAGGGCGATGAGCGGCAACGTGTCTCCGGTGCTGCCGTATCCGGCGACGACCACCTTCATCGGGTCTCCTGCGGTTCGAACGGTGCGCACTGGGCCTCGACGATGGCCCTGAGCAGCCGACGGGCGTCGTCCGCACGACAGGAGTTGGCCGCCAGGCTGAAGACGAACGATGAGTAGGTCATCCACAGGGTCACCGCCGCCAACTGCGCGGGCGAATCCTCACCGTGACCGTCGTCCGGGAAGAGTCGGCGGATCGCTTCGACCACGGCGTCGAGCCGCTCGAGGTTCGCCCCGTGCTCGGCCGTCCGGAGGTAGGCGACCAGATAGTCGCGAATGGTGTCGGCCATCAGGATCGTGGCGTCGAGCATGATCGACAGGTACGACCACACCCGCTCGGTCACCGATTCGGAGGTGGTGCCGGCCTGGGAGAGGAGGCGGAGGGAGATCTCGGTTGAGCGTTCCTCCCAGGCACGCAGGAACAGCTCGTCCTTGCTGCCCACCTTGGCGACCGTGCCCACCGCCACTCCGGCCGTCTCAGCGATCAGCGGGACGGTCGTCGCGGCGTAGCCCCGCTTCCAGAACAACTCGGTGGCGGCCGACATCACCCGCCGGTCCCGCTGGGCCTGCTGGGTGGCGCGAACCCCCATTTCATCGGCTCCTCACCATAAAGTATGAACGCGTTCACGATATTGGGTGGGCGAGGTGGCTGCAATCGCGGCTTCGCTGTGGGCCGATCCAACAGTGAGCCACCGGCTCGGCTGGCCCACTGCGCCAGGCGCTGCGTCTCGCTCGCCGAGCCCCTATGGAGTCAGCTCTTCAGCCTCCGCCTCCAGCTTGGCCACTGCTGTCCGAAGCCCTGATTCAGACGCCATCTGCGCGCCGATGACCGCAGCCGCCTGTCCAACCGGCTCGGATTCGGCCTTCGCGACGGCCCACCTGACCAACTCCACGTCTGGTCGGCGGGGGTTCAGCGGGCTGGCGGCGATGCCCAGCCGATGAAGGCGGTCGGCCCAGAACGGTTGGTCCATCGAGATCGGGACGGGGATGGACGGCACACGACTCGCTGCTGCTTCATGGCTTGTCCCCGCACCGCAGTGGTGGACGATCACCGAGCACCGCGGAAACAACCAGTCGTGCGGAACGAACCCGGTCACCCTATGCACGTTCTCCGGCAGAGGGCGGTCAGTGTCGACCGCCAACAGGACTCGGCGCGGCGCCAGCCCGGCGAGCAGAGCGTCCAGCAACCGATCCATGCCCGAGAACGACCTCATGGAGCCGAACCCGACAAAGACCGGTGGATCCCCGGCGTCGAGAAAGGCCACCAGCTCAGGGTCGGGCGTCCAGTCGAGGGTGGGAAGGTGCCACCGTCCGGTCACCGTGAACCGGCTTGTAGGCCAGTCGTCGGGCCGCGGCAGCAGAGCTGGTGACCAGGCACAGAGAGTGCTGGCGCCACTGGTGGGATCTGCGCCCACCGGCGGCAGGCTCTGGCCGCGGCGAGCACGGTTGATCGGGCCCTTGGCGTTCAGCCAGCCGCCTGCCTGAACCGCCCTGCCCCCCGGCCGCCTCAACCAGCGCGGCAGCCCCGGCATCCCCAACCCCGCTGGCGCCATGGCACGACTCGGTGCCAGCGGCTGCAGAAGCCCCAGGACGGAACGGGCCCCGACCTCACGCGCGGCGATGAAGGCTGGGTGCGAGGGTGAGGTAGTGCGCGTGGCCGGCCCCGACCTCACGCGCGGCGATGAAGGCGTGGTAGTGCGCCATGGGCATCCCCAGCACCACCTCCGATCCCTGCGCGACCTGCTGAATCAGCGAGAGGCGTGCCTCGTCATGGGCGTCGTGGTCGCGGAACGACTTCACGGTGAAGCGGCCGGCGTCGATCGTCTGTGCGAGGGAGCCTCCCGGCTGCAGTGTCTCCTGCAAGCTGCCCTCCAGCGCGTGGAACTCCAGCCCGTGGCGCTCGGCGATCTCCAGCCCGGCCTGGTCCCCCACCGCCACGACCTCGTGGGCCGAGTCCCGCAACGCGACCGCCAGGGCCACCAGGGGCAGCATGTCTCCGGTGCTGCCGTAGCCGACCAGCGTCACCCTCATTGCGCAGGCTGCTCGAACGGTGCGCACTGCGCCACGACGATCGACCGCATCATCCGGCGGGCGGTGTCGGGGGCTACCGAGGCCGCCGCCACAGAGAAGCAGATCGCCGAGAAGGAGAGCCAGATCGTGGTGGCTGCCAGTGCTGCCGGCGACTCCTCCCAGGGCAGGCCATCCTCCGGGAAAAGCCCTCGGATCGCCTCCATGACGTCCTGAACCCGGCCCAGGTTCTGGCCGTGATCGGACGACCGTAGGTACGCGACCAGATAGTCCTGAACCTGGTTTGGCATGGCGATGGAGGCCTCGACCATCGTCCCCACATAGCCCCAGACCCGCTCGTTCACAGTCGGCGCGGACGACGCCTCCCGGATCATCGCCAGGGAGTTCGCGGTCGAGAGCTCCTCGACGCTGCGCAGGAACAGTTCGTCCTTCGAGCCGACACTGGCCACGGTCCCGACCGACACCCCGGCGGCTCGCGCGATCAGAGGGATGGTCGTGGCGCGGTATCCCTGCTCGCCGAAGACCCTTGAGGCCGCAGCCGTCACCTTCGCGACCGTCGTGATGCGGGCTTGTGTACGTGTCGTCATCCAGACTCCTGAACGTATTCAGTGAATACGTTCAGCATACCGGAGAATGGGTTGCGGACACCAGGCCGATCCGCTGCTGTTTGTGACTACGTATTTCCACCCCAATATTCGTCTGACAAGGCAACTCGAACCCGCCCCTCCCCACGAAAAACGTCAGAGGCGGTCCGTAGAGTCCTCTCATGGACGAACCGATCACCACCCAGCTGGGCCAGCTGGACGCCAGCGGACTGCTGGCCGTGATCGGCTGCGCCATCACCCAACTCCGCGACCCGCGTCACCAGCTCGCGTCCGACCGGAACCAACTTGATCTGCTGCGGGACGCTCTCCGCATCAACGCCCGGCTCGACGCCTGGCTGCACCAAACCGCAGCCCACCTCGACGCCCGCGAAGCCGCGTGGAACCAACACGGCACCTCCACCGCCACCTGGCTGGCCGACGTCGCCAACCTGACCCGCCGCGAAGCCGCCGCCCTGATCACCGGCGGACACGAGCAGGTACGGTTCCCCCTGATCGGGGACGCCGCCCTGGCCGGACATGTCCTACCCGCCCAAGCCACCGCCATCACCCATGTGCTCGATCAGCTACCCGAAGAGTTCCCCACCGAGACTGTCTGCCAGGCCCAGGAGATGATGGTCGACTTCGCCGGCAGCCACAACAGCACCGAACTCCGCCGGCTGAGCAACCACCTTCTGGAGGCCCTGTCCCCGGAAACCGCCGAAGCTCTGGAAGCTGCCCGGTTGGAGCGCGATCAGCGCCAGGCCCAACGCAACCGGCACTTGATCTTCACCCGCGACCACCACGGCTCGGTCCTGATCAAAGGCAGCCTCCCCATCATGGCGGCCGAGCCGCTGATCAGGATCGTCGAAGCCTACGCAGCAGCCGAGAAACGCGCCCTCGACGGACTGGACCCCAACGCCGAATACCTCACCCCAGCCATGCGCAGAGCCGACGGACTCCTAGCGATGGCGAACCACCACACCCAACAAGCCCTCGCCCCAGTGCACGGCGGTGACCGGCCGAGGATCAGCGTCATCCTCTCCTACGACAAACTTCACAAGACCGCCCACGATGCGGGGCTGCTCACCGGCACCCTCGCCGGCACGGGTGAGCCCGTCCCGGCGGGGATCCTGCGGCAACTGCTGTGCGACGCCGACCTGCTCCCCGTCGTCCTCGGCGGACCCTCCGACGTCCTCGATGTGGGGCAGGCGCAACGGTTCGTCACACCCACCCAACGCCAAGCCCTCGAAGTACGCGATGGCGGATGCGCCTTCCCCGGCTGCGACAAACCCCCACAGGACTGCCACGCCCACCACATCATCCCCTGGCGGCAGGACGGACCGACCAACCTTTCCAACCTGGTCCTGGTCTGTCCCCACCACCACGGGATCGTGGAACCCGGCCACGACCCCACCGCAGACCGATGGCAAATCCGACTCGGACCCGACAGCACCCCGGAAGTCATCCCACCTGGCCGGGTCGACCCAAACCAACGGCCACGACGCCACGTCCGCTACCAACGCCGCACCCTGCCCTAAGGGCGAAGCCTGCCCACGGAACTGCGGCCTGGATCAGCTGCCCTGCTGTGCTCACGAAAGAGCCCCACCAGTCCAACGTAAGTCTCGCTTGAACTGCGCAGGCCAGCGATTTGGAAGCCAGAAGCCGATCCAGCCCGGCGGTTGCCTACGTTCCTTAAGACCCGTCGGCACGATCTGAGCTTCCTCACCGACTCCGAGCAGTGGATCAACGTCGGGTCCTTCCGTGCGACCAGTCCGGACTCTGCCGACTGGTCACAGCTGAGTTCATGGTCCGACGAGCGGATCGATCGCGGCCTGCAAGCACAGAAAAAGGCGTTGTCCTGCCTTCCCAAGTCACTCGCGTAGTGACCGTGGGAGTGGGGCCGGCCGGGGCGTCGTTGCCGCTGCCCGCCAGCCAGCTACCTACAGCGGAGGCGTTCGCGTCGAGCTAGGGAACCATTTCCCCTCGGCGCACGCGTCGAGGTCGATCCGGCCAGCTACCGCGGCCACGCGCCGCTTCTGCAACAGCCGCGGAGTCCACCAGGACTCTCAGAACCGCCCGTCCTGGACAGGTCGGCGGGCGGCGATGGGCGCAGTTGAGCGGGAATAACATCTGTGTAGTTATCCCCACTGTGGATAGAGCCTGTGGATAACTCAGGCGGCAACCCCCTGCAGGTCGGTGGCGTGGGCGGCCAGTCGACGCAGCGCACGATGGCAGCGCTGACGCAGCACGGCGGGATCAACTCCCAAGACGGCCGCCGCCCGGGCACAGCCGAGACCGTCGGCATAGACCAGGAGAAGCGCGCGTTCGGCCTGACCATCGATCACCGCGACCCGGCGGGCCCGGGCGAGCAGGAGTGCCGCAGGACGGCCGGTTTCTGGCTTGTCGGCGAGGACGGCCAGGCGGGCCGGGTCGACCGGGGCGGGAGCTCTCCGTCCGCGCACCCGCTTGCGGGCGTCCAGCGCGAGGTTGGCCGCGATCCGGGTTGGCCGGCGGTCCAGCGGATAGGTGGCGATGCCCAGCCACAACTCGGCGATGTAGTCGTCGAGATCATGGGACGGGTCGCGCGCGGCGTCCAGCACGGCACGGCCCAGCATCGCCTGGAGCACCACACGCTGGGCGGCGGCCTCCCGCAGACCCAGCAGGGCGCCCAGCACGGCGTCCGGATCGGGCCGGACCAGGACCAACGCCTCGGCGAAGGTGGACGCCGAACCCAGTGGTGCCCGCCGCCGCCAGGCTTCCGGAACGGGCGCCTCGGCGACCTCCAGCCACTCGGCGTTCAGCCGCCGCAACGTGGGGTGGATGCTCGTCATGCGGCCACTCTGGCGGGCAGGTGTTGTCCACGGTGTTGCCCGCCGGAACCGCGTTGTTGTCCGTCCCGGCGACAGTGTTGTCCATGCCGACGTACTGACGATTGCGTAGGTTTGTTAACGATCTGATCACAAGTGACGTTTCAAGTAGCGTTGACCAGCAGCTTTGCTCGTAAACTTGAGCCAATCGGTGCGAGTCCGGCGCAGCCTCCACTGATCCCTGATCGCCCAGGGGGTTGCTCGGATATCCAGCAGCCCCCTGGTGCCATGTTCGGGACCGGATTTCTCCCTCACTCAGCGTTTGGAGTAGTTCTCCAGTGCCCGCGCCAGGAAGTCCGCCAGCGGGCCGGTCTCACCGTCCCGGCCGCCCCGGCCGATCTCGGTGACCGGACGGGCGGGCTCCGGCTTCACCCCGGTGAACCGGGCCAGCGGCGGTCCCGAGGTGACCAGGTTGTAGAACTCCCCGCCCGTCCCGACCGCGACCGTCCGCGCGGCGTTGATGTACCACCCCACCAGCGGTGTCTTCACCCGCCGACCCGACAGCAGGGTGGCCTGCAGCGGTTCGGGGGCGAGCCCGCGGGCGGTCGCCGCTGCCACGAACGCGTCGAGTTGGGGCTGCGCGGCAGCGGCTTCGGCGTTGGCTGCCGCCGCGGCCAGCTCCAACCGGCGCTGGGCGTCCGCATGCCGCTGGTTCGGTTCGGCCATGCAGGCGAGAGTACCGCGAGCAGCCGTCCGGCAGGCCGGATGCTCAGGCGGCTGGCTACCATGGGTGTCCGTCGAAGGGAGCCCCATGCGCGTACGCGTCCTGCTCGCCGTCGCGACCCTGCTCGCGCTGGCCGGCTGCACGCCGTCCACACCCGCGCCCGCCACCCCACTCCCTTCCGCCGAATCCGCCACCCCCACGCCGCCGCCCCGGCAGCTGGCCGTCGGCGAGTGCACCGGCCCCCTGCCCCCCACCCTGACCGTCGACCCCATCGATCCGGTGCCGTGCAATGGCGAGCACACCTACGAGGTGTTCGAGGTGGTGCCGCTGGGCGGGGACAGCCTGCCCTCGCCGGAGACCCTCCGGGTGATCGCCAACAACCGCTGCCTACCGGCCTTCGAGGAGTACGTCGGGGTCGCCCCGAGCCACAGCCGGTACAACTCGCTGTTCTTCGCCCCGGACGAGGTCGCCTGGGAGACCCCGGAACTGCGCCGGCTCACCTGCCTGCTCGGCTCCCCCGGTGAGACGCTGACCGCGACCGCCCGGGACGACTCCACGCTGTTCCCCGCGGTCGGCGAATGCACCGGGCCACAGGACGTCCCGGTGCTCTCGCTGGAGATCATCGGCTGCGCCACGAAGCATCATTACGAGGTGTACGCCGAGCAACAGGTGAAGGGCAAGAAGGCGCCGGACGAGAAGGAGTTGGCCAAGCTGGTGAACAGCGTCTGCGTGGCCGGGTTCAAGAAGTTCGTCGGCAAGGATGCCCCCGCCTCGAAGTACGAGTACACCTACTTCATCGCCGACCAGGAGTTGTGGGACAAGGTCAAGGACCACCGCCTGGTCTGCAGCGTCGGCTCCCCCAAGGGAGGAATCAAGGGCAGCCTGAAGGACGCCAACGCCTGACCCGCGCCCGGCGCGACCTCGGGCACGATGCGCGACAAGCTCACCCCGCGAGTGATGCGGCGCTTGGTCTCAGCACGCGGCGCGGGCCGACCGGCGCCAGCGAGCCGTCCGCCACACCCCGATCGCCCAGGGAACAATGGGGCCATGAACTTCGACCAGATCCCCGACGGCTGGGTCAACAAGGCGCTGCTGATCCTGCTGGTCATCGTGGTGGCGCTGGTCGTGCGCTGGGTGGCCGTCCGGGCGATCCGCCTCGGCACCCGCCGGGCACTGGACCGGGCCCGGCACCACAAGACCACCAACCGGGCCGGCCGGCTGATCGCCGCGGTCACCGGTGCCGACGACGAACGCTACGCGCAGCGCGCGGCCACCATGGGCTCGGTGCTCCGCAGCGTCGCGGCGGTGGCCATCGTCACGATCACGGTCCTGACCATCCTGGCGATTCTGGACGTGCCGCTCGGTCCGCTACTGGCCACCGCCGGCGTGGGCGGGGTGGCGCTGGGCTTCGGTGCCCAGTCGCTGGTCAAGGACTTCCTCTCCGGCATGTTCATGATCATGGAGGACCAGTACGGCGTCGGTGACATCATCGACACCGGCGAGGTCAGCGGGACGGTCGAGGAGGTCAGCCTGCGGGTCACCAAGCTGCGCGATCCCGGCGGGCAGGTCTGGTACGTCCGCAACGGCGAGATCCTGCGGGTCGGCAACCAGTCGCAGGGCTGGTCCACGGCGATCGCCGACGTGCCGATCGGCAATGACGAGGACGCCGCCCAGGCGGTGACCATCCTGCAGGCGGTGGCGGACGCGGTCGGCCGGGACGAGCAGTTCGCCGACATCCTGATCGAACCTCCGACCGTGGTCGGGGTGGACTCGGTGACCGCCGCCGGCACCACCCTGCGGATCATCGCCAAGACCGGGCCCAATCAGCAGTGGGGGGTGAAGCGCGTCCTGCTGCAACGCAGTCTCGAGGCGCTGGGCGAGGCCGGCTACCGTGGCCCGGCCATGCCGGGCATGGCCGTCCCGCCGGTCTGAGCCCTGGTCAGGCGATCGGATCGGTGACCGGCCTGCGGGTCATCGTCCGGGCCGAGCCGACGCTGGCGACAATCACGCACGTCATGGCGACCAGTTCGATCGGCGACAACTGCTCCCCCAGGACGATCAGCGCCGACAGCGCCGCGACAGCCGGCTCCAGGCTCATCAGGATGCTGAACGTACCGGACGGGATCCGTCGGCGGGCGACCAGCTCCAGGCCGTAGGGGATCGCGGACGACAGGATGCCGATCCCGAGGCCGGCCGCCAGCACCCAGGGCTGCCACAGCGCCGTCCCCCCGGCGAGCAGACCGGGGACCGCGAACCCGAGGGCACCGACCAGGCTGCCCACGCTCGCCCCGGTGAGCCCCGACCAGGCCCGCGCCGTCGGGCCGGCCAGGACGATGTAGCCCGCCCAGCCCGCGCCGGCCAGCAGCGCGAAGCCCACGCCGACCGGATCCAGCGGAGCCGGCGACCAGCCCAACAGGACGACCCCCGCCGCGGCCAGCCCCACCCAGAGGAAGTCACGCAGCCGGCGCGAGGTCACCACCGCGACCGCCAGCGGACCGAGGAACTCGATCGTCACCGCCAGTCCCAGCGGGATCCGGGCGAAGCTCTGGTAGATCGCCCAGTTCATCGTGGCCAGGCACAGGCCGTAGCCGAGCACGACCCGCCAGTCCGACCAGGTCCGGCCGCGGAAGCGGGGGCGGGCGATGGCGAAGAACATCACCGCGGCGAAGGCCATCCGCAGCCAGGCGATCCCGGTCGGGTCGACCACGCCGAACAGCGACTTGGCGATCGCCGCGCCGAACTGCACCGAGACGATCGCGCCGACCACCAGCCACACCGGAGACAGCCAGGCCGGCAACCCGGCCCTCACTCCGCTCACGGTCGGTCGGGGTGGTCGAGACCGGGCTCCGCTTCGGTGCCGTCCACCGGGCCCACCGGGGACGCATGGTCACGGACGACCGCCACGCCGCTGGCAGCGGCGGCAAGGGACGAGTCGTGATGAGCGCCGCGGGAGCGTGCGTCCAGGGGTTCCTGGTGGGTCGGCCCGGCCAGGTCGCCATACCGCGGGCAGTCGATGACGTGGTCGTTCACCATCCCGACCGCCTGCATGAAGGCGTAGACGATGGTCGGCCCGCAGAACCGGAAGCCGGCCTGCTTCAGCGCCTTCGACATCGCCTCCGAGACCGGGGTCGCAGCCGGGATGTCGGCCAGGCTGCGGGGAGTGGGCTGCAGCGGGCGTCCGTCCACGAAGGCCCAGAGGAAGGGGGAGAACCCGCGCTCGGCCTCGATCCGCCGCCACGCACGGGCGTTGCCGATCGCCGCCTCGATCTTGCCGCGGTGCCTGACGATGCCGACGTCGGCCAGGCAGCGCTGCACCTCGTCCTCGCCCCAGTCGGCGATCCGGTCGGGATCGAGGCCTTCGAAGGCCCGGTAGAAGCCCTCGCGCTTGCGCAGGATGGTGATCCAGGCCAGCCCGGCCTGGAAGCCGTCCAGGATCAGCTTGGCGTAGAGGGCCTTGGAGTCGTGGACGGGCACACCCCATTCGGTGTCGTGGTAGGCGATGTACAGCGGGTCGTCCCCGACCCACCCGCAGCGCTCGGCCATCGCCACTCCTTCCGTCGGATCATGCTATCCCCGGGCTCACCCCGCCAGGTGACGCGGTCACTGAGCGCGGGGCAACGGCCTCCAATCAGAACCACAACGGACGACCGGCGAGCTCGACCCCCCGAGATCATCGGTCGAGCGCCGAAACCGCAAATCAGCGATGCCGGACAGCATGGGTTGCGCCGCTACCGAACGGTATCCGCGCATCCATACCGCATACGACGATTCCAGCGGCATCGAAAGCGCCGCCTCGCGCAACGACGCCGCATACCGGCGCGATCCGTCGCCCGAAAAGCGGCGTTGTTGCGCGGTTGCTGGCGGCGAGGGTCGCGAGGGGTCTGATAAGCGGCGGGATTGCGCGGGAGACACACCACCGTCCATCGTCGAAGGCCCCCTTTGTGCCGAGAGCCTGCGGTAGGCCTCGGCGAGTCGGGTTCGGGCCGAGTGGGGCACGGGCCGAGCGGGGGCTCCGGGGCGGGGCTACGGGATCGTAGGTTTTGGCTCCGGCGAGCATCGGGAGCGGGCAGGATGGGAGCCATGAGCACCGACGCCAAGCCCGATGCGCCCTGGACCCGGCACTACCAGCCCGGAGTTCCCGCCGAGATCGAACTGCCCACCGAATCACTGGTCGCGCTCTGTGAGCGTTCGGTCGCCGAGGGGGGCGAAGCGATCGCCACCGAGTTCTTCGGACGCACCACCACCTACACCCGACTGGGCGAGCAGATCGCCCGGGCAGCGGAAGGGCTGCGACGGCTCGGGGTGAAGGCCGGCGACCGGGTAGCGCTGATCCTGCCCAACTGCCCGCAGCACGTGGTGGCGTTCTACGCCGTCCTGCGGCTGGGCGCGATCGTGGTCGAGCACAACCCGCTGTACACCTCCCGCGAGCTGCGCCACCTGTTCGAGGACCACTCCGCCCGAGTGGTGATCGCCTGGGACGCCGCGGTCGAGAAGCTGCGCGAGTTCCCCGCCGACGTCAAGCCGCCGCGGATCGTCGCGGTGAACCTGTTGAAGGCGTTCCCGCTGGTCAAGCGGCTGGCGCTGAGCCTTCCCGTCCCCTCGCTCCGGGCCACGCGGGATCGGCTCACCAAGCCGGCGCCCGGCACGACGAGCTGGGAGGAACTGCTCGCGGCGCCGCCACTCGACCCGGCACACCCGCGTCCGTCGGTGAACGATCTGGCGGTCATCCAGTACACCTCCGGCACCACCGGGCAGCCCAAGGGCGCCATGCTGAGCCACTCCAACCTGTACTCCAACGCGCTGCAGGGCGAGGCCTGGATGCACGGCGCGCAGTACCGCAAGGAGGTGTTCTACGCGATCCTGCCGATGTTCCACGCCTTCGGCATGACGCTGTTCCTCACCTACGGCATCCTCAAGCAGGCGCAGCTGGTGCTGTTCCCGTCCTTCGACGCCGACATGGTGATCGACGCCGCGAAGAAGAACCCGCCGACGGTCTACTGCGCCGTCCCACCGATCTACGAGGCGACCGCCAGAAAGTCGATCGAGAAGGGCGTCAGCCTGAAGACCGCCAAGTACTGCATCTCAGGGGCGATGAACCTGCCGGATTCCACCGTCGCACTGTGGGAGAGCGTCTCGGGCGGGCTGCTGGTCGAGGGGTACGGCATGACCGAAGCTTCGCCGGTCTGCCTGGGCAATCCGTTCCACCCCAGTAGACGGACCGGGACGATCGGGATCCCCTTCCCCTCCACCTGGATGCGGGTGGTCGACACCGAGGATCCCACCCGCGAGGTACCGCAGGGCGAGCGCGGCGAACTGCTGATCAAGGGCCCGCAGGTGTTCAGCGGCTACTGGAACAACGAGGCCGAGACCGCGAAGACCCTGCTGCCCGGCGGCTGGCTGCGCACCGGCGACGTGGTGACGGTGGATGCCGACGGCTTCACCACGATCGTCGACCGGGTGAAGGAGCTGATCATCACCGGCGGCTTCAACGTCGCGCCCTCCGAGGTCGAGCTGGTGCTGAAGTCGCACCCCCAGGTTGCCGAGGCCTCGGTTGTCGGGCTCCCGGAAGCAGGCGGCGGCGAACGGGTCGTGGCCGCGGTGCAGCCCCAGGCCGGCGCCACGCTGAACGCGGCTGACCTACGCGCCTTCTGCAAGGAGCGGCTGGCCGGCTACAAGGTGCCGCGGGAGTTCTACCTGCTGGCGGAGTTCCCCAAGTCCATGCTCGGCAAGGTGATCCGCAAGCAGGTCAAGGACCAGTTGGACGAACTCACCCCGCTCGCGTAGCCGAGGGTTTGGGACCACCGGGGACGGTTCCGGGGCCACCGGGGACGGTTCCAGGGCCACCGGGGACGGTTCCAGGGCCACCGGGGACGGTTCCTGATGGTCCCTCGCAGACCCGGTAGACCCGGGGACGGTTCTGGGGTCCAAAATGAGCCAGAGAACCGTCCCGCGGTCCACGCCCGATTGACCGGGAGGGTGTGGGGGGACGGTTCTGCTGTCCCAAGTCACGCTGACTAGCTGGGACGCCGGAACCGTCCCCGTCTCCCATGGGACCAGCAGGAACCGTCCCCGGTGGCCCCGGAACCGTCCCCGGTGGTCCCTCAGCGGGGTTCCTCGACGACCTCGATCTCGGGTTCGGACGGGGTGCGCAGCCGCGGCCACTCCCAGCCGTTGCGGCGGAGCAGGTAGAGCCCGGCCAGCACCACGGCCAGGCCGCAGGCGATCGCGCCGATGGCCAGCGTCCAGCGCGGTCCCCAGGCTTCGCCGGCCCAGCCGAGCAGCGGTGAGCCGATCGGCGTCCCGCCGAGGAAGACCGCGGAGTAGACCGCCATCACCCGGCCGCGCATCTCCGGGTCGACCGCCAGCTGGACGGACGCGTTCGACGCCGTCATCACGGTCAGCGCGAGGAAGCCGGTCGGCATCAGCAGCACCACGTAGGTCAGGTAGTTCGGCGCGAAGGTCAGCAGGGTCACGGCGATGGTGAAGCCGGCCAGCGCGCCCAGGATCAGCCGTAGTCGCAGCGTGGTCCGGCGGGCGGCGATCAGGCCGGCCGCCAGCGAGCCGATGGCCATGATCGAGCCCATCAGGCCGAACTCCTCCGGTCCGACCTTGAACTCGGCGGTGGCCATCAGCGAGTTGGTCAGCTGGAAGTTCATCCCGAAGGTGCCCAGCATGAACACCACGAACAGCACCACCATGATCTCCGGCCGCCGACCGATGTACACCAGCCCCTCACGCACCGCCCCCTTGGCCCGGGTCACCGGCGCCGGGGTGAGTTCGTCCGGACGCATCAGCAGCAGCGCCACGATCACCGCGACGAAGCTCAGCGCGTTCAGCAGCAGGGCCAGCGAGACCCCCCACCAGGCGATGGTCAGGCCGGCCACCGCCGGGCCGATCAGCCGCGCCGCGTGGAAGGACGTGGTGTTCAGCCCCACCGAGTTGGCGATCAGGTGTCGCGGCACCATCTCGGGGGCGAAGGCCTGCCGGGCCGGGCCGTCGAAGGCGGCCGCCGCACCCTGCAGGGTGGCCAGCAGGTAGACGTGCCACAGCGCCACATGCCCGCCGAGCACCAGCCCGGCCAGCACCAGCCCGGTGATCGTCATCGCGGTCTGGGTGAGCAGCAGCACCTTCCGCTTGTCGAACCGGTCGGCCACCGAGCCGGCCCACGGCGCCAGCACCGCGGTCGGCAGGAACTGCAGGCCGGTCACGATCCCCAGCGCCAGCGAGGAGTTGTCGGTGAGGATGGTCAGCACCAGCCAGTCCTGCGCGACCCTGGCCATCCAGGTGCCGACATTGGAGACGAAACCGCCGGTCCAGAACAGCCGGTAGTTGTAGAGCCCGAACGAGGCGAACATCGGCACCCGTTCCGCGGTGGCGACGCTCATGCGGGGTCCCCACGGAGTTGTTCGGGGGAGCGTAGCGGAGGAGAAGAACTCCGTGGGGTGCTCATGCGGGGTCCCCGCGACGTTGTTCGGGGGAGCCCAGCGGAGGAGAAGAACGCCGTGGGGTGCTCACGCCAGCACCTTCTCCCGTAGCAGTGCGGACGCCTGGTGCAGCACGTCCAGTTCGTCCTCGGACAAGCCCTTCAGCTTGTCGTACATCCAGGTGTCCCGGGCCCGCTGCACCCGCTTCACGGCGGCCCGGCCCTCGTCGGTGAGGGTCAGCACCTTGCTGCGTCCATCGGTGGGGTGATCGGTACGTTCGATCAGGCCGCGCTCGACCAGGCAGTTGGTCGTCCGCGTCATGCTCGGGGCGCTGACCTTCTCGAGCTCCGCGAGTTCGCCCGGGGTCCGCGGCCCCTCAGCCAGCTTGAACAGGACGCTGAACTGATGCGGAGCGACGTCCTCGCTCGGCTCGAAGCGCACCCGGCGGCTCACCTGCTGGCAGGCGATCCGGAGTTCGTTGGCGAGTCTGGCGAGAGCGACGGTCACAGATATTTAGCCTAGCTCATTAGCTTGGCTAAGGAAATACCGACCGATGCGGTGGAACGCCGGCCAAGAGCCAGTGGTCCCTACCAGGAAGCTGGTGACCAGCTCTCCGACAGGCTCGGGGATCGTGGAGACGGCGCGGACGCCGGCTCAGGCCCAGGAGTCGACCCACTCGGTCAGAGCGGGATCGGCCAGGCTGGGGACCACCCAGTCGGCCGGGAAGTCGCCCGGCAGGCTGGGGACGCCGATGCTGGCCAGACCCGCTCCCCGCAGCGCGGCCAGGCCGGTCCGGGAGTCCTCGAAACCCACGGCGGTGGACGGGTCGACCCCCAGCCGGGAGCAGGCCAGCAGGTAGAGGTCCGGCGCGGGCTTGGGCCGCGGCACATGGTCCGAACTCACCACCGCGTCGAAGCAGCCGGCCAGCCCGCCCAGGCCGAGGGCCAGTTCGACGATCGGCAGCGGCGAGTTGCTGGCCACGGCCAGGGGCATGCCATGTCCCCGTAGCCGGCCGACCAGGCCCGCCGCGCCGGGCATGGCCTGGGCGTGGGTCTCCATCCGGCCCACCACCGTCCCGGTCAGCTCGTCGAACAGCTCCTGCTCCCGCCCCACCTCGTCCAGCCATTGGGCGAGCAGCACCACCGAGTCGCGGGAGCTCCGTCCGAACAGCGGCGAGGTGTCGACCTCCGCCATGTCCCGGCCCCGCCGGAGGAACAGCTGCTGGTTGGCCCAGTCCCAGCACGGCTCGGTGTCGACCAGCAACCCGTCGCAGTCGAAGACGATGGCCGCCGGCCTCGCGGCCAACAGCGCCGGCCAGCGGGTCACCGGGCGTCGTCCTGTTGCGCCCACCAATCCAGCAGCGCCTCCCGGGCGCGCTCCTCACCCAGCGGACCCTCGTCGATCCGCTTCTCCAGCAGGAAGCGGTAGGCGCGGCCGACCACCGGACCGGGCGGGACGCCGAGCACGGCCATGATCTGCTCGCCGTCCAGGTCGGGACGCAGCGCGTCCAGCTCCTCCTGTTCGGCCAGCGCCTCGATCCGCCACTCCAGCTCCTCGTAGGCGCGCTGCAGCCGCTGTGCCTTGCGGACGTTGCGGGTGGTGCAGTCCGAGCGGGTCAGGATGTGCAGCCGCTCCAGCTGGTCGCCGGCGTCGCGGACGTAGCGGCGGACGGCGGAATCCGTCCAGTTGCCCTCGCCGTAGCCGTGGAACCGCAGGTGCAGTTCGATCAGCTTGGCCACCGCCCTGATCTGCTCGTTGGAGAAGTGCAGCGCCTGCATCCGCTTGCGGGCCAGCTTGGCGCCGACCACGTCGTGGTGGTGGAAGCTGACCTTGCCGCCGGGTTCGAAGCGGCGGGTGGCGGGCTTGCCGATGTCGTGCAGCAGGGCGGCCAGCCGGTTGACGATGTCGGGTTCGTGCCCGCGCGCCCGCTCCAGCTCGATCGCCTGATCGAGCACGGTCAGCGAGTGCTGGTAGACGTCCTTGTGCCGGTTGTGCTCGTCCCTCTCCA
This sequence comes from Actinomycetes bacterium, assembly GCA_023393755.1. Classification (GTDB taxonomy): domain Bacteria; phylum Actinomycetota; class Actinomycetes; order Propionibacteriales; family Propionibacteriaceae; genus Propionicimonas. The sequence goes on along the minus strand of JAEXCA010000179.1, from coordinate 9,263 downwards.
TCTGTAGAGCGGGTAGTTCGGGCAGCACGATCTCGGCGATGCCGGTCTGCACCAGCAGGTCGAGGCCCGGGCGCGGGTCGTCGGTAAGCAGCAGCTTCACCAGCTCGTCGCGGATCCGCTCGGCCGACACGATCGCCAGCCGCGAGGCCATGGACGTCATCGCGGCGACCACCTCGGGGACGCAACCGAAGCCGAGTTGGGAGGTGAACCGGGCGGCCCGCATCATCCGCAGCGGATCGTCGGAGAAGGAGAGCTCGGGAGCCGCCGGCGTGCGGATCACCCGATCGGTCAGGTCGGCCAGGCCGCCGAACGGGTCGAGCAGCTCGCCGGTGGCCATGTCGAGCGCCATCGCGTTGACGGTGAAGTCGCGCCGGATCAGGTCGCCGCCGAGGTGGTCGCCGAAGACCACCTCAGGCTTGCGGGATTCCTGCTGGTAGGTGTCGGCGCGGAAGGTGGTGATCTCGACCAGCCGGTGGCTGCCGTCCGGCTCGGTCAGCTGGCAGGCGATGGTGCCGAACTCCCGCCCGACGTCCCAGACCGCGCGGGTGAGGGTGCGGACCAGCCGCTCGATGTCGTCCGGACGGGCCGAGGTGGTGAAGTCCAGGTCCTGGCCGAGCCGGCCGCGCAGCGCGTCCCGCACCGAACCGCCCACCAGGTAGAACTCCTGCCCGGCGGCGGCGAAGACCTCGGCGAGCCGGTCCATCGAGACGCTCGATGCCCGGACCGCGTCGAGGCTGGCGCGCTGGGCAGGGGTCAGGTCGGGCACGACCGGTCAGTTTACCGTCAGCGCAGGACGTACGGTTCCAGGGCGGCGGTGACCTCGCCGGCGAAGTCGGCGGCCGTCCCCCAGTCGAAGCTGAACAGCGCCCCCTGGCCGCCGCCGGAGCCGACGTAGCCCACCCAGGTCTGCTCGTTCAGACTCTCCAGCACGACCGAGAGGCTGGCCCGGCTGGAGTTGCGCATGAAGTACTTCTCGAAGACCAGCATGATCACCTCGCGCCCGTCCGGGGCGCGGTTGACGTACTCGCCGACGCATTCCACGCTCGTCCCGGAGGCCGAGACCCGCTGGCGCACCACCTGCGCGGCCTGCGACGGGGTCAGGCTCACGGTCATCGTCTGCATCACGGGCCTCCAGCGGGTCGGGTGGGTTCGACTATGCCACGCCGGTGGTTCGGAAGACCCGGGCCAGCCTGACCGGCCACCAGGAGTGGCGCCCCTACGATGGAACGGTGAATCGGAGGCTGGGACTACTACGGCGCGCCGTCGCCGTGGTGGCGGCGGCCTTCGTCGTCACCGCCTCCGCCGCCTGGTCGGCGCCCGCGGCAACCGCCGCGTCACCCCAGCTGGCCGTGGAGATCACCGGCGTCCAGGTGACCGGCACCGGCCCGGCCGACCAGGTCACCGTGACCGGAGTGGTGAGCAACCCGTCCGGCGCCGAGGTCTACGGTCTGGTGATGGCGCTGTGGCGCTCCCGCGACCCGATCGGCGATCTGCCCGCGCTGCGGCAGGTCACCCAGTCGACAGTTCCTCCGGGAGTGATCCTCGACGGCACCCAGGAAGGCAGCTACTTCCCGATCACGGCGGCGGGCATCGCCTTTCCGGCGGGTGCGACCGCCGAGTTCAGCGTCCGCGCCAGCCTGGCCGACCTCGGCTTCGACACCCTCGGAAAGGCCTACCTGGTGGGGGCCCGGGCGGTCGCCACCACCGCGGGCAGCACCGCCTTCGGCAAGGTGGGCCAGGGTCAGACCGTCATCGCGCTGCCGGGCGACCCGGTGCCGGTCACCCGGCTGGTCATGCTCACCGCCACCCCCACCAAGCTCGCCACCGACCTGTTCCGCAACGACGACCTGGCCGCGGAGTTGACCGGACGACTGGACGAACTGCTCACCGCCGCCGGCCAGCCCGGCATGTCGTGGCTGATCGACCCCGCGCTGCTCGACGAGGTCACCGACCTGGCCGACGGGTACCAGGTCCGCGACGGCGACGAGCTGCGGCCGGGAACGGGCCAGCAGACGGCCGGTGCCTGGCTCTCCCGGTTCCGGCAACTCGACCGGACGGCGGGCGCCCGCACCCTGTTCGGGCTGCCCGATCTCACCGGTGCGGCGGCCGCCCGCGATCCGGAGGTGCTGGCCCGCGCCCGGACCGCGACCGACCAGGTCACCGGGCTCGAGGGCCTGCCGTTGCTGGCCTGGCCGACCGGTGGGAGCTACTCCGAGGCGCTGGCCGCCTACCTCACCGGCGACGCCCCGCTGCTGGCCACCAATCCGCTGAGCGCCGGGGTTCGCCAGACCACCCAGAGCGGACGGACGGTGCTCGCCTCCGCCGCCACCCTGGCGCTCGACTCCGGCGAGTTCGCCGCCCGGCAGCTGTTGCTGGCCGAGACCGTCCTGGCCGGCGGCGCCGGGCAGCTCCGCATCCTCCGCGAGCCCGCCGAACTGGCCGCCGACCGCGCCACCACCGCCGACTGGCAGCAGCCACGCGGCCTGGCCGAGGTGCTCGCCACCCCGGAGAGCCGGGTGGGCGAGTTCGGCACCGCCGGCCCCGCGACCCTCTCGCCCCGCCGGTTCCGCGAGGTCGCCAAGCTGGAGCAGTCCGTCGCCTCCTACCGGCAGCTGGCCCCGGATTCGGCCATCCCGGCCGAGGCCGCCGCGCTGCTCACCCGTGCCGTCTCGCAGGCCTGGGTCGGGCAGGACGCCGCGCAGGCCCGGCTGCTGAAGGAGATCGACGGCCTGATCGGCGTGGCCGCGCTGAAGGAAGCGGTCAAGCTGGAGGCCAGCCCACGCTTCGTCATGTCCGCCCGGACCAGCCAGTTCCCGCTGACCGTGACCAACAACCTCACCGAGTCGATCCAGGTGAAGGTGAAGGTGGACACCGACAACCCGCAGCGGCTGCGCATTCCCGACAGCGACGTGGTCACCATTCCGGCCGGGCAGAGCGCCTCGATCACGATCCGTCCCGAGGCCAGCGCCAACGGCGTGGCGATCGCCAGCGCCTGGGTGGCGACGGTGAGCGGAGAGCGGATCTCGCCGTCCACCGAGATCACCGTGGAGATGACCGAGCTGGGCTTCGTCGGCTGGGTGATCGTGATCGCCTCCGGCGCGGTCGTGCTGGGCGCCACCGCGCTGCGGATCTGGCAGGTGCGTCGCCGCACCACCCCGTCCGCCGGTTCCCCCACCCCCGCCGAGGGCCTCCCCTCTCGCCGAGAGCCCGTGCCTGGGGACGGGCCCTCGACGTCGGGGCAGGCCCTCGATGAACCGAGCGAAGCCAGGCCGGACGGCACCCGGGCCACCCCGACCGGTGAGGCGCGGGATGGCTGAGGCGACCGGTGGGCGGCGGCTGCTGAACGCGACCGCGGTGATGGCTTCGGGGACGATGGTCTCCCGCATCCTCGGCCTGGCCAGGAACATGCTGCTGGCGGTCGCGCTGGGCAACACCGGCCTGCAGCCGGACGTCTTCAACGTCGCGATGCTGGTGCCGAACTCGCTCTACATGCTGCTGGCCGGCGGCACGCTGAACAACGTCCTGGTCCCCCAGATCGTCCGCGCGGTGACCCATGACGAGGACAAGGGCCAGGCCTTCGTCGACCGGATCATGACGGCCTTCCTCACCTCGCTGGCCGTCCTCGCCGCGCTGCTGACCGTCGCGGTTCCCTGGGTGATGACGCTCTACGCCAGCCCGCTGACCGCCGACGCCGGCGCCTGGCAGAACCTGCTGCTGATGAGCTACATCACCATGCCGCAGCTGTTCTTCTACGGCGTCTTCTTCCTGATCGGCCAGATCCTGAACGCCCGGGACGTGTTCGGCCCGATGATGTGGGCACCGATCGTGAACAACGTGGTGTCGATCACCGTCCTGGCCGTCTACATCGGGACCTGGGGAACCAATGTGGCCAAGGGCGCCACCTTCACCGACCAGCAGATCTGGCTGCTCGGGGTCGGCTCGACCCTCGGCATCGTCGCCCAGACGGCGGTGCTGCTGCCCTTCCTGAAGAAGGCGGGCTTCAGCTACCGTCCCCGCTTCGACCTGAAGGGGACCGGCCTGGGTCGCACCTTCCACGTCGCGAAGTGGATGGTCGGCTACGTGGCGCTCACCTCGCTGGCCCAGCTGGTGGTGACGAACCTCGCCTCGACCGCCAGCGCCGCCGGCGGCGGTGGGCCGGGCGCCTACCAGAACGCCTACCTGATCTGGGTCCTGCCGCACTCGCTGCTGACCGTCTCGCTGGCCACCGCCATGTTGCCGGCCGCCTCCCGCTCGGCGCTGGCCGGTGACCTCGCCGGGGTGACCAGGGAGACCGACCGGGCGGTTCGGCTGGCCACCACCTTCCTGGTGCCGGCCAGCCTCGGTCTGATCGCCCTGGCCGAGTCGATCACCGCCCTGCTCTACGGCCACGGCCGCGGTGCCGAGGACCACCACTTCGTCGCCTGGGCGTTGATGGGGTTCGCGGTCGGGCTGGTGCCGTTCACCATCCAGTACCTCTACCTGCGCGCCTTCTACGCCCTGGACAACACCCGGACGCCGTTCCTGCTGCAGATCGCGATCTCGGGGGCGAACGCCCTGCTCGCGGTGGCCTTCATCCTGGTGCTGGATTCCCCCGGGACGGTGGCCGCGCGGCTCGCGCTCTCCTACTCGGTGGCCTACTTCCTCGGCTGGTGGCTGACCCACCGGGCGCTCTCGGCGAAGATCCCCGACCTGCCGTGGAACGACACCCTGCGCCACCTGGCCCGGCTGCTGCTGGCCTCGCTGCCGGCCGCGGCGCTCGCCTTCGGCGTCAACTACGGGCTCTCCTCGCTCGGCGGCCTGCTCTGGCAGGTCCTCGGTCTGGCCGCCGCCGGCGGCCTGGCCGTCATTACCTACTTCTTCACCGCCAAGCGGATGGGCATCCCCGAGGCCAGCGAGCTGATCTCGGTGCTGCGCCGCCGGCCGGTGGCGTCCGTCGAGGTGTCGGAGGAACTGGCCGGTGCGGTGGCGGCCGCCGAGCTGGTGGAGGCCGAGGACGCGGCCGCGGCGCCGGCTCCGGACGAGCCCCCGTCCGTCCCGGGCGACCCCGGGGACGGACCCCCCGCGCAGGACTCCGGGGAGTCGCCACCGGCCGGTGACCAGGGCGAGGACGAACCCGAGGTCGTCAACCCCGATCCGGACGGGGTGGGGGTGTTCGTCCCGATCGACCCGGAGGCGCCGCCGCCGTCCGTGCTGGACTTTCCCGAGCCCTCCGCCGACGAGCCGACCGATCCGATCGCCGAACCGACCAACCTGATCGACATCGGCAGGCTGCTGGCCGGACGCTACCGGCTGGCCGAACTGCTCGCCGAGCGCGGCGGCCATCAGACCTGGCGAGCGGAGGACACGGTCCTCACCCGGCCGGTGCTGATCCACCTGCTGCGGCCGGACGACCCGCGCAGCGACGACCTGCTCGGGCTGGCGCGCCGGGCCGCGCTGGCCACCGACTCCCGCTTCCTGCGGGTGCTGGACGTGGTGCCGCCCTCGCCGGGCGAGCACGGCCCCTACCTGGTCTACGAGTACGCCACCGGGCAGACGCTGCAGCGGATCCTCGCCGGCGGCCCGCTGACCGGGGCCGAGACCGCCTGGGTGGTGCGCGAGGTCTCCGACGCCCTGGTCGGGGTGCACTCGGCCGGAGTGTTCCACCGCCACCTCAGCCCGGCGACCGTCCTGATCACCGCCAGCGGCAACGTCAAGATCATCGGCCTGCTGGTCGACGAGGTGCTCTCCGCCGCCCCGGCACCCACCGGGGACGGGCAGGCGGCCGACGTGACCGCCCTGGGCAGGCTGTTGTACGCCTGCCTGGTGGCCCGCTGGCCGGGACGCGACGGCTACGGGCTGCCCGCCGCGCCGGAGCACGAGGGACGCCTGCTGCTGCCCAGCCAGGTCCGCACCGGCGTGGCGCACCCGGTGGACGTGGTGGTCGACCGGATTCTCTCGCCGGTGCCGCGGCAGGGCGCCACCCGGTTGCGCACGGCCGCCGAGATCACCACCGAGCTGTCGCTGGTGCTGGGGCCGATCAGCTCGGCCGGGGATCTGCGGCTACGGCTGGACCGCGACCACGTCTCCGTCCCCCACGCGAGTGGCGACGGCCCGCCGGTCTCCACCGTCGCGCCCCCCGTCCCGGTACCGGCCCGCCCCCGCGTCGAGGTGAGCGAGCCCCTGCCCGAGCCGGCGGCCGGACCGGTGGAGGAGGAGACCCCGCCCCCGTTCACCCCGGTGCCCCCGCCACCGGAGACCGCTCCGGCCCGCGGTCGGCGGCGGGTCGGCTGGTGGCTCGGCGGGGCCGGAGTGTTGGCGGTCATCGGCGTCGGGACGTGGCTGGCGCTCTCCCTGGGCGGCACCCCCGCCACCGTGGCTCCCACCGAGCCGGGGATCGTCCGGCTGGCGATAGCCCGGGCGATCGACTTCGACCCCCGGGCGGACGGCGGCAGCGCCCAGGAGAACCCGCGCGAGGTCGCCCTGGCGATCGACGGTGACCGGGAGACCGCCTGGCGGACCGAGCGCTACCGCAAGCGGGCCGACTTCGGCGGGCTGAAGCCCGGGGTCGGGCTGGTGCTCGACCTCGGCGAGGTGCGGCAGGTCAGCCAGGTGAAGATCACCCTGCCGGGCGGCCCGACCGCGCTGGAGACCCGCGTGCCACTGGAAGCCGCCGACGAGCCGCCGATGGACTCCCAGGCGCAGTGGCGCCGGGTGGCGGGCGTGGACGCGCGCACCGGCAGCTTCACCCTGGTGTTCGCGCCGGAACGGACCCGCTACCTGCTGGTCTACCTCACCGAGCTGCCACCGGCGGAGAAGAACTACTTCCGCGGCCTGGTCGCCGAGGTGGAGGTGTTCGGGTGACCCGGGACGATCGCGAACTGCTGGCTGCCCACGTCGCCGGGGACGCGGAGGCCTTCGCCGAACTGTTCACCCGCCACTCCGACCGGCTCTGGTCGCTCGCGCTGCGCACCCTGCAGCGCCCCGAGGACGCCGAGGAGGTGCTCCAGGAGGCGATGCTGGCGGCCTTCCGGCGGGCGGCCGGCTTCCGGGGCGACGCCGCGGTCGGCACCTGGCTCTACCGGATCGTGCTGAATGCCTGCCTTGACCGGCTGCGCCGGCTGAAGGCCCGTCCGACCGCTTCGGCCGGCGAGGACGTCGTGGCCTCGCTGCCGAGCCCGTCGGAGGGTCCGGAACAGATCGTGCTGCAGCGCGAGCTCGCGGCCGAGGTGGAGCGCGCGCTCTCCCAGCTCAGTGCCGATCAGCGGACGGCGCTGGTGCTGGTCGATCTGGACGGGTACTCGATCGACGAGGCGGCCCTGCTGCTCGGCTGCGCCCCCGGCACGGTGAAAAGCCGGTGTTCCCGCGGACGGGCGAAACTCGCCCCGCTGTTACGACACCTGGTGGAGGCATGATGGTCCCCGAACCGCTGCCCAGTGAGGACGCCATGCCACTACCTCCCGACCTCGATCCCGAGGCCGATCAGGGCGTCCAAGGGCTGCTCCGCCTCCAGCCCGGCCTGGCCATGCCGGAGACGGTGCGCACCCGGATCCTCACCGCCCTGGCCGAGGAGGCCGCCACCCGGGCCGCCCTGCTCGACAACGACGCCGATCCGACCCCGCCGCGCGAGCCGTTCACCAAGACCGTCCGTCACCAGCCCGACCGGATCCTCACCGACACCGACCAGGACCTGCCCGGATAGGCGGACGCCGCCCGGCGGTGGTCGGGCTGCGCCGCGTGATCGGCTCCCGCACCGAACGCCATCACGATCGCCGATCGTTACCGCAACGAAATATGTTGCCGTTGACTGCATACTCAGTCGAACCTATGCTGAAGGCGCCTAACCACTTTCGACTGCGCAGTCGAAACTTTCGAGAGGTTCGAGGATGAACAGATTTTCGACTCGGAGGCTGCTGACCGGTCTCGCGGCCACCGCGCTGGCGCTCGGCCTGGCGGCCTGCTCCACGCCGGCCGCTCCGGAGCCCGGCCCGACCGACACCGCCGCACCGGCGCCCTCCACCGACGCACCCGCCGCCGAGCCGGTCACCCTGCGGTTCTGGCACAACGCGACCGCCGACCCGCTGAAGGGCATCTGGGACAAGGCCGCCCGCGACTTCGAGGCCTCCCACCCCGGCGTCACCATCGAGGCCACCGGCTACCAGAACGAGGAACTCCAGCGCACCCTGATCCCGCAGGCCCTGCAGGCCGGCGGTGACGCGGCACCCGACGTCTTCATGGTCTGGCCGGGCGGCGAGGTCCGGGCCCAGGCCGAGGCCGGGCACCTGAAGGACCTCACCACCGCGGCGGCCGACACCATCTCCGCCTTCGGCGGCGTGGTGAAGCCCTGGGAGGTGGACGGCAAGCAGTACGGCCTGCCCTTCACCTTCGGGATCACCGGCATGTGGTACAACAAGGATCTCTTCGCCCAGGCCGGCATCGCCGACACCCCGAAGACCCTGCCCGAACTGGCGGACGCGGTCGCCAAGCTGAAGGCGATCGACGTCGCCCCGATCGCGGTCGGCGCCGGCGACAAGTGGCCGGCCGGCCACTGGTGGTACCAGTTCGCGCTGAACACCTGCTCGGTGCAGACCCTGCAGACCGCCATTCCGGCTCTCGACTTCACCGACCCGTGCTGGATTCAGGCCGGCGAGAAGCTGCAGGAGTGGATGAAGAACGAGCCGTTCCAGGAGGGCTTCCTGGCCACCTCCGCCCAGCAGGGCGCCGACTCCTCGGCCGGCATGGTCGCCAACGGCAAGGCGGCGATGGAGTTCATGGGTGCCTGGAACTCCGGCCAGATCGGTTCGCTGGCCCCGGACGGCCAGGTCCCGGCCTTCCTCGGCTGGTTCCCCTTCCCGAGCATCCCGGACACCGCCGGTGATCCGACCGTGGTGATGGGTGGCGGCGACGCCTTCGGGGTCTACAAGGACGCGCCGGACGTCGCCGTGGAGTTCGCGGCCTACCTGGTCAGCGACGACGTGCAGAAGGCCTTCGCCGCCGCCGGCTCCGGCATCCCGGCCAACCCGAACGCCGCCAGCGCGCTGACCGACGACAACCTGAAGGCGATCTCGGCCGGCCTGGCCGCCTCGTCCTACGTCCAGCTGTGGCTGGACAGCGCCCTCGGCCCGGAGTTCGGCAACCCGCTGAACGACGCGATCGTCAGCCTGATGGGTGGCAAGGGCACCCCGCAGGACATCGTCGACGCGCTTGAGAAGACCGCGGCGAACCTGTAGTCCCACCACCATGACCACGACCACCCTGGCAGGGCCCCCCGCCTCCGCCGGCCCGGC
>JAEXCA010000251.1 GCA_023393755.1 Actinomycetes bacterium | reverse complement strand
CTAGTGTCGCGCGTCGTTAGTTTGTTGACATTCTGGGATGATGGGGCATGCCATCATCAGTTGTGGAGCTCAGTGAGTCCGACCGGTTGACCTTGGAGTCGTGGACGCGGTCGTCGACGGTGTCAGCAGGGCACGCGGAGCGGGCCCGGATCGTGTTGGCGGTCGCTGGCGGGGCGGGTACGTCGGAGGCTGCCCGCCGGTTGGGGGTGTCGCGTCCGACGGTGATCAAGTGGCGGGATCGGTTCGCGGCTGAGGGGATCGCCGGGTTGGATGACGAGCCGCGGAGCGGGCGGCCGAAGACGATCGATGACGCGGGGATCCTGGCCGCGACGTTGGAGCCGCCGCCGGCGCATCTGGCGGTGACGCACTGGTCGACCCGGCTGCTGGGTGCCCAACTCGGCATCGGCGACGCCACGGTCGCGCGGGCGTGGCGCCGGTACGGGATCAAGCCGTGGCGGACCGAGACGTTCAAGTTCTCCACCGACCCCGAGTTGGAGGCGAAGGTTCGTGATGTGGTCGGGCTGTACTTGGACCCGCCGGAGAAGGCGATCGTGTTGTGTGTGGATGAGAAGTCTCAGATCCAGGCATTGAACCGGACCGCGCCGATCCTGCCGGTACGGCCTGGCCTGCCGGAGAAGGCCACCCACGACTACAAGCGGAACGGCACCACCACCTTGTTCGCCGCCCTCGAGATTGCCACCGGGAAGGTGACCGACGCCTGCTACGACCGGCACGGCAAAGCCGAGTTCCTCGAGTTCTTGAAGAAGGTCGCCCACGCCTACCCCCGCCGCGAGCTCCACGTCGTGGTGGACAACTACCACACCCACAAACACGACGACATCAACCAATGGCTCGCGAAGAACCCGCGCATCACGCTGCACTTCACCCCGACCTCGGGCTCCTGGCTGAACATGGTCGAGGTGTTCTTCGGGATCATCACCAGGCAAGCCATCCGCCGCGGCAGCTTCGACAGCGTCCCCGAGCTGGTCACCACCATCCGCCGCTTCATCGCCGGCTGGAACGACCGTTGCCACCCCTTCACCTGGACCAAAACCGCCGACGACATCCTGCCCCACGCCACCCGTAAACGAGATTCAGACGCGCGACACTAGCGGCCCTGGGAAAGGGGACGGTTTTTCGGGCGCCGGGTGACGGTTCCTGGGCGCCGGGAAAACCGTCCCCTGTCCCACCGGGGATCCTCCTGGGAGCCCAGCTCCACCTCTCACCGTCCTCCATCCCTGGTCTGACAAGCTGGGACATCGGCCCTTCGACAGGCTCAGGGAACGCCCTTCGACACGCTAAAGGAGCGCACCTCGACAGGCTCAGGGAGCGGCGTCCCCCTCGTCCCACGAATCGTCCTCGGGTCCCTCCCAGGTCGACTAGCGTTGGGACGGTGAGTGGTGAGCAGGTAGCCGAACCCAGCGAGCACGAGTACGAGGACGCCCTGGAGCCCACCCATCTGATCCGGCGCTCGGACGTGGTGCTGAAGGCCGGCATCCTGATGCTCGGTGCCGGGACGAGCGGACTGCGGGTCCGGGAGTTGATGCAGCAGGTCGCCACCACGGTCGGGATCCAGCGGCTGCACGCCGACATCAGCTTCACCTCGATCACGCTGTCGGTCCGGCGTCGCAACACCTTCCGCACCCAGGTCGCCGAGATCCCCAACCCGGGGGTGAACGCGCACCGGATCGCCATGCTGCAGGAACTCGGCAACACCCTGCCCGAGCGCGCCACCGTGGCCGAGGTGGACGCCAGGCTGCGCGAGATCGAGAAGACCCCGCGGCTCTACCCGCAGTGGGTGCTGGTGATCCTGGTCGCGCTGGCCTGCGCGTCCATCACCGTGCTGGGGGACGGCGGTTGGCGCGAGGTCGTGGCGGTGCTGCCTGCGTCCGCCCTGGCGTACTGGCTGCACCGCCAGATGGGGGCCTGGCAGCTCAACCACCTGGCCACCGTGTTGATCTCGGCGGCGGTGGCCAGTGGGCTGTACGTCGGCTTTGCCGCCATCCTCACCGCGGCGCTCGGCGAACCCAGCAGCCGGACGGCGGCGGGCTTCATCAGTGCCTGCATCTTCCTGATCCCCGGCTTCCCGCTGGTCACCGCCGGGCTCGACCTGACCCGGATCGACCTGCAGGCCGGCATCCCCCGCCTCGCCTACGCGGCCATGGTGGTGCTGGCGATCACCATCGGGGTCTGGGTGGTGGCCTCGCTGGCCGGGCTCTCCCCCGACCCGGTTCCACCGCTGCAGGCCCATCCGGCGCTGCTGTGGACGGCCATCCTGCTGGCCGGCTTCTTCGCCGTGTTCGGCTGGGCGACCATGTTCAACAGCCCGTTCACCACAGCGGTGGCCTCGGGCGCGATCGCCGCCGGGGGCGCGGTGCTGCGGGCGGCGCTGCTGCAGGCCGAGGTCAAGCCGCACGTCGCCGCCTTCGTGGTCTGCTTCGTGATGGGACTGGCCTGCGCACTGGTCGCCCGCTGGTTCGGCATGACCAAGATCATCATGACCGTGCCGGTGGTGCTGGTTACCATCCCGGGCTCGTCCGCGCTGCGCACCCTGCTCTACTTCGACCAGGCGGACGTGCTGAGCGCGCTGCAATCCGGCGTCTCCACAGCGCTGGTGGTGATCGCCATGATCGCCGGCCTCTCCGGCGCCCGGATGCTGACCGACCCGGAGTGGGCGTTCACCCGTCCCGAACCACCCACCCTGGCGCTGGCCCAGGTGCGCCGCCTGCTCGCCTTCCGCCGTCCAGCCCGGACGAGGGACGACGAGGAAGTCGACTGACCACTCCGACCGCCGATCTTGTCGATGCCAGCCATCCGTCTCAGCGCGGATCGCGCCGAACCGCAGAACTGGTGGTTCTCAGGCCGGATTCCCTCCTGACAACCACCACTTCCGCGGTCCGGCCGCCACCGAGCCCGGTCCCTGCGCTGAGAGCGACAACATCGGCGGTCTGCTGGGGACTGGCCCGCGAGCCGGGCCGACCCGGGCGCGGTCAGGCGGGTCCGGCGCCGCGCTCCCGCCACTCCTGCGCCAGCAGGGCGTAGGCGAACCCGTCCACCCAACCCCGCTCGCGGTGCAGGGACTCGGACCGGAAGTGGGCCTCCCGGCGCATGCCGATCTTCTCCATCACCTTCCAGGAGGGGACATTGTCGGCGAAGCAGTACGCCACCACCCGCCGCACCCCGAGACCCTCGAAGGCGATCGCGAGCAACTCCGCGGCCACCTCGGTGCCCAGGCCCTGACCCTGGACGGCCGGGTCCAGCACCCAGCCCACCTCGCAGAACTGGCCGCGGGCCTGCTCGGCCACCTCGTCCTGCGCCCAGCCGTCGGTCGGCTGAAGCTTGGTGGACGCGACGATCCGGCCGTCGAGCAGCCCCACCACGGTCATGTCCAGCCGCAGCTCGAAGTGCGCGGCGAACGCCTCCTCGTCCGGGGTGAGCCGGGTCATCCACCGGGTCACCCCGGGCTGGCGGTGCCAGCTCCAGACCTCGCCGGCATCGTCGGCGCGAGCCGGGCGCAACTCCAGCCGGGCCGTCCGTCGGGGCCAGTCGACTTCGTGCAGCGTCCTCACCCGTCCATGATCCTCTCCGCCGGGTACCCCGGGCGCCGCCGTCTCAGTCCACCTGGCGCAGCTGTTCTCCACCAGGACGCCGAACACCGACGGGTCAGCCCAGCGCCGCCCGCCTCGGGGTGAGTACGAACGCCAGCAGGTAGAGCGCGGCCACCAGGATCAGCAGGTTGCTGTAGCCGGTCAGCAGCGCGGCGTACTCCAGGCAGCCGCCCACCACCGAGCCGAGCAGGTTCAGCCCGAAGGCGCCCTGGGAGTCGTCCGAGGCGGCGAACCGCTTGGCGAAGGCGACATTGGCCAGGAAGATCGGGACGAACGCCAGCAGCGTCGCCACGATCAGCCGGGGCACGAAGGGCAGCGGCAGCAGCCATTCCGGCTGGACGATGTAGGCGATCGCCAGCGAGGCCGCGATCAGCCCCCAGACCACCGGCAGCGGTGGCGTCCGGACCCTTCGGGTGGTCTCGACCGCGGCCAGCACCACCACCAGCACCCCGCCGAAGACCAGCGCGTTCACCAGCCAGGTGGTACCGAACAGCAGCGCGAAGGTGGCGATGTTCTTGGTCTCCAGCAGCAGGAAGGCCGCGCCCATGAAGAACAGGTCGGCGTACGGCCGCATCGACCGGAACGGGCCGCCCAGCGAGCGCACCGCGATCACCGAGATGAGCAGGATGCCGCCCAGTGTCAGCAGGTAGATCGGCGGGATCCCACCGCCGGCGTAGTACAGGAAGGGCGCGTTGTCGGTGGCCGGTGCGATCACCGCGCCGGACGGCGCGAAGCTCTCCGCGCAACGCTGGTTGGCCGGGTCGACCGCCACCGTGACCACCGCCTGGGCGCCACCGAACAGGTCGACGCAGGGGGCGTGCCCGAACGCCGCCTCGGCGGTGCCGGCCAGCCGGTCGATCAACCACTGTTCGCGGTAGTAGTTGTACATCGCGAACGCCCCGCCGGGGTTCAGGTGAGCGCGGGCGGCGGCCAGCGCCTCCTGCGTGAACAGGAACGACTCCAGCCGGATCTGCGAGGCACCGTTGACCAGCGCCAGCGAATCCGGCAGCGCGAACAGGATCAGGTCGTACTTGGTGTCGGTCGACTGCAGGAATGCCCGTCCGTCGTTGACGTGGACGCTCACCCGCGGGTCGTCGTAGGCCCGGTCGGGGTTGCGCTCCGCGCCGATCTGCAGGATCCGCGGGTCGATGTCGACCGCGTCGACGTGCCGGGCCCCCTCGGCCAGGGCGATCGAGACGTCCGAACCCGAGCCCGCGCCGACGATCAGGACGTTGCCCAGCTCGCCCGCCCGCCGCTGGTACGGGATGCCGTAGATCTCCTCGCCCTGCTCCAGCTTCCACTGCGCCGGCGCCATCAGCTGATGCGGCACCCCATTGACGTTGATCAGCACCATGCCGTCCCCGACGTCCTCGGTGGTCACCTTGTAGTACGGCGACCAGGAGACCCCTGGCGTGAGCGTCTCCAGCATCAGGACGGCCACCATCCCCGCCCCGCTCAGCGTGGCCAGCAGCCGCGGCCGGCCGGCGATCAGCGCGACGAACAGCATCGCCGCCACCACCCCCCAGACCACCGACGGCGCCTGCAGGAAGGAGAGCAGGGTGAAGCCGGAGATGCCCAGCAGCGAGCCGACCAGATCCCACCGGTACGCGGTGAGCGGACGCAGCTTGCCGAAGCACCGTCCGACCACCTCGGCCGGCCCGGCCAGGATGGACGCGGTGAGCAGGAACACCACCGGCAGCACCAGCCAGACCGGCGGCCCGGTGGTGGCCAGCGAGGTGAAGTAGATGATCCCGCTACCGGTGCGGTCGACCGTCACCGGGAAGAGGTGGACGCCCAGCACCAGCAGCGCCAGGATCAGCGGCGACCACGGCAGGATGCTCCACGTCCGCCGGGAGATCAGGAAGCCCAGCCCGATCCCGAGGAACGAGCCGAGCAGCACGAAGTTCGAGAAGTACGACAGGTGGACGATGTTCGAGCCCAACCAGCGGATCAGCGCCAGCTCGAGGAAGAGCATCAGGGCGCTGCCCGCGACGAGTCGGATCACCACCTGGCGATCGGCCGTCCGGTCGGCGCCTTCCGGCGCGTCCATGGCGATCAGTGGTCTCGGTTCGGTTGCGCTCATGCGTCCTCATGACTCCGACGGGATGACTCAGGACTCCATCCTGGCCCGCCGGCCGCGGCAGTGTCGATGACGCGCCGTGGACCGGGGGACGGTTCCTTGGCTCAATCC
>JAEXCA010000236.1 GCA_023393755.1 Actinomycetes bacterium | reverse complement strand
CGGGGGGACGACGGGCCCGGGGCGAGCTGCAGGGCGGGCCGGGACGCCGGGCCGGCAGCGGGCGGCCCACCGGCGCCGACGGTCGCCGGCCCGGCCAGGAACCGTCCGGGCACCGGCCGTGGGGCGGCCGCGGTGGCGGACGGCTCGACGTCGTGGGTCAGCGCGGTGTGGCCGATGGTCATCGTCCCCGCCGCGCAGTGGTAGCCGAGGGTGAGCCCGGACGACCGCTCGGGCCGGAACTCCAGCTGCCGGCGGTTGTCGACGAAGAGCTCGACCAGCCCGCCCGCCGCCACCAGCCGGTAGCAGTGCAGCACGTCGTGCCGGTGGCCGGTCGGCAACGCGGAGGTGACCAGCGGTTCCACGGTTCCCGGACCGAGCGCGACCACCCGGACGAGGTTGCCGAGCGGTTCGACGTCGATCCGCCAGCCGCGCCGGCTCTCCTGGTCGACGGCGAGGATGCCGTAGCGGTCCGCGGTGGAGCCCACGGTGTGCTCGCTGGTGAAGCGGTCGGCGAGCCGGACGTCGCGCCAGCCGGCCTCGCCGGGGCCCTGGAGGGTCGCCGTGCCGGTGTGCTCGGCGAGGCTTCCCGAGCGCACCACCCATCGTCGGTCCTCGCCGGCTCCCCAGGCCGTGCCGTGGTCGGGCACGCCGGGTGCCGGCGCCAGCCGGGAGGGGCCGAGGATCTGCAGCAGGTCACCGTTCCACGCCTGGCGATCGATGTTGAGATCGCGCGACCGGTCGGGGTTGAGGTTGTGGTAGACGAGGTAGGTCGAGACCAGGTCCGGGCCCAGCACGCTGCTGCTGTGGCCCAGCCCGAGGTGGCCCGGGGCGGTGCTGACCAGCACCGGGTTGAGCGGACTGTCCCGGTAGCCGTGCAGCGGGTGATCGCTGACCGCGGCGTTGATCCGGTAGCCGGGGGAGAGGTAGTGGTTGCCGGTCAGGGTCAGGTGGTAGCGGCCGTCCCGCTTGACCACGTACGGGCCCTCGGTCCAGCCGTGCATGAAGGCGCCGGTCAGCACCGGTTCGCCGAGTTCGGTGGGCGAGGCCATCTCGCAGCCCCAGATGCCGTCGTCACCCGCCCAATAGAAGTAGCGTCGGCCGTCGTCGTCGAGGAACACGTGGCCGTCGATCGCGTGGCCGATGTTGCCGGTGACCGGGACGAAGGGTCCGGTCGGGCGATCTGAGCGCAGGACCCGGTGGCCGGTACCCGACGGGGAGGTGTACAGGTGGAACACCCCGTCGTCGTAGGTCACCTCCGGTGCGAACGGCACCAGGTCGCCGAAGGTGCCGGGCTCGATGGTGGGGCCCTCCGGCGTCCAGTGCAGCAGGTCGCTGGAACTCCAGCAGCGCAGATCCGGATTGGTGCAGTACAGGTAGTACCTGCCGTTGAACCGCAGCACGAACGGATCGGCGAAATCGCCGTCGCGGGCGATCGGGTTGGAGTAGGTCGCCATCGGCTCAGCCCTTCATGCCGGAGATGGCGAACGAGTCCACGAAGTGCTTCTGGGTGAACGCGAACAGGATGACGACCGGCAGGATGGCGATCAGCGAGGCGGCCATCACGATCGGGAAGTCGGTCTGCTCGGCGTAGTACGACACCAGCGTGGCGATCACCAGCTGCACGGTGGAGTTCTCCGGCGAGTGGGTGAACAGCAACGGTGCGAGATAGTCGTTCCAGGTCGCCATGAACACGATGATCACGTTCGCGGCGATCGCCGGCCGGCAGAGCGGCAGGAAGATGCTCCAGTAGATCCGGAAGAACCCGGCGCCGTCGATCCGGGCGGCGTCCAGCAACTCGCCCGGCAGCCCGGTCATGTACTGGCGGAGGAAGAAGATCATCGTGACGTTGCCCAGCGTGCCGGGCACGATCAGCGGCAGCAGGGTGTCGATCCAGCCCAGCTCGGAGTAGACCAGGAACTGGGGGATGATCACCACGACCACCGGAATCATCATGGTCGCCAGCAGGGCGAGGAAGATCTTCTCCTTGTGCGGGAAGTCGAGCTTGGCGAAGGCGAAGGCGGCCATGGTGGATGAGAACGTCCCCAGCGTGACGACCGCGATCGTGACGATGGCGCTGTTCAGCAGGCCGCGGGCCAGCGGGATCACGCTCCACACCTCGACGAAGTTCGCCCAGTCGACCGGGTCGGGGATCCACTGCGGCGGGTAGGAGAACACGAACGCCGAGTCCTTCAGCGAGGTCGACAGCATCCAGGCGAACGGCAGCACCATGGTCAGCGCGCCGAGCGCCATGGTGGCGAAGGCGATCACGTGCATGATCCGGCGGCGAGCGGTGGAGCTCATTCGGCACCTCCTTCGTAGACCCAGCGGCGGGAGATCCGGAACTGGAAGATCGTCACCGCCAGGATCAGCAGGCCGAAGCCGAGCGCGACGGCCGAGGCGTAGCCCATCTGGTTGGCATCGAACGCCTTCTGCCAGATGTAGTACGTCACCGTGGCCGCGCTGTACCGACGTCCGCCGTCGCTGGTGAACAGCTGCACCTCGACGAAGGTCTGCAGCGAGCCGATGATCCCCACCACGGTCAGGAAGAACAGGATCGGTGAGATCAGCGGCAGGGTGATGTGGAAGAACTGCCGCGACGCCGAGGCGCCGTCCAGCCGAGCCGCCTCGTAGTAGGTGTCGGGAATGTTCTTCAGCGCCGCCAGCAGGTAGATCGAGACGAACCCGACCATCTTCCAGACGATCATCAGCACGATCGTGCGCTTGATCCAGACCGGGTCGCCCAGCCAGTTCGGGCCCTGGACGCCGAACCAGTTCTTCAGCGCCTGGTTGATCAGGCCGTACTCGTAGTTGAACAGCCACTTCCACATCACCACCAGCGCCACGATCGAGGAGATGTAGGGCAGGTAGAACAGGATCCGGAAGACCTTGTTGCCCGGGGTGTTGCGGTGGCAGCCGAGCGCGAACAGCAGCCCCAGCGCGAGGTAGAACGGGATCGGCAGCAACATGTAGAGGGTGTTGCCGAAGGCGGTCCAGAACCGCGGATCCTGCAGGAAGGCGGCGAAGTTGGCCAGCCCGACGAAGTCGCGGGTCCCCTTCAGGACGTTCCAGTTGGTGAAGGCGGCGTAGATCGCGATCCCGGTGGGAATCATGGCGAAGGCCAGAAACTGCAGTACGGCAGGAGCCACCATCAGGTAGCCCCAACGTCGTTCCGAGCGTCTCATCGGGTCTGGTCCTCACGTGTCGCGGACAGGGAAGCCGGTGGGTGCGCGCCGCCGCCGCGCACACCCACCGTCGGGGGGCTAGCTGTTCTGTTCGGCGATGCCCTGGTCGAGCATCTCCTGCATGGTCGGTGCAACCTCGGCGGTGTACTCGGCGGCGGTCTGCTCACCGAGCCAGACGCTAGCGGCGTTGGCGTTGAACTCGGTGAACCACTCGCTGTTGAAGGTGTAGGTCTGCGTCGCGCGACGGCCGTAGTCCTCGATGATGTCGAGGAACTCCTGCTTGTTCGCCGGCGGCTTGTCCATCGTGAGGTACTCGTTCTTGGCCATGTCGATCAGGTTGGGGACGGCCTGGCCGAGCTCGAAGTTGGTGCGCTGCGCGTCCTCGTCGAAGGCCAGGAAGGCGGCCAGGTTGGCGGCTGCCTCCTTGTTCTGGCTCGACTCGGCGACCGCGAAGCCGATTCCGCCGTACCAGATCGCGGGCCTGTCGCCGGCGTTCGGCACCGGCCACGGCATCAGATCCCAGTCGAACTTCACCTCGTCCCAGAACTGCCCCTGGCTCCACGGGCCGATGCCCATCATGCCGATCTTCCCGTCGATGAACCGCTGGAAGCTGCCCAGCGAGCTCTCCTCCTCGTTGGAGGGCGCGACCTTCTCCTTCAGGATCAGGTCGGCCACCCACTGCATGGCCTCGACGAACTTCGGGTCGGTGACGGTCACCTGGGTGTGGTCGGCGTTCAGCCAGTCCGCGCCGTTGGACCACACCGCGGACTCCAGCGAGTACGGAGCGGTGCCGTAGGTCTTGGCCTCGCCGTCGCCGCTGGTCAGCTTCTTGGCGTTGGCGACGAACTCGTCCCAGGTCCAGGGCACGTCCGGATCCGGGTCGGGGATCCCGGCCGCCTTGAACAGGTCCTTGTTGTAGGCGAGCGCGAACGGGCCGATGTCCTTCGGCAGCCCGTACACCGCGCCGACACCCGGCGTGGTGCCGTCGTAGCGGTACATGTCGATCGCCTTGGCCCAGACGTTGTCGGCCTGGAACAGCTCGTTGTTGTCGACGTACCCGCTCAGGTCGTTCAGCAGCCCGGCGGAGGCGAACGGCATCACGTTCTCCGGCGTCAGGTAGAAGACGTCGGGGATCTGCTTGCTGGCGATCATGGTCTGCAGCTTCGTGTTGAAGTCGGCCGCCGGGACGTTGACGTAGTCGACCTTCATGCCGGGATAGGCGGCCTCGTACTTGGCGATCAACTGCTCGAAGACCGCCACCTCCTGGGGCGAGCCCCAACCCATGAAGGTGATGGTGCCGCCGGCGGGAGCGCTGCTGGGAGCGCCGCTGGACGAGCCTTCCGGGCTCGCCGGGGGCGTGGTGGCGCCCCCGTTGCCACAACCGCCGATGAGAGCGAGAGCGGCGGTGGCCGCCAGCGCGGCGGCCAGCCTGATGGGTTTCCTCATGGTGCAACTCCTTCTTGTTGCTGGTCCGCGTCGCCTTCGAGCGTCCCTGGTGTCCGGTGGGGATTCGGTTGATCGCCAGCCCTGGCGGCAACTCCTGCGTCTTGTTGTCCCCAGACGCTAGCTGTACAGCGCTGTAAATTCAAGAGGGAAATCGGTCGCGATTGGCGGTAGTCTTCCGGCATGGCGCAGGGCAGGACGGGTGGTCAGGTGCGGCTGGCCGACGTGGCCGCGCGGGCGGGCGTCTCCAGCAAGACGGTGTCGAACGTCGTCCACGACTACCCTCACGTGTCGCCGGAACTGCGGGCGCGGGTGCAGGCCGCCATCGAGGAACTCGGCTACCGGCCCAACCTGACGGCCCGGCGGCTGGTGACCGGGCGCACCGGCATGATCGCGCTGGCCATCCCCTGGGTGGATCAGCCGTACTTCGCCGAACTCTCCCGGCATGTCGGTGAGGAGGCGGCCCGGCGAGGCTACCGGGTGCTGTTCGAGCAGACCGCCAACAGCATCGAGCTGGAACGCGCGGTGCTCCGCGACCGTGAGCAGGGCCTGGTGGACGGGGTGATCTTCCATCCGGTGATGATCGACACCCTGGAGATCGCCCGGCTGCAGCCGGACACGCCGCTGGTGCTGCTGGGGGAGTCCGCCAGCCCGCTGACAACGGATCACGTGATGGTCGACAACGTCGAAGCCGCCAGATCGGGGGTGGAGTTGCTGCTGGCGCGAGGGCGGCGCCGGATCGCCTTCCTCGCCACCATCCGCGACGACATCACCGGCTCGACCCAGCTGCGGTTGCAGGGCTACCAGGAGGCGCTGCTCGGGGCGGGCGTCCGTCCCGATCCGGCCCTGGTGCTGAGCAGCGAGGGCTGGGCGATCGAGAACGCCGCGGCGGCGCTGGCGCAGGCGCTGGCCGCGGGCGTGGAGATCGACGCGGTCTTCTGCCGCGACGACACCTTCGCGATGGGCGCGCTGCAGGCCCTCGGCGTGGCCGGCCGGCGGGTGCCGCGGGACATCGCCGTGCTGGGTTGGGACGACACCACGCTGGCGCGTTGCAGTACCCCCGGTCTCACCAGCGTCGCCCCGGACAAGGCGGCCATCGCCGCCGAGGCGCTGGATCTGCTGCAGGAGCGGATGGCCGGCTATCGCGGGATCGGTCGGCACCGCGTGGTGGGGTACCGGATCGTGGAGCGTGGCACCACGCCTGCTGCCGATTTACAGCGCTGAATTAGTTGGTTACCATCCGGCTATGGTCGAATCCCGGATTCCGGACTGCCCGCCGGGCGCCGCCTCACGGCAGTCCGGACGCTATCCCCGTCCCCAACTGGTCCGCCCCGAGTGGGTCGATCTCAGCGGTCCCTGGGAGTTCGACTTCGGCGCCTGGGAGGAGCCGATCGCGCCCCGGCTGACCGCCGAGCCGTGGCGGACCCGGACGATCGAGGTGCCGTTCCCGCCGGAGTCGGAGGCGTCCGGCATCGGTGAGACCGGCTACCACCCGGTGCTGTGGTACCGCCGCCGGATCACCGCGGCGGAGATCGCGGCCACCGGGTTCGCGCCCGGGCGCCGGTTGCTGCTCAACTTCGGCGCTGTCGACTACCGGGCGCAGGTGTGGGTGGACGGCTGCCAGGTGGGTGGGCACGAGGGCGGGCACACGCCGTTCGCCCTCGAGCTGACCCGGTTCGCCGACCATGCCTTCGACCTGGTGGTGCGCGTCGAGGACGATCCGCTCGACCTGGAGCAGCCCCGCGGCAAGCAGGATTGGCAGCCCGAGCCGCACGTGATCTGGTACCACCGCACCAGTGGGATCTGGCAGCCGGTCTGGCTGGAGGCGGTGCCGGCCCAGCATCTGACGCACCTGCGCTGGCGCAGCGACCTTCCGGCGGCCCGGGTCGATCTGGACTACGAGCTCGCCCGGCCGCCCGCGGCCGGCACGACCGTCGAGGTCAGGCTGGCGTTGAACGGCGAGCCGATCGGGGAGGTCCGGGCCACGGCGGACCGACGGCGGGGGACGGTCAGCCTCCCGGTCCCGCAGCTGGCCAACGGCCAGGACCTGGACGCGATCTGCTGGTCGCCGGAGCATCCCCACCTGCTCGACGCCACGGTCACGCTCACCGGCGAAGGCGTTCCGGACGTCGTCGAGAGCTACCTCGGCATCCGGAGCGTGGCCGCCGGGGACGGCGCCCTGCTGCTCAACGGCCGTCCGTACCCGATCCGCGCCGTGTTGTCACAGGGCTACTGGCCGACCTCGCACCTGGCGGCGCCCAGCCCGGAAGCGCTGCGCGCCGAGGTCGAGTTGATCAAGGAGCTGGGCTTCACCACCGCCCGGGTCCACCAGAAGATCGAGGATCCCCGGCTGCTGCACTGGGCCGATCGGCTCGGCCTGCTGCTGTGGGCGGAGCTGCCGAGCGCGCTGGAGTTCTCGGCCACCACCGTCCGGCGCCTGGTGGCCGAATGGACGGAGGCGATCCGTCGCGACGGCTCCCACCCCAGCGTCGTCGTCTGGGTTCCGATGAACGAGAGCTGGGGCGCCCAGCAGGCAGCGCTGGAGCCGGCGCAGAGGCACCTCCTGCAGGCGCTGTACCACCTGACCAAGTCGCTGGACGGCACCCGGCCGGTGGTCTCCAACGACGGCTGGGAGCATGCCGAATCCGACCTGTTCACCATCCACGACTACCGCGACCCCGCCGCGCTGGCTGCCGACTACGCCGACGCCGCCGCCATCGACCGGTTGGCGGCCGGGGCCGGGCCGGGAGGGCGCCGGCTGCTGCTGTTGCCGGAGGCGGGTACCCGACGGGCACCGGTCGTGCTCAGCGAGTTCGGCGGTATCAGCATGGCCGACCCGAGCACCGGCGCCTGGGGTTACCGGGTGGTCGCCGGGGCCGACCAGCTCGAACGCCAACTCCGTGCTCTCTTCGACGCGTTGCCCGCCCACCCGACCCTGGCCGGCTGGTGCTACACGCAGCTGACGGACACCGGACAGGAGACCAACGGGCTGACCTACGCCGACCGGACCCCCAAGCTTCCCGCCCGGGTGATTCGCGAGCTGATCAGCGGCGCCGCCGACCCTGGCTAGACTCCCTGACAGCACGAAGGGCCGCGAAGCACAGCTCGCGGTCACAGCACCTGGGGGCCGCATGAGGCAGGTT
>JAEXCA010000154.1 GCA_023393755.1 Actinomycetes bacterium | reverse complement strand
GTCCTGGAATCCGCTCTGCACCTTCGGGCCCTCGCAGTTGCCGTAGAACCGAGAACTCTGGTCAGGCCCGAGTCCGTAGGTACCGCCGAACTCGAAGTCGAGGTCCCATTGGTCACGGCGGTCGGCGTTGGTGACCATGTCGTCCCAGTCGTCGATCTCCAGCGGGTTGAGCTGCACCTTCACGCCGATCTCGGCTAGCTGCTGCTGGACGATGGGCAGAATCTTGCCGGCGTTGGCCGCGTCCTTCCAGTAGACGAGGTTGAGCGTCGTACTCTCATCCCAGCCCGCGTCGCCTAGCAGCTGACGTGCTTTCTCCGGGTCGTAGGGGTACTGGTCGAGGTTGTCAAAGTTCAGCCCCGGTGGATTCCACAGCAGTTTCGGGATCCCGTTGAGCACACTGTCGATCAGGCCTTGACGATCGATCCCGTAATAGAGCGCTTGGCGGACTCGCGGATCTGCCAGATCGGGGTTGTCGGTTCTAACGAACAAGGCGTTCATCCCCACCGAGGTAGCGTCGACCAGATTGATGCCGCTGACAGCCTTCAGCGTGTCGCGGTACTGCTGATCCAGCCCCAGAGCCATGTCCAGTTGGCCGGCCTCCACCTGGGTCGCGATCTGGTCGCCGGCAAGGATCTTCCAGATGATGGTGTCGAGCTTGGGCTCGCCCCTGAAGTAGTCGGAGTTCGCCTTGAACTCGACGTACTGATCAGCCTTGTAGTCGGTCAACCTGAACGGGCCAGTGCCGATCGGGCTGCGCGTGGTCGCATCGATCTTCTCGATGGTGTCGGCCGTCTCATTCTCCAGGATGTGCTTGGGCACGATCACGTTGGACGCATTGGCCAGCGAGGGGAGGAAGTAGATGTTCGGCTCGGAGAGCGTGAAGGTGATCTCGTTGTCGCTCACCACCTTCACCCCTGCGAGATCGGCGCCCGATGCGGCCGTCTCCTCAGCACCTTGGATCTGGGACCAGACCATCGGCAGTCCCTGGTACGCCTGAGGGTATCGAGCTGCCCACCACGCGGTGAACGCGACATCGGAAGCTGTGAAAGGCTCGCCGTCCTGCCACTTGATGCCGGTACCCAGCTTGAAGGTGAAGGTCTTCGCGTCCGGGGACACGTCCCAGCTCGCTGCGAGATCAGGCGTCACCGTGGTCTCATCGGCCTCCAGCTGAACCAGGTTGTCGTAGATCAGGTACAGCAACGGATAAGTGTTGTCCGCAGCCCTCACCGGGTGGAACACGGGAAAGATGGGCCCGTCCCTGGTCACACGCAACGTGCTGCCGCCCTCCGGGGCCGGGGCGCTGCCAGGACTGCATGCGGTGACCGCCAGCGCGGCGAGCACCCCCATCACAAGCCATCGGAATCGACGCATTGGAACCTGCCTCTCGGGTTGAGTGCGGCGATCGGTTCCAGTCAGAATAGAAAGCGAAGCATTGATCGTCAATCAGTGAGATCTGCAACAAGTTGCAGCCGTCTCGAGCGTTCAACGCCTCAATTCTAGGCATTGTGCGCTACGAGAGCGCCGCAATCGAGCATCATGGCCAACACTTGACCCAAGCAGAAGGGAGGGAATACATTGCAATCGCTTTCATAACTTCCGTCAAAGGAGATGTCGTGCCGGTGCCAGGAGTGGTCAGTCGGGAAGTCTCGGTCCAGGTAGCTGAGACCGCGGCGGAGGCCGGGACCAGCGCAGCCGAACGTGCAGGAGCCAGAATCCAGGCCGCAGTGGACGATCACGGCCGTGCCCGGGTGCTCTTCGCATCGGCGCCATCCCAGCTGCCGCTGTTGGAGGCACTGAAGCGGGTGGACCTTCCATGGGCCAAAGTGGAAGCGCTGCACGTCGACGAGTACGTCGGGGTCGACCCGCACGCCCCGCAATCCTTCGGCCGCTGGTTGTGCCAGCAGTTCTTCGACGAGGTCAAGCCGGGTGCGGTCCAACTCATCAACCCTCAGGCAGAACCTGCCGATGAGGCCAAGCGCTACTCCGCAGTGCTCCAGCAGGCCCCCATCGATCTGGCCTGCCTCGGCATCGGCGTGAACGGCCATCTGGCATTCAACGAGCCCTACCAGTGGTCATTCGAGGACGCCGAATGGGTCAGACAGGTTCGGCTGGACCGGGTTTCGCGACAGCAACAGGTCGACGACGGCGCATTTGCGCTGCTTGAGCAGGTGCCGGAACTGGCTCTCTCGGCAACCATTCCGTGTCTGCTCAGTTCCCACGAGATCGTGGTCAGCGCAAACGGACGTTACAAGGCCGAGGCCGTTCATCGCGCACTTCACGGCGACCTCACGCCTGCGGTTCCGGCCACGGCCCTACGCTGCCACGACAATGTCAGTCTCTTTCTCGACAGTGCAGCTGCACATTTCCAGCCAACCACGCAGGCACCAACATCCCAGGAGGTCTCCTAATGCCCGTGCGCACCACCCAGGGCGACGCCGCATCCGTCCTGAGCAGCTACTACGAGGCGATCGACGGACACTTGCGCGCTCTGCGGGACACCCAGGCGGACGCCATCGACCGGGCCGCCGCCCTGATCGCCAAGCATGCGGCTGACGATCGCCTCGTCTACATCTACGGCCCCGGGGGCCACTCCAACCTCGCGTCCCAGGAGGTGTTCTTCCGCGCCGGAGGCCTGGTGAACATCTCCGCCATTCTCGATGCCGGAACCCTGCTCTCCAACGGTGCGTTGCGATCAATGCATGTCGAGCGTAGTCACGGCTACGGACGGCTGGTCATCGAGGACAACCAACTGGGCGACGGCGATCTGCTCGTCCTGGTCAATGCCTACGGCATCAACTCCACCGTGGTGGACGCGGCCATCGCGGCACGTGAACGAGGAGTGACCGTGATCGGGGTCAGCTCGCGGGTCCATGCCGACTCCACGCCGGCCGACCACCCCGCACGGCATCCGAGCGGACGCAACCTTCATGAGGTCGTCGACCTCCATGTCGATACCCAGGTTCCAGTAGGGGACGCAGTCCTGCTCGTGGACGACGTCGCCAACCCGGTCGCCGCCATCTCCACCTTCGCCAACGCCTACGTTCTTCAAGCGTTGATGGCCACCGCGATCGCCAAGATCAGCGCAGCGGGGGTGGTGCCGTCGGTCTGGACCAGCGCCAATGCCAGTGGCGGCGACAGCCGCAACGCCCAGCACGTCGAGCGCTTCAAGCATCGGGTGCGCTGGCTGTGATCCGCACGCTCCACGGCCTACTTCCTGGCACCGGCATCGTGCGTGTCGTCGTTCGCGACGGTGTCGTCGCCGAGGTGATCGAGGATGAGGCCCACACCACTTGGGACGATCGAGCGAGATCCCTCCCACTGCTCCTGCCCGGCCTCCTCGACCTGCAGGTGAATGGCTACGCCGGAGTGGACTTCACCGACCCCGGCCTGGACGAGCTAGGGGTGCACACTGTCGTTGAGGCGATGTGGCGCGCCGGTGTCACAGGGTTCTGCCCCACCGTCATCACCGGAGCTCTAGCCGACTGTCTGGCCTCGCTGCGCACCCTACGTGCCGCGGCCCACGACCCGGAGATCGCCAGCACTGTCCTCGGAGTCCACCTTGAAGGACCCTGGATCTCCCCGGCGGACGGCGCGCGCGGCGCACACCCCCGGGAGCACGTCCGGGACCCGGATCTTGCCGAACTGCGCCAGATGCGCGAGGCCGGCGACATCGCGATGATCACCGTCGCCCCTGAACGCCCCGGCGCCCTCGACTTGATCCGGGCCGGGGCCGAGGCGGGGATCGTGATGTCCATCGGGCACAGTTCCGCCGACCCTTCGGATGTCCGCAACGGGGTCGCGGCCGGGGCATGCGCCAGCACACACCTTGGGAACGGTGTGCCGCTGATGCTTCCCCGACACCCGAATCTGGTCTGGGAGCAACTCTCCGCGTCCCAGCTCACGCCGATGTTCATCGCTGACGGTCATCATGTGGACCTGACGACGCTGCGGACGCTGGTTCGTGCCGCGAGCAGTCCCGGCTGGGTTCTGGTCAGCGATGTCACGTCGATCGGCGGCCTGCCGGCTGGACGGTACCGCACCAGAATCGGCGGCCACGTCGAGCTGTCGCCAGCAGGCCGGCTGGGCATGGTTGACAACGGATTCCTGGCCGGGTCGGCCACGGCGCTCCCGGTCGGGCTTCTCAACGCCCTTGAGACCGGAATCGGCACGGCTGACCAGGCTCTCCGCTCGGTGACCGCCGAACCGGCCAGGCTGATCGGTGAACGAGCGCGCGACAGAGGGCAGCTGAGGCCCGGTGCACGCGCCGATCTGGTGCGTGCCCATCTTGCTGATACACCTGGTCCAGTCGTGGTCGATGAGACGATCATCGGCGGCCGCACCGTATGGAGTGGGTCATGAGCCGGTTGCAGTGCGGAGTCGCGGTCCGGACGTTCGATCCGGGACCGGGAGTGACCATGGCCGGCTTCGCGGCGCGCGACGGGGTCTCGCGAGGTAGTCATGACCCCTTGAGCGCCCGAGCGATGGTCTTCACGGAAGACGAGCGGGCTGTGGCGCTGGTCGTGGCCGACCTCATCGGCCTGGAGGTTCGGCAGGCCGACGGACTCCGCACCGAGATCGGCAGGCGGCTGGGCATTGCGCCGGACGCTGTTGTGATCGCGGTGACCCATACGCATTCGGGCCCTCAGATCTTGCGAGAGGGATTGGGAGGCGGAGCGGACGAGCGAGTGGTCGCGCTGGTGTTCGAGGCGATCATCGACGCCGCGGTGACAGCCTGGAACCACCGGTTCCCGGCACGGATCGGTCATGCGACGGCGCTCGAGCACACCGTCGCCCACAACCGACGACACCCGGACGGTCCGATCGACCCCGTCGTCTGGACCATCAGAGTCGACGACGAACATGGACGACCCCGGGCCGCTCTGGTGTCCTACGCCTGCCACCCGGTCGTGCTCGACGCCGGCAACCTATGGTTCTCCGGAGACTGGCCAGCGGTCACCCGAGACCTCATCGAAGCAGCACACCCCGGACTCATTGCCGTTTTCGCCCAGGGTTGCTGCGGCGACATCAACACCGGCCACTCCGCGCACGACAGCATGTCCGCTGCCGCCGGCGCGGCCCGAACCTTCGAGGAAGCCGAGCGAATCGGGGCCAAGATCGCCAAGGTCGTCCTCGACCAGTTCGCAGACCTGCCGACACGGCCTGAACCGCTGTCCCATGCGTCCGCCTGTGCAGAACTCGGCTTCCAGGCGGGCCCAACCAGCCAGGAGGCAGCCGTACTGCAACGCCAGGTACAGACCGAGCTGGCTTCAGATCCGGCGACGAGCCGCATGGTGGTGCTGAAGGCGCAGGACGCCTGGCTGAACCACGTGGGCCGGTGGTCGGCGGACAGCGTCGACTGCACGGTCGTCGCCATCGGTCTGGGAGACTTGCGGATAGTCTCCGTGCCCGGCGAGCCGTTCCACGCCATTGCCGACGATATCCGCCGCGCCCTGCCCGGCCGGGAGGTGCTCGCCGTGGGATACGCCAACGGAGTACCTGGCTATGTACCGCACCCTCCCGCCGAGTACGACCACGGTGGCTACGAAGTCGAGGAGGCTCACTACTTCTGGTGGCAGCCGCACTGCTTCCGCCCAACCACCGGAGCGGAGCTGGTCGACGCCGCCGTCCGCGCTGCCACGAGAGCAGGGTCATGAGCGCCGAAGTCACGGTAACGGTCAAGGAACTGCACGATCGGATCACTACCGTCCTCGCCCGGGCTGGCGGCAACCCGGAGGCGGTCCGGGTGATGGCGAACTATGTGGTTGACGCCGAGGTCTCCGGCCATCGCACCCATGGACTCCAGCGGCTCGACGGGTTCTGCGCCAACCTGGCCGCGCATCCGGCAGCGCGCCCTGGTGTCTCCGAACCCGGACCGGGGTTCCTCCACGTTCAGGCTGACGGCGCACCAGGGATTGTCGCCGCCCAGGCATGCGTGGACGCGGTGCTCAGTGGCGAGCGGAAACGGCCCGTCCTGGTCGCGGCTACCGGATACGTCGGCAGCAACGGCGCGCTGGGGTACTTCACTCGACAACTCGCACAGGCAGGCTGGGTAGCCCTCATGGTGACCAACTGCGAGAGTGGTGTGGCGCCCGCGGGCGGCATCGAACCGATACTAGGCACGAACCCGCTGTCTTGGTCCTTCCCCTTCGGAGAAAGGCCAGTCACCATCGACATGGCCACGTCCGCCGTATCGTACGGCCAGTTGGCCATGCTGGCGCTGGCCGGCAAGCCTGCACCACCAGGAACGGTCATCGACCAGACCGGCGCCGCCTCCAGCGATCCACGCGACGCGGAACGGGGCGCTCAGCTTCCAATGGCCGGCCACAAGGGCTTTGGCCTGGGCCTGCTGATCGAGTTGGTGGCCGGGCCGATGATCGGCGCGAAAAGCGGGCGCGCCCGGCTCGACGCCGGCGACGGCCTGGTGCTCTACGCCCACCCGGTCGACCGGTACCGCAGCCGTGACCTCATCGATGCCGAGACCGCTGACCTGCTTGACGACCTGGTGACCAGCCGCCCGCTGGATCCGGCCAGGCCAGTGCGCATTCCGGGGCACCCGGCAGCAAACCGGTCCACGGCGGCATCCAGCGGGACCGTGGTCACCATCGCTGCCAGCGCGTGGCGTGACCTGATCGCACGAACACAGCCCTGATCGTCGCCGGCTCGTCAGCCCGAACCGCTACCAAGTCCTCTGTCCTGAAAGGAGTGCCATGTCCCATCCTCGTCCAGCCGGACCGCTGGTCGTCGTACCGGAGCCGATCATCGATCCGCCATGGAGCTACGAGCCGGAACGTGACCTGCTCGCCACGCGCGGCGTCAGCCTGGAGGTCGCGAACGAGGCCAACCAGAACCACCTACTCGGACAGGCAGACGCGGTTCTGGTCTGTATGCCCTTCCCGGCCGCCGACCTGCGACTCCTTCGACCCAAGGTGCCCTTGGTCTGCTATGGCGTAGGCATGAACGCAGTTGACCTTGACGAGGCACGTCGCCTGGGCCATCCGGTCCGTAACGTGCCCGACTTCTGTACCACGGAAGTTGCCACCCACGCGGTAGCTCTGCTGCTGGCGCTCAACCGCCGACTGCTCGGCCTGTCGGCGGCCGCACGGCGTGGCGACTGGGAACTGGGATCTCTGAGCGACCTGCCACAACTTCGGCGCCTGGCGGGCCAACAGGTAGGCATCGTTGGCTTGGGCCGCATCGGCTCCCGCGTCGCCGCCGCCATCGCGGCGCTGGGCTGCCGGGTGTCCGGCTACGACCCCTTCCTCACCGAGTTTCCCCATGGCGTGGAACAGTTGACTCTCACCGAACTTCTGACGACCTCGGACGCCATCGTGCTCTGTGCTGCACTGAACTCCGGCAGCAGTCGGTTGCTGGACGAAGCCGCGCTCGCCACGGTGAAGCCGGGAGTGGTCATCGTGAACGTCGCGCGCGGCGGACTGATCGACGAGGACGCCCTGGTGGCCGGTCTGCGTAGCGGTCGAGTAGGGGCCGCCGGCCTGGATGTGCGCGAGATCGAGCCGCCGGCCTCGGATGATCCACTCCGGGAGCTGCCGAACGTGCTGTTGACGCCGCACGTCGCGGCAGTATCGCAGGAGTCGGATGCTGATCTTCACCGGCGTGCGGCTGAAGTGCTGTGCGAGGTGCTGACTGAAGCCGGCCACCGCTTGGCAACCGCGACCTGAGTCGTGACGGCTGTCCAACCCTGCCAGAGTCAACCGACTACCGTCAGGCGCTGTGACAGCTGCAGAGGGCCAATAA
>JAEXCA010000107.1 GCA_023393755.1 Actinomycetes bacterium | reverse complement strand
CCCGCGCCGGGGGGATGCTGGGGGTTGGTCACGGGGGTTTGGTGGCGGGGGCACGGGCGGTCCGCTCAGCTGGCTACCCCCAGGTCGACGATCCGCCGCGTTCGCGCCGCGGCCCTGTCCACGCACCTCTGGGAAACGACCTGTTCCAGACACCCCCGGCCCCCACGGACCGACCACAAACCTGACTCACACCCGCCGAACGAGTTCGGTGCGGCAGTGTTCGGCGGTGGGGTCCACCCGCTAGCGTGGTGACCGTCGAGCCGACGGCCGACCACGATCGAAAGGAAGACACATGGCGGGAACCTTCGAACTCTGGGTCGACAAGGCCGGTGAGTACCGCTTCAACCTGAAGGCGGGCAACGGCCAGGTGATCGCCACCAGCCAGGGCTACTCCTCCAAGGCGAACGCGCTCAACGGCATCGAGTCGGTGAAGAAGAACGCGCCCGACGCCGAGCTCGTCGAGG
This sequence comes from Actinomycetes bacterium, assembly GCA_023393755.1. Taxonomy (GTDB): domain Bacteria; phylum Actinomycetota; class Actinomycetes; order Propionibacteriales; family Propionibacteriaceae; genus Propionicimonas. The sequence continues at coordinate 11,647 of JAEXCA010000107.1, read as the reverse complement.
TCGAGAAGTCGGACGGAGGTCCGGGGGCCCGGGCCGGCGGCGCGCCGTGCCGCGGGCGCCCCGGTCCCGAAGGCCTGACGTGCACCCGCGACAGCGCGACGAGGCGCGACGGTGATCGCGGGGCTGCGGCTGGCCGCGGGCTTCCTGACCATCCTTCCGGTCCGTCCCACCAGCGAGATCACCCGGCCGTTGGCCCGGGCCGCGATGCTGTCGGGCTGGCTCGCGGTGACACCCGTCGCGCTGTTCGCCGCCCTGCTCGGCTGGGGTGCGCGCTTCCTGGGAGCCCCTGACCTGCTGGCCGGCGCGATCGTGGTCGGCGCGGTCGCCTGGGGTACCCGCGCGATGCACCTGGACGGACTGGCCGACACCGTGGACGGGCTGGGCTCCGGCCGGCCGAGCGAGCAGGCGCTGCAGATCATGCGGCGCGGTGACATCGGCCCGATGGGTGTGGTCGCGCTGGCGGTGGTGATCCTCGCGCAGGCCGCCGCCTTCGGCTCGCTGGTCGGACTGCCCTGGGGCTGGGTGCTGGCGGCGGCCGTCCTGGTGGCCTCCCGGGCCGCCCTCGCCTCGGGCTGCGCGACCGGCGTCCCACCCGCCCGGCCGGACGGGCTCGGCGCACTCTTCGCTTCGACCGTGCCCCGGGCCGCGATGATCGGGCTGTGGGCCGGGATGGGGTTGCTGCTGGCCGGCGCCGGCCAGCTCGCCGGCCGGCCGTGGTGGCAGGCGGTGCTGGCGGTGGCCCTGGCGTTCGCCGGGGTCCAGCTGCTGCTGGCCCGCTGCGTCCGGCGGCTCGGCGGGATCAGCGGGGACGTGCTGGGGGCGCTGGTCGAGACCGCGGTGACCGTCCTGGTGGTGGTCATCGCGACGAACGTTCCCTGAGCCTGTCGAAGGGCCACCGGGGACGGTTCCTCGTAGCCCCGAGCAACTCGGTTCAGCCGGGCAGCCGGAGCGGCCGCCCGGCCACCATCAACACCACCTCGTCGCAGGCGGCGGCGACCGCCTGGTTCACCCGACCGAGCTGATCGGCGAAGATCCGCCCCGAGCGATGCTCGGAGACCAGCCCCCAGCCGACCTCGTTGGTCACCAGCACCACGTCCACGGTCGCCGCGGCGAGAGCGGTCGCCAGAGCCCGGGTTTCGTCGTCCAGCCGCTGCTGCCACGCGGAGGTCGGCGCCTCCCAGGCGTCCCAGCCGTCCAGCAGCCGGGTCACCCAGGTGCCCAGGCAGTCGACCAGGACGGGCGAGCGAGCGCCGGCGATCGCCCCGGCGAGATCGAGCGTCTCCAGCGTGCTCCAGCAGTCGGGACGGCGGGACTGGTGGGCGGCCACCCGGGCCGCCCATTCGGGGTCGGCGACCGGGTCGGCCGGATAGCCGGGGGTCACGTAGACGGCGGCGGCGTTCGCGTCCAGCGACTGCTCGGCGTACCGCGACTTCCCGCTCCGCACCCCGCCGGTGACCAGGACCTTCTTCATGGCTCGACCGAGGTCCGGACGTGGCCGGGTGCGGGCATCGGACTTCTCCTCGGCTGTGGATAACTTCGAAGTTGTCCACAGATTCTACGGATGCTCTGTGCAACGAGGGTCGCAGCGCCCTAAAGTCGCCGCACCGGTCACAGAACCCACCCCCACGGGTCTCGCCCCTGGCCGGTGAGTGAGGCGAACCAGCATGGCTGACCCCATCGACGACGCCCGTGGCACTCGGGTGCGACCCAGGCGGGATCTCCGCCTGATCGCCATCGGTGTGCTCGCGGTGTGCCTGAGCGGGCTGGGGGCGGTGTGGCTCTACTCCAGCGTCACCGACGCCGCGTCGGTGGTCACCGTGCTGCGTACCGTCCACCGCGATCAGGTGATCAGCGAGGCCGATCTCGGGCTGGTTTCGGTGCCGTCGGTGCCGGGGCTGGAGACCGTGCCGGGGGAGCGGCTGGCCGAGGTGATCGGGCAGTCGGCGCACACCGATCTGGTGGCGGGCACGCTGCTGTCGCCCCGGTCGTTCGGGCCGCCGGTGGTCAGCGTCGGCATGGCGCAGGTCGGCCTCCGGCTGACGCCGGGGCGGGTCCCCTCCGCCGGCCTGGTGCCCGGCACCCGGGTGCTGCTGGTCGCCGTGGCCAGGGACGGAGCCGAGTTGCCGGAGCTGCCGAGCGTGCCGGCGAAGGTGGCGTCGCTGGGCGACGCGCAACCTGACGGTTCGACCCTGCTCGATGTCGATGTGCCCCAGGAGCAGGCCGAACAGGTGGCCCGGCTCGCCGCCAACGACCAGCTGGTGGTGGTCAGGCAGGAGGGGGCGACGCGATGAGCGTGATCGTTCTCGGCAGCGCCGGCCACGCGCCGGGGGTCACCACCACCGCGGTGGGCCTGGCCGCGACCTGGCCGGACCAGGTCCTGCTGGTGGACGCCGACCCGCATCCCGCCCAGGCGGTCCTGGCCGGGTTCCTGCAGGGGGAGGATCCCTACGGAAGGGGCCTGGCGACGCTGCTGTCGGCCCATCGGGAACGACGGGCTCTTGCTCCGCTGCTGGCCGAGGCCGCGATCGAGCTGGTGCCGTCCGATCCGGTCGGGCGGCTCTTCCTGCCCGGTTTCGTCAACCCGGGCGCGGTGGAGCTGTTCGCCGCCGCCTGGCCCGAGTTCGCCGCCGCGCTGGCAGCCCGGCCCGGCGATGTTCTGGTCGACATCGGCCGGATCGGCCCGCGCGGTCTGCCGCCGGCGCTGGCCGAGGTCGCCGATCTCGTCCTGCTGGTCACCCGGACCAGCCTGGTCGACCTGGTCGCCCTGCGCCTCCACCTGCCCGCCCTCGGCGAACCGCTGGGGGAGCGGCTGGGCCTGTTGCTGGTCGGCCCGGACCGGCCGTACACCGCCAAGGAGATCAACGCGCAGTTCGGGCCGGACGTGGTGGCGTCGATCGGCTGGGCCCCGGAGCAGGCCCGGGTGTGGTCCCACGGGGAGCGCCCGACCAGGGGCTTCCGGGTCGGAGGCTACCTGCGCAGCGTCCGCCACGCCGCTGGCCAGCTCGCCGGGCGGCTGGCGGCGCGCTCGGCGTTGATCGGTGCGCCGCGATGAGACCGCTGGCCGATGTCTCGCTGCTGAACGACGCTCCCCGGCTGTTCACCCGCGAGGAGCTCGCCGCGGTGCCGGAGCTGGCTGCCGCGGTCGCTCCGGGCATCGACTGGGAGCTGGTGGTGGCGCTGCGCCGCAAGGCCTCCGACCAGATCACCCGGCGTCTGGCCGATCTCGCCGGCGAGACGACGCTGTCGCCGGTCGACCGGCGCCTGCTCGGTCGCTCGGTGGTGCGGACGGTGGTCGCCCAGCACGCCGAGCGGCTCAGCGCCGACGGCGCCGCGCTGTGGCCGGTGGAGACGGAGGCCGCCTACGCCCACGCGATCGAGAACGCGATCTTCGGCTACGGCCGGTTGCAGCCGCTGTTCGAACTCGGCGACGCCGAGAACATCGAGATCCACGGCTGCGAGTCGGTGGTGGTGCAGTACTCCGACGGGCGCCGCCGGACCCACCCGCCGGTCGCCGACAGCGACGAGGAACTTGTCGAGGCGATCCGCTTCCTCGGAGAGTCGGCCACTCCGCCGCGTCCCTTCGACGACGCCCACCCCACCATGACCCTGGCCCTCGGGGATCGGTTCCGGCTGCACGCGATCGGCTTCGGCCTGAGTTTCCGCCCTTCGGTGACCATCAGGCACCACACCCTGACCAGCGTCACCCTCGCCGACCTGGTCGAGACCGGAATGCTCTCCGAGGAGCTCGCCCGGATGCTGCATGCGGCGGTGCTGGCCCGCAGGTCGATCGTGATCTCCGGCGATCAGGGTGCCGGGAAGACGACGTTGTTGCGGGCACTGATCGCCGCCATCCCCACCAACGAGCGGTTCGGCACCCTGGAGACCGACTACGAACTGCTCACCCACCTGCAGCCGGGCCGGGGCAACATCCTCGCCCTGCAGGCCCGGGTGGGGATGGGCGAGACCCAGGACGGACGCCGGCTCGGCGAGTACACCGTCGCGGACCTGATCCCCGAGGCGTTGCGCCAGAACCTCTCCCGCCTGGTGGTGGGCGAGGTGCGTGGTGGCGAGGCCGGCGCGATGTTCGAGGCGATGACGGCCATTAGCGGGACGATGAGCACCACCCACTCCCATTCCGCTGCGTCCACCATCGATCGGCTCGCCTCCAGGGTGGCCCAGGGTGGTGTGCTGACCATCGACGAGGCGTACCGCCAGATCGCCCATCACCTGCACCTGCTGGTGCACATCCGGTTGGTCGACGACACCTGGCGGGGCGGCGGCCGCAGCCGGGTCGTCTCCGAGGTCAGGCAGGTGACCGGTGGCATCGAGAACGGGCGCCCGGTCACCCACCTGGTGTACCGCGCGGACGACGGACGGACCAGCTTCACCCCCGACCCCGACTTCCTGGCCGAACTGGCCCCGTTCTCCGCTGCCTGGGGGACGACGTGACGCCGCTGCTGGTCGCCGGCTGCGCCGTGCTCTTCGCCGGCGGCATGGTTCTGCTGGTCGCCGGGTGGCTCCCGGGGACGGTCGCGCGGCGCGCCGCGCCCCGCTGGCGGGAGGTGGGCATCGTCCAGCGGATCGGTGCCCGGCAGCTGGTCGTGCTGCTGGGGTGGTTCGCCGCCGGGCTGGTGGCCGCGTCCCTGACCGGCTGGATCGTGCTGGTCGTGCTCGCGCCGGCGCTGGGCGTCGTCCTGCCCCATCTGCTGGGCCGGCCGTCCGACCGTGAGCTGGAGCTGCTGACCGCGCTCGACCGCTGGGTGCGCGGCCTGGCGGCGATCCTGCCCACCGGCCGGTCCATCCCGGACGCGATCCGGGTCTCCGTCCGCCAGGCGCCCGAGGTGCTGTCCGGTCCGCTCAACCTGCTCGTCCAGCGGCTGAACGACCGGTGGACGGTGCAGCAGGCGCTGACCGCGCTGGCCGACGAACTCGACAGCACCGATGCCGACGCCGTGCTGGCCGCCCTCGCGCTGGCCGCCGACCGGGGCGGGACCGGCGCGCAGGCCACCCTGGGGGCGCTGGCCGACTCGATCCAGGAGCGCGTCCGGGCGCTCCGCGAGATCGAGACCGAACGGGCCAAGCCGAGGATCGTCGTCCGTCAGGTCACGGTCATCACCCTCGTGGTGCTGGCGGCGGCACTGGTGTTCGGAGGTACCTTCTTCGAGCCCTACCGGACCCCGACCGGCCAGCTGATCCTGGCCTTCCTGATCGCCGCCTACCTCGGCTCGCTGCTGATGCTGCGGCGGATGTCGGTGCCCCGCCCCCGCCAGCGCATCCTGCGGAGGTCGGCGTGATGGGCGTGGTGGCCGCCCTGGTCGGCTGCCTGTTCGCCACCGGGGTGTGGGCGATCCTGCAGGTTCGGGTACAGCCACAGCCCCGGCTGGGCGATGCCTTCGACCTGCTGGACGGCCGTCGCTCCGAGCCGCCTGCCGTCGAGCCGGGGCTGGGTCGGCTGGGCTCGTGGGTGAGGGCGCGTAGCGGGCTGGTGGTGTCGGACGAGACCCGGCGCCGGCTTCGGATGGTCGGCACCAGCATCGACCGTCATTTCGCCCACAAGACGGTGGGGGCGGTGATCGGCGCCCTCGTCCCGGCTCTGCTCGGCGGATGGTTGAGCTGGTTGATCGGCGGGTTCTCCCCGCTGCCGGCGCTGTTCGTCCTCGCCGGTGCGGCGATCGGCTTCTTCTGGCCCGACCTGCGACTGCGGCAGCGCGACCGGGCGGTCACGCAGGATGCCGCCGAGGCGCTCCTGACCTACGTCGACCTGGTCACCCTGGAGCGGCTGGCCAACCGCTCCGGCACACAGGCCCTGCATGCGGCGGCCGGGGTCTCCGACGTCACGGTGTTCCGGGCGATCGCCGAGGTGCTGGAGCGGGCCCGGCTGGAGCAGCGGGCGCCGTACGCCGACCTGCAGCGGCTCGGCGTCGAGCTGCGGTTGCCCGCGCTGGTCGACATCGCGGACGTGATGCGGCTGGACGAGGCCGGTGCCGCCCTCTCCGGTGCGCTCCGGGCCCGGGTGAAGGAGTTGCGCGATGCCCACCTGACCGCGATGAAGGTGCATGCCACCGAGATCTCCGAGCGGATGGGGGTGCTGATGGTGATCCCCACCCTGCTGTTCGGCCTGCTCTTCCTCGTCCCGCCCCTGCTCAGGCTGCTCGGCGAGTGATCCGGACTCCTTGTGGAGGGTCTCGGCGACCTGCTCAGCCGCCTGGTGCCGCATCGTCCGCCCGCGGGACGCAACGGACGGTGACGCAAGGACGCCCGGTAACCGTTGAGGTGTGGATGTACGAAGTTATCCACAGATTCTCCGGCACCCCTTCCCATGGCCGAGGTCGTACTCGTAGAGTCCGCGGATACCGGACGCCGAACCCACCCCAGGTATCTCCAGCCAGCGTCCGGTGATCAAGGAGAGTGCCATGCGTAAGTTCTTCCATCACCTGATCGGCGCGATGGCCTCACCCGCGCCGAGACGCGACGAAGCCGGCCTGTCCCAGTCGACGGAGAACGCGATCCTGCTCGCCGGCGCGGTGACCATCGCGATCGGCGTGGTGACGGCGATCACCCTCTATGTGCAGGCGAAACTGCCGCAGCCGTGAACGAGCGGGGCCTGGCCGAGTCGACCCAGTGGGCGCTGGTGCTGCCGACGCTGCTGGCCCTGCTGCTCGGTCTGGTTCAGACCGGGGTCTGGTTGTACGGACGGACGGTCGCGGGCCAGGCGGCCAGCGCGGCCGCTGACGCCGCGGCGATGGGGCGACCGCCCGAACCGGCGGCGGTAGGGGTGGCCCGACGCGGCGGGCTCACCGAGGTGGTGATCCGGAGCACCCGGGAGGCCGGCCTGGTCACCGTCACTGTCTCGGGCCGGGTACCGACCTTCTTCGACCTCGGGCAGGGGCAGGTCAGCGGCCATGCGGTCGTACCGCTCGAGGAGGTGACCGCGCCGTGACCGAAAGCGTGCTGAGGACCCGGCCGATGCTCGTCCCGATGGGTCCCGTTCGGAGCCGAGTTGCCGGTGACGAACGTGGGGCTGCGGCTGTCGAACTCGCCCTGATCGTGCCGGTGCTGGTGCTGCTGCTCGGTGTCGTCGTGGGTGGCGCCCGGGTGTGGCTGGCGAGGACCGGCGTCGAACAGTTGGCCGCCGGAGCGGCGCGGGCCGGATCACTCGCGCGTACCCCGGCCGAGGCGGTCGCGGCGGCCGAGTCGCTGGTTCGCCACCAGGCCGCCACCGACGGCCTGCGGTGTGCCGAACTCGGCGTGGACGTGGACGCTCGCAGCCTGGCGAGACCGGCGGGGACCCCGGCCCGGATCGATGTCCGGGTGTCGTGCACGGTGGGCCTGGGTGACGTGATCGTCCCCGGCTGGCCGGGCCGGCTCACGCTGTCCGCCTCGGCGGCCTCGGTGGTCGACACCTATCGAGGGAGGCAGCCATGAGATGGGTCAGCGCGATCGCCGCCGCTCTGGCGATGCTGACGGTGATCGGCGGCGCGCCGGTGCTCCTGCTCGGCTGGGGCAGCCTGGGTCCCGGCTGGTGGCGCGCCGACGACGGATCGCTGCTCGTCACCGTCCTGACCGTCGCGGGCTGGCTGGCCTGGCTGGCCTTCACCCTCGCCACCGTGCTGGAGGTGATCCGCTTCGCCAGCGGGAACCGGTTCATCCCCGACCTGCCGCTGCTCGGCGGGCTGCAGGCGCTCTGCGCCGGGCTGGTGCTCGCTGTGGTGGCCGTGGCCGCCTCATCGGGTGGCTCGGCCGATACCCGGGCCGAGGGCTCCGGCCGACCTGCGTCCGTGCTCGCCGAGCGATCGGACGCGGCGCCGGTCACGCCACAGCGCCCGCGGGCAAACGGGGAAAAGCAGGCCGATCGCCCCGCGTCGGGGGGAACCGAACTCGGACGAGGGTCGACCACGCTCGCCACCACGGTCGACGATCAGGCGGAGACCGGGTTGGGCTACACCGTGGCCGCCGGTGACGACCTGTGGAGCGTGGCCGAACGGCTGCTCGGTGAGGGACGTCGCTGGCGCGAGATCGCCCGGGCCAATCCCGAGCTGTTGTCCGATCCCACCAGCCAGCTCGCCGAGGGATCCCGGCTGGTCCTGCCGGACACGCCCAGGGCGGCCGAGCCGCAGCCGAACGGACCCAGGAAGGTGACCGTCCGGAGAGGTGACACGCTCAGCGGGCTGGCGGAGCAGTACCTGGGCAACTCCGGGCGCTGGCCCAGGATCGCGGCAGCGAACGCCGGCCTGATCTCCGATCCCGACCACATCGAGGTCGGCTGGCGGTTGACCATCCCGGAACAACCCCGGAAGGAGCCGGCCCCCGAAACCGACGAGGTCACGAGCACGGTCGAACCAGCTGTCCCCACCGCCTCACCACCGGTCACGGGCCCGGCGATCCCGCCTTCCCCGGACGACCGGCCGACCGGGGCGCCGTCCCCGCGGCCGGTATCGACCCCCACGTCGATCTCGCCACCGGCGAACCCGTCGACGGACGCACCGGCGCTGCTGGCCGACCAGGCCCTGATCGGTGGCCTGGGTGCCCTGGCCGCCGCCGGCCTGTTCGGCGGCTGGCAGGCCCGCCGTCTGCTGCAGAGCAGGATCCGGCCGGCCGGACGGCGGGTGCTGCATCCCGACGACACCCTGGCCCGGCTGCACACCGCCGTCGGCCGTCGGCAGCAGCCCGACCTACCGGCCGTCCTCGACGCCGCGCAGCGCGCGATCGGCCGCCACTGCCATCAGACCGGGCAGCCGCTGCCGGAACTGGCTCAGGCCACCCTCACCACGGAGCGGATCAGCTTCGCCTGGGCTGCCCCCGCCGGCACCCCTCCGGCCGGGTTCGACGGCGACCAGTCGACCTGGTGGCTCGGGCTCCCGGACGACGGCTCCAACCCGCTGGGCCCGGTCGAGCATCCCTGCGCCTTTCCGGCCCTGGTCAGCCTCGGGACCGGCAGCGCGGGAGAGACGGTGCTGGTCGATCTGGAACGTTCCGGGGTGGTCGGCGTCGCGGCGGAACAGCGAGAGCTGCAGTTGGCCAACCTCGCTTCGATCGCCGTCGAACTCGCCTGCGCGCCCTGGGCGGCCGAGTTGGCCCTGGTGAGCGTGGGTGCCAGCGGTGAGCTGGCACGGGTGGCCGGGGGCGAGTCGGTCACGTGGGTGGGCGATTCCCGGACGGCGCTGGAGCGACTGCGGCGGCAGCACGCCCAGCGGCAGGAGAAGCTGGCCGGGCAGGATCTGCGCAGGTTGCGGGCCGACCCGGAGCGGTCGGACGCCGCCGCTCCGCAGATCTACGTCTTCCACGATCCGCTCACCGCGGCGCAGCGGCAGCACCTCGACGACCTGCTCTCCGGCAGCCGGCTGGGGATCGCGGCAGTGGTCGCTGTCGACTCGGCGGCGGACGCCCAGTGGGAACTGTTCGGCGATCCGCTCCGGCCGATCGGCCGTTTCCACGACGAGACGCTGACCGCCCACGCCATCCCGGAGAGCACCCGGACGGCGGTCTCCGCCTGGTACCACATCGCCGAGACCACCGAGACCGAGCCAGCACCCTGGTGGTCGGACGAGGATGCCTCCAACCTGCGCCTGCTCCCTTCTCGTCACGCCCCGAGCGAGGATCCCGTGGACATCGTCAGCCTGCGTCGACCGGTCCGTCCGCATCCCACCCTGCTGCTGATCGGGCCGATCCGCCTGGAGGGCACCGCCGGGCCGGAACCCGGCCGGGCCCGCTATCAGTTGATCGAGCTGTGCAGCTGGCTGCTGGAGCATCCCGGCCGGACCGCCACCGAGATGGCCACCGGCCTGGGCATAGCGGAGACGACCCGGCGGTCGAACCTCAGTCGGCTGCGGACCTGGCTGGGCGCCGACTCGGAGGGCGAGGCCTACCTGCCGGAGGCCTACTCCGGCCGGATCAGGCTGCATCCGGAGGTCAGCTCGGACATCCTGCAGCTTCGCCTGCTGACCGGCCCCGGCGTGAACCGGATCAGCGAGGACGGTCTGGTCGGTGCGCTCGAGCTGATCCGCGGCGGAATGCTGGCCGACGCCGCGCCGGGCCAGTGGTTCTGGGCCGAGACCCTGCGCAGCGACGTGGCCGCGACGCTGCGGGATGCCGCCCTGGTGCTGGTGGATCGGGCCCTGCACCGGGGCGAACTCGACCTGGCCCGGTGGGCAGCCGAGCGGGCGCTGCTGGTCACCCCCGAGGACGAACTGCTGCTCGGGGCCCGGATCCGCACCGAGCATGCGGCGGGCAACCGTCCCGGCGTGGAACGTCACGTCCTGCACCTCACCCAGCAGGCCCGCGTCCTGGGCGTCGACCTGCTGCCGCAGACCGTGCTGCTCTGCCAGCAGGTGATGGAGGGACGAACCAGAGCCCGGCGAGCGTGACAGCACTCCATCGGCGCGTAGATACCAGCACGTGGTGGTGTCGTCCCGGATTCTCCGTACTGAGCTGACCCGGGTGCTGCGGCGCGAAGGGCTGCCCGTACGCGAGCGGGATGAAGTGCTGGACGTGCTCAGCCTGGTGCCCATCACCGAAGGGGTGCTGGCGGCCGCCGAAGCGATTCAGCCCCACGTGAAGACGCTGGACGCGATCCACCTCGGCTCCGTGATCGCAGCCGGCCTGGACGCCGTCATCGTCAGCCACGATGCCACCATGCTCGCCGCCGCGGCCTCGCTCGGCTACCAGACCCTCGACCCCGTCGCCGAGCCCTAGTGTCCGGCCGCCACGGAACCCCTAGGCAGGCTGCCTGATCGCTCCGCTGAGCCGGCGGTGGGAGCCCGCCAGGTGCTGGTCGAGCGCGGCGCTGAAGCCGGCCACGTCCCGGTCGAGCAGGTACTGCAGCAGCACCTCGTGGTCGTGGTGGGAGGGTCGCAGGTCGGCGTCCTGGCTGTTGGTGATGTCGAGCAGGGTGGCGAAGATCGGTTCGTACTGCCGCCACAGGTTCAGCAGCCGGGCACTGCCGGAGTTGCGGTAGAACTCGGTGTGGAAGGCCAGGTCGGCGACGGCGAAGGCGTGCTCGTCCCCCGCTTCGGCGTGGCGGAGCATGGCGTCGAGGTGCACCTGCGCCTGCTTCCAGGCCGTCCGGTCGCAGCGCTCGATCGCCAGCCGGCCGGCCAGCTGCTCGGCGGCACCACGGATCTCGTAGAGCTCGTCGATGTCGCTCTGCTGGAACTGGCGGACGTGGAACCCGCGCCGGCGCGATTCCAGCAGTCCCTCGGCGAGCAGGGTGCGCAGGGCGTCGCGGACCGGCCCCCGGCTGACGCTGTAGCTGGCCGCCAGGGTGTCCTCCACCAGGTGGGTCCCCGCGGGGATCTGTCCCCGGACGATCCGGCCACGCAGCTCATTGGCCAGCTGCTCACCCAGAGCCACGACTTTCAGGGCCGTCTGACCCATCGGCGCCTCCCCCGATCACGATTGGGTAAAAGCGTTGCATATCCGAGGGGGTACGCACTACGGTTTCGCTAACCGTTAACGGTTGACGATACAACGAAGTAGGTGCCATGCCGTCTCCCGAGGTCCTCAGCGCCCTCACCACACCGTTCGATGCGACCGGAGAGATCGACCACCCGGCGTTCGACGCCAACCTGCGTCGGCTCGAACCGCTGGTCGACGGCGTCTTCGTCGCCCGGACGACGGGTGAGTACCACGCCCACGACCCCCACGAGCA
>JAEXCA010000082.1 GCA_023393755.1 Actinomycetes bacterium | reverse complement strand
CTTTCTGGGGGGGGGGGCGGGGCGGGGGCCGCGGCCGGCGCCCCCGACTCGGTGCCTCCGGTGCGCGCGGGGCTCGGCGCGGAACCGCCGCAACCCGACAGCCCGGCCAGGCCGACGGCCGCCGCTGAGACCAGGGCGAGCGCCCTGCGGTGGATGTTCATCTGTGTGTTCCTTCCCATGGAGTTGGAGTGGCCTGCTCTGCCCGAGCCCACGACGCCTGGCCGAGCAGGTCGGCGACGTGGGTGTGGAGTTCCAGCAGTCCCGGTGGAGTCGGGAGGTGCCCGGCCGCCATGGCGCGGACCTCTCCCAGCGCCACGCGCCGCGGCGTGACGTAGGTGGTGCCGGCCAGCGAGGCATCCTCGGCCCCGACTGCCAGCACGGTTCCGGGCAGCGCGACGACGGGATCCCCCATCGACGCTTCGATGCTGCCCCGCGAGGCGAAGACCTTGACCGACGCCCGGGCTGCGGCTCCCGGACGGCGGACATGACTCAGTTGGACCCGGGCATCGCCCACGGTGGTGGTGACGGACACGGCCCGACAGCCGGGAGTGACCACCGGGACGGTGTCGACGACCAGCCCGGCCGAGGTCAGCATGGCCAGGGCGTCCCAGACCGCGGCCGCCGGCTGCAGCGGTGCGTGGTGTCCGTCCACCACCAGCACCTCGACCAGGGCGGGCTCGCCCAGGCCGGGCAGCCGGGCGGCCAGTTCGCGGAGTTGCGGCGCGTGGGTGCGGGTGCCCACCAGCACCACCGGACGGCCCGCGAACCGGGCGAGGTCGGCGGCAGCGACGGGGCCGGCGGTCTCCAGGACGACGGCGAGGGCACCGCGGGCCAGGGCGGCGGCGACCGCGGCGGGCCAATCCGGCCCGCCGCCCACCCAGGCGACGTGGGGCTCGTCGGAACCGGTGGTGAGCCGGAACACCGAGGGCATGGTGCCCACCGCGGCCTCGAGTTCGGCGGACGGGCCGGGGATCGCCCGCAGCCCGAGGCGACCGGTGGGCGCTGCGGCCGGGCTGACCGTCGTCGGCGCCGAACTCACCGCCCGGATCCAGGAGAGCGACCGACCCGGGCGACCAGCGGGTGCGGACGGGGACTGGCGCCGTCCGGCGGCCTCGACCGTCAGGGCGGCCAGCCGCAGCGCGTAGCGCAGATCGTCGAGCAGGATGTCGACCGGGTAGCGCGGGGCGGCGCCGTCCAGCTGGGCGAGAAGTTCCTCCCACTCGGCCTGGTACCCGTCGAGGGCGAACCGGCCCCACCTGCTGTCGCGGCCGGCTTCGCGGAGGGTGGCGGCGGCCGAGCCGGCATGGACATAGGACGGCGGGAAGTCGAGGACGAGCTCCGCGTTCCGGCCCCACACCGCCAGCGTCCAGTCCGGGCGCCAGCTGCCGCCGGTTCTGGCAAGCAGTTCCACGCTGCCGGACGGACCCGAGGCGGTGATCAGATAGCCCCAGGGCGTGACCGGCGAAGCGAACCCGACGGTGTCGACCTCCGGCACGAAACGCCTGACCAACGGCAGATTGTGGATGGCGAGGCCAAGCACCCCGCCGCGCAGCACCTGACCCGGGTCAGCCGCCCGCCGCGGCGTCGGCTCCGGCCGGACCATGACGGTGGCCATGTCCTCGAAGCGCGCGTTGACCGGGATGTGGATCGCCGAGCGGACATGGTACGGACCCGGGTCGGCGAAGGCCGCGCTCGCCGCCAGCCAGGCCGGGTCGTAGGTGTGCATCGCGCCGACGACGAAGGCGACGCCGGCCCGCCGGACCGCGTCCGCCACCCGCTCGGCCTCCCCGACCGACGTGGCGAACGGCTTCTCGGCGAGGATCCCTCGCACGCCCGCCGCGCAGGCGGCCACGATCTGGTCGGCGTGGAAGGCGTCCGGGCTGCCGATCACCACAATGTCGAGCGGCTCACCGGCCAGGAAATCGTCCAGGTCGGCGGTCGCGAGCGCTCCCAGCGGGGCCGCGACGGCAGCGGCCAGAGCAGCGTCCGGATCCATCACCCGAACCACCCGGGCACGTCCTCCCAGCCTTGCGACAGTGGGCAGGTGGATGGCCTGGGCGACCGGCCCAGCTCCCACCACACCGATCTTGAGGGCGTCCCCGCCTGGTCCGTGGGGCCTTCGGGAGCCGCTTGCGGACGCTTCCTGCCGGAGCTCGGTGGCAGCCCGTTCCGGGTCGAGGGATCGGGCTCCCCGAACCTGGTCACGGTTCGGCAACTGGGGTGTCATTCCGACTCAACCCCCACGACCCAGGTCATCGACATTCGCTCCGCTCACCCTTGAGACTCCGGCGTCCGGCTGCGTTCCGGACTGAAATGCTTCCATCTGGTAACATTTCATTCCGAATGTAGCATCGTCGTTCAACAGTGGCAACCATCGGGAGTGGGGCCGCGTCGCACGCCACGGGAGGGACACATGGCCGGAGATCGTCGCGGCTCCTACCGCAACGGCATTCGCACCCGCGACCAGATCGTCGCGACCGCCATGACCGCCTTCGCCGAACGTGGCTTCCACGGGCTGTCGATGCGTCAGCTGGCGGCCGAGGTGGGGATCTCACCGGCCGCGCTGCGCCGGCACTTCGAGTCGAAGGACGACCTGCTCACCACCGTGCTGCTGGAGGCGTGGAAACGGGAGACCACCAGCGTCCAGGCAGCCAGCGGCCGGGAGCCGGCCGGCCTCGGCCTGTGGACCACGCTGACGGCGGTGATGGACTACCACGCCGAACACCGCGGGCTGCTCCGCCTGTTCGTCAGGCTGGCGGCCGAGGCCACGTCGCCGGAGCACCCCGCCCACGAACGCATGGCCGCCCGCTACCGGGAGGTCATCGATCTGTTCGCGAGCGGGCTGATGGTCGCGGCGGAGGAAGGCGCGATCGGCCCGCTGACCGCTGACCGGGCGGAGTCGGAGGCCCGGGCGATCGCCGCCTTCATGGACGGGATCGAGATCCAGTGGCTGCTCGACCCCAGTTTCGACATGACCAAGGAGTTGGCCGGCCACCTCGACACCACTCTGGCCCGGCTGAGGGCCGAGCCCGAACCGGTGGCGTAGCCGACGGCCGGGTTCGGGGTTGCCCGACCCTCGGTTGGCTAGCCACGGCCCGTCCACCTTCGTCCCGTCCGGTTGCCGGCAACCGGCCAAGGGGCCCACCGGGGACGGTTCCTCGCGGGCCGCGTCGGGGGACCACCGGGGACGGTTCCTCGTGGGCCCCTGGGGAGGACGCCGGGACGGCTCGGGGTGGACGCGGGGGTGTTCAGGGTTGTCACCCATGGTGGGACGACGGTCCGCCGGGAAGGATGGACGACATGAACCTCCCTGCCCGCCGGACCCGCGAGAACGCCGTGCTCACCGGCGTCTGCGCCGGCCTGGCCCGGCAGTGGGGAGTCGACGCCAACCTGCTGCGCGTCGCACTCATCATCCTCTCCTTCGTGTCCGGCCTCGGGCTGGTGCTGTACGGCGTCGGCTACCTGGTGCTTCCCACCGACGACGCCACGCCGGCGCCGGCCCGCCGGCTGCTCCCCTTCACCCGGGACTGGCCGCTGCCGGCCCTGGTGGTCTCGCTGACCGCCGTGGGCTTCCTGGCGTTCGGCCTGGCCGGCGGCTGGTCCGGGGTCGGGCTGCTGCCGGTGCTGGTGGCGCTGGGGATCTGGTACGCCGCCAGCCGGAAGCGCGGCCGTCCGGTCGCCCAGCCCGACCCGACCGCGTTCGAACGCGCTGCCGAGGCCTGGCGGCTCCGGCTCACCGAGCATCAGGCGAACTCCGGAATGGAACTGGCCACGGCTCCCACGGCAGCGTCCTTCGCCCCGGCGCTCCCGCCCAGCCCGGCACCGTCGGAGATCGTCCGCCGGCCGCGGCCGGAGCGGAACAATCGGCTGTGGTGGCTGGCGCTCGGCCTGATGACCGTCGGCTGCATCACCCTGGCCCTGCTCAGTCCCACCGGAGCCGGCTACTACATCGCCGGACTGGACTACCTGGCGGTCATCCTGATCAGCCTCGGGGTCACCCTGCTGGTCGGCACCTGGCTGGGCCGGCCCCGGCTGATGGGCCTGGCCACGGTGCTGGTGATGATCGCCACCGGGATCACCTGGGGGGTCCAGTCGCCCCACGGCATCGGCGTCGTCCGGGCCACCGAGCAGAGCTACACCTTCACCGCCGCCACGGATCTCCCGGAGGAGGTCTCGGCACCGGCGGGGGCCGTCGACCTCGACTTCAGCCAGCTCACGCTGACCACCGACACCACCATCAAGGTGGATGTCGGCGCCGGCGACGTCATGGTGAAGCTGCCCGAGAAGGTGAACGCGATGGTGACCTGGGACGTGGGGCTGGGCGCGGTCAACTCCGGCTCCGAGGAGCAGGGCGGCGCGGGGCTGACCGGCAGCCGGGAACACACCGCGGCCGCGGGTGCCCCGACCATCACCATCGCGATCGACCTCGGCGTCGGCAACCTGGAGGTGCGGCCATGAAGCTCGACATCACCGCCTTCGGGCTGGGAGCGCTGGCGCTGGCGATCGGCGGGCTGGCGTTGTGGGCCTCCTTCGCCGAGATCAGTTGGCTCATCGTGAGCCGGGCGGCGCCGATCGTGCTGATCGTGATCGGCATCGCCATGCTCCTGCTCTCCCGTCTTCGTACTCGCTAGTTATCGAAAGGAAACCAACAATGAACACTCCCCTGACCCGCTCCCGCTCCGACAAGTTCATCGGCGGCGTCTGCGGCGGCCTGGCCCGCTCGCTCGGCATGGACGCCAGCATCGTCCGGATCATCACCGTGCTGCTGGCCGTCTTCACCCAGATCGGCTGGATCGCCTACCTGGTGCTGTGGGCCGTGCTGCCGGTCGAGGGCGGCGGCCCGACCGGTATCGACGAGGCCAAGCGGATGTTCACCTCGAACAACCCCAACCCGCCGGCCGACCCGAACATCCCCAACGGCGACGACCTGCGCTGACCGCCGCCCGGAGGGCCACCAGGAACCGTCCCCGGTGGCCCTCCGGTAACTCCGCTCACCATCGAGGGCCTCCCGTACTTCGGCTCACAAATGGGTCGAGAACCATCGCGTGCTGCCGCGTCCGGTCACTCCCACTCGATGGTGCCGGGTGGCTTGCTGGTGATGTCCAGCACCACGCGGTTCACCTCGGGGACCTCGTTGGTGATCCGGGTGGAGATCCGCTCCAGGACGTCGTAGGGCAGCCGGCCCCAGTCGGCGGTCATCGCGTCCTCACTGGTCACCGGACGCAGCACGATCGGGTGACCGTAGGTGCGTCCGTCGCCCTGGACGCCGACCGATCGGACGTCGGCCAGCAGCACCACCGGGAACTGCCAGATCTCGCCGTCCAGCCCGGCATTGGTGGTCTCCTCGCGGACGATCGCGTCGGCGGCGCGCAGGATGCGTAGCCGTTCGGTGTCCACCGCGCCGACGATCCGGATCCCCAGGCCGGGGCCGGGGAACGGGTGGCGTCCGACGATCTTCTCCGGCAGCCCCAACTGGCGGCCGACCTCGCGGACCTCGTCCTTGAACAGCTCCCGCAGCGGTTCGACCAGGGAGAACTCCAGGTCCTCCGGGAGCCCGCCGACGTTGTGGTGGCTCTTGATGTTGGCCGCGCCCTCGCCGCCGCCGGATTCGACCACGTCGGGGTAGAGCGTCCCCTGCACCAGGAAGCGGACGGGTGCGCCCTCGGGGGCCGCCTCGATCAGCTCGCGCTCGGCGGCCTCGAACACCCGGATGAACTCCCGGCCGATGATCTTGCGCTTGGTCTCCGGGTCGGTCACCCCGGCGAGATGCCCGAGGAACTGATCGGTGGCATCGATGGTCTTCAGCACGGCATTGGTGGCGGCCACGAAGTCCTGCTCGACCTGCTCGCGCTCCCCCGCCCGCAGCAGCCCGTGATCGACGAAGACGCAGGTCAGCTGGTCGCCCACCGCCCGCTGCACCAGCGCCGCGGCGACCGCGGAGTCGACCCCGCCGGACAGTCCGCAGATCACCCGGTCGGTGCCGACCTGGGCGCGGATCCGGGCCACCTGCTCGTCCACGATGCTGCTCGAGGTCCAGGTTGGACGGCAGCCCGCGATGTCGTAGAGGAAGTGCTCCAGCACCCGCTGGCCGTGCTCGGAGTGCAGCACCTCGGGGTGCCACTGGACGCCGGCCAGCCGACGCTGGGTGTCTTCGAAGGCAGCCACGGTCGCCCGCGGCGACTGGGCGGTGACCAGGAAGCCCTCGGGGGCTGCGGTCACCTCGTCCCCGTGCGACATCCAGCAGGTCAGGCTCTCCGGCAGCCCGTCCAGCAGCCGGCCCGGATCGAGCACCGACACCACCGTCCGGCCGTACTCCCGCTGCCCGGTCCGCGCAACGGTGCCGCCCAGCGCCTGCGCCATCGCCATGAACCCGTAGCAGATCCCGAACACCGGCACCTGGTGAGCCAGCAGTTCGGCGTCCAGCTGAGGCGCCCCGGGTTCGTAGACCGAACTCGGCCCGCCGGAGAGGATCACCGCCGACGGCTTCCGGGCGACGATGTCGGCGACGCTGGCGGTGTGCGGCACGATCTCGGAGTAGACCTTGGCCTCCCGGACGCGCCGCGCGATCAGCTGGGCGTACTGGGCGCCGTAGTCGACGACCAGCACCAGATCGTGCTCACGGGTCATGGGCGGCAGTCTATTGGCCGCCCGAGCCCGCCCGTCCCGCACCCGGCAACCCGGGACACGGGACGGTTCCTGGCGCCCGGGGACGGCGGTCCCTGAGCCTGTCGAAGGGTTCCCTGTCCCGGCTTGTCAGGGCAACGTTTGAGGCGGGCGTCTGCCCTGGCGAGTGGGGAGCTGCCCAGGCCGATCGGGGGTGCCCAGCTCAACGCGCCCGGCACATTCGCGCCGCATATCACGGCCGGCCAGCGGCGGTCACTGGATCGGAGCGCATCCGTGCCGCATACGAGGTGGCGGGTGCTGCTGGTATCCGGCGTCAATGCGCGTCAATAAGTTCAGGTTGCGGTTCAGCTCGGCATATGCGGCGCGAATGTGCGAACTGCGCTAGTCGGCGGCAGTCGTCTGCCAGAGCCAGTGGGACAACGAGCCCTGCCTGCTTCGCCGCCAGGCTGTCAACCCCCATACCCACTTGACAAGGGGCAAGAACCCTTCGGCAGGCTCAGGGACCGCCGCCCCCGGGGGCCAGGAACCGTCCCCGTCCCAGGTGTCCCATGGGCGGCAGTCCAGTAGCCGGCCGAGCGCCGACGTCTTGGTGGATGGACGAGTTGACCGATGGTTGAACACTCCACTACCGTTCCGGACATGTTCTCGATGCACGCCGCACTGATGTGTTGCTGTCGCGTGCCGTCGATGGACTGCTGTCGCGCGAACTGAGCCGTTCCCGCTCGACATTCTCTCCATCCGACGCCCGGAAGTACCTGGGTGCGGGTTTCGCGTCTCCGGTGCTCTCGGGCCCTAGCCCAGCAGTATCCGCACTACAGGAGATCCGATGACCCTCAAGCCCGACACCCTGGCCGTCCATTCCGGCCAGGAAGAAGCCGATCCGGCGACCAACTCCCGCGCCGTCCCGATCTACCAGACCACGTCGTACGTCTTCGACGACAGCCAGCACGCCGCGGACCTGTTCGCGCTGGCCAAGCCCGGCAACATCTACACCCGGATCATGAATCCGACCCAGAACGTCCTGGAGACCAGGGTGAACGCCCTGGAGGGCGGGATCGGCGCGCTGGCCACGGCGTCCGGCTCCTCGGCGGTCACCTACGCGGTGCTCACCCTGGCCGGTGCCGGCGACAACATCGTCGCCCTCTCCACCCTCTACGGCGGCACCTACGCGCTGTTCGCCCACACCCTGCCGCAGTTCGGCATCGAGACCCGGTTCGTCGATCCGAGCAAGCCCGAGGAGCTCGCCCAGTACGTGGACGACCGCACCAAGCTGGTGTTCGGCGAGACCATCGGCAACCCGGCGATCAACGTGATCGACCTGGACGCCTGGTCGGCCGCCGCGCACGCCCAGGGGCTGCCGTTCGTGGTGGACAACACCGTCGCCACCCCGCTGCTGTCGCGGGTCTTCGACCACGGGGTGGACATCTCGGTCCACGCCGCCACCAAGTACCTCGGCGGCCACGGCACCTCGCTGGGCGGCCTGATCGTCGACTCCGGCAAGTTCGACTGGACGGCGCACGCCGAGCGCTTCCCCAGCCTGACCGGCCCGGACGGCGCCTACCACGGCGTGGTGTGGACGGACGCGGCCGGCCCGGCCGCCTTCATCATCCGGGCGCGCACCGTCCTGCTGCGCAACACCGGCGCGGCGATCTCGCCGTTCAACGCCTGGCAGATCCTGCAGGGCGTCGAGACCCTGCATCTGCGGATGGAGCGGCACTCGTCCAACGCGCTGACCATCGCGCGCCACCTCGAGCAGCATCCCGACGTGGCGTGGGTGAACTACCCCGGGCTGGAGTCCTCGCCGTACAAGGCGATCGCCGACCGGGTGCTCACCGGACGCGGCTACGGCGGCCTGCTCTCCTTCGGCCTGAAGGCCGGGCGCGAGGCCGGCGGCCGCTTCGTGGAGGCGCTGCAACTGTTCAGCCACCTGGTGAACATCGGCGACGCCAAGTCGCTGGTCGTCCACAGCGCCAGCACCACCCACTCCCAGCTCACCGACGACGAACTGGTCGCCGCGGGCGTCGCGCCCGAGATGGTGCGGCTCTCGATCGGCATCGAGGATCCGGACGATCTGATCGCCGACCTCGACCAGGCCCTCGCCGCCATCCAGTCCTAGACCACGAACAGAACAGAGGAAACGACCATGAGTTACTTCGAAGACGCCACCGCCCTGATCGGCCGCACCCCGCTGGTGAAGATCAACCGCCTCTACGGCGACTCCCAGGCCACCGTGCTGGCCAAGCTGGAGTACTACAACCCGGCCAACTCGGTGAAGGACCGGATCGGCGTCGCGATCATCGACGCCGCCGAGGCCGACGGCTCGCTGCAGCCCGGCGGGACCATCGTCGAGGCGACCTCCGGCAATACCGGCATCGCGCTGAGCTGGGTGGGCGCCGCCCGCGGCTACAAGGTGATCATCACCATGCCGGAGACCTTCTCGAAGGAGCGCCGGGCGGTACTGCGTGCCCTGGGCGCCGAACTGGTGCTCACCCCGGGTCCGGACGGCATCCCGGGCGCTCGGGCCAAGGCTGAGGAGATCGCGGCCAACACCCCGGGCGCGATCCTGGCCCGCCAGTTCGACAACCAGGCCAATGTGGAGATCCACCGCAAGACCACCGCCGAGGAGATCTGGGCCGACACCGACGGCGCGGTCGACATCGTGGTGTCGGGCGTGGGCACCGGTGGCACCATCACCGGCGTCGGCCAGGTGCTCAAGGAGCGCAAGCCGGGCGTCCAGATCTACGCGGTCGAGTCCGCCGAGTCGGCGGTGCTCTCCGGCGAGCCGAAGGGCCCGCACAAGATCCAGGGGATCAGCGCCGGCTTCATCCCGAACATCCTGGATCGCGGCGTGATCGACGGCATCATCAAGGTGACCTCCGACGACGCCCTCGACTGGGCCCGCCGGGTGGCCCGCGAGGAGGGCCTGCTGCTCGGTATCTCCTCCGGTGCCGCGCTGCGGGCCGCTGCCGACCTGGCCGCCGACCCGGCCAACGCCGGCAAGACCATCGTGGTGGTGACCCCCGACTGGGGCGAGCGCTACCTGACCACCCCGCTGTACGCCGACCTGCTCGACTGACAGCCACCCAGACCTTCGGCCCGCCCCCCACGGCACGCCGGGGCCGGCCCCCGCCCCATG
>JAEXCA010000029.1 GCA_023393755.1 Actinomycetes bacterium | reverse complement strand
CTGGCGCGGCTCTACTCCGCTGCCGGCGAAGACCCCGAGTGGGCCGGCCGCTCCGTGGCGGACGGCTGGACGCGGGGGCTCGCCGAAGCCTGAGTGCAGGCTCAGCCATCCCGGGTGATGGCGCTGGCGGTCGGCGGCGGGGTGCCGACGGCTTCGACGGGGATGTCCGTCGCGGGTTCCGAGGTGACGTGGGCGGCCGCGATGCGGTCCAGCCGGAACCAGCGGATCGTGTCCCGGGTGCGGCACCGGCCGACCACCCACCAGTGGCCCCCGGTGTGTCCGAGGAACACCGGGTCGATCCGGGTGGCGGTCTCGCCATCGTCGTCGCGGTAGCGGACGGACAGCACCCGACGCTCGTGGAAGGCCTGCTCGACCGCCCGACGGATGGTCACGTCGTCCGGCCGGTCGGCCCGGTCGATCCAGATCCGGCCGCCCAGCGCGGTGGCCCGCTGCTGCGCGGCGGCGTCCATCACCCCCAGCACCTTGGCGAGCGCGGCGCGGGCGTGACCGTCGAAGGGCTGGCCGCGGTGGGCGGTCACCGCAGCCGCCAGGCCGGAGGCCTCGGCGTCGGTGAAGTTCACCGGCGGCAGCGTGGCCGCGGCGTCCACCACGTAGCCGCCGCCGGGTCCGGGACGGGCCCAGACCGGGAAGCCGCCCTGCTGCAGGGCGGAGATGTCCCGCTTGATGGTGCGGACGCTCACCTCGAAGGTCTCGGCGAGCCGCTCCGCCGTCCGGCCGAGCGACCCGGCCCGGCGCAACTCCTCGCGCAGGGCGTACAGACGATCGGTGCGATTCATGGATAAATGGTGACATACAGGTGACATACTGACGGGTCAGGCTGGTCGCATGAGCACCTCACATTCGATTCTGTTCCTCAGCGGTGCCGGGCTGCCGGCCTGGATCTGGGACGACGTCCGCCACGAACTCAGCGACCACCGGACGACGGTCGCCCCTCGGCCGGAGAACGCAGCCGGCCTTCAGGACTACGCGGCCGCCGCCCCCGCCTCGGTCGACACCGAACGGTTCAGCATCGTGGCGCACTCGGCCGGCGGCGTGGTGGCGTCCGAGATCTGCCGGCTCGCTCCCGAGCGGGTGGAGGGACTGCTGGCGATCAGCGCGATCATCCCCCGGCCGGGCAGCTCCTTCCTCTCCGCCATGCCGGCGCCGAACCGCTGGATACTCGGCCTCGTGCTGCGCTTCGCGGGCACCCGGCCGCCGGAAGCCGCCATCCGTCAGTCGTTGGCCCACGGGCTGGCGGAGCCGATCGTCGATCGCTTGGTCGCCGACTTCACGCCGGAGCCGTTGAGCTTCTACCGGGACCGCACCGGGACGCCGACCTTGCCGGACCGGCGCGGGTACCTCACCACGTCCCACGACCGGGAACTTCCGCTGAAGCTGCAGGAGCGATTCGCCGCGCACCTTGGTGGGTCCGACCTCGATCAACTGCCCACCGGACATCTGCCCATGTTGGAGGATCCAGCGGCAGTGGCCCGCGCGGTCGGCCAGTTCAGCTGCCACCGGGTCAGCAGGGCGGGCGGGACTCTCCGCTCGGCGTAGGGCCGCCGCTGGAGGAACCGGTGGGATGCGGGGACCGCGTCCGCCAAGTTCTGCCTCCTGGCCGCTTTGGCCGACAGATATGTCGGCCACGCACGCTATCTGGCAGAAGTTCGAGCGACCCCCGCCCCCCGCCTGGTCAGCCCGTCGGGCTCTGCGGGGCGATCGTGGTGTGGCGACCCAGGTCTGGTCCCCTCGGTGCGCCGCCATTCGAGGCAGAACAAACCAACCACCCGCCGAGTACAGCTCTTCTGAAGGATCCACCCGTGCCCCCATCCATCGAGCGCCACCGTTAACGCCGAGCGCCTGCGCCTGGGGTGTGGCGGTCGACGCCAAGGGTGGCGCTCGATGCGATCGGTCGCCCACCAGAGGGCTGAAACGACTGCACTACGGTGGAGCGATGAGCACCACGCGCTGGGATCGGCTCTTCCATGCCTACGGGACGGCCGAGGACACCCCTGGACACCTCGCCGCGCTACGCGGCACCGACCCGGCGGCGGTCAAGGCCGCCCTCACCCACCTGGACAGCGCCATCCTGCACCAGGACACGGTCTGGACGGCCACCCCGCCGGTGGTCGCCGAAGTGGCCGACCTGGTGGCCGCAGCCGAGGGGAACCCGGAGTTGGCCGCGCTGGTGCGCTGGCTGGGCTGGGTGATGGACGCGGTCCGTGACCTGGGCGTCGGCCCGGAACCGATCCCCGTCCCCGACGAGGCCGAGGTGGAGGCCTTCCTGGCGGCCAACGCGGAGGAGGACGACTCGGCCTGGGGCATGCCCGTCCTCGACCTGTTGATGCGTCAGGCAGTGGTGGACGTCCGCGCGCTGGCGCCACGGATCGCGGAAGCGGTCGTCCCGCTGCTCGATCACCCCGAGGACGAGGTGCGCCGCAAGGCGCTCTCCGCGCTGGGCTCCGCGGCCGGGTTGGTGCCGGCCACCGACCGCCAGCCGCTGCAGCAGCGCCTCGCCGCACTGGTCTCGGCCAGCGACCACCGGGACGAGAAGGCCGCCCGGCTGCTGGCCCTCGGAGCGGCGGGTGGCAACACCAGCCCATGGCTGACCGACCCCGATCCGGCGGTCCGGGCCTGCGCTGCGCTGGGCGATCCCAGCCCCTCCGCGACGGCGGTGCTGCTGGACGTCCTGCGGGATCCGTCCGGCTGCGATGCCTGGTTCGACCGGCGCCCACCGCAGCTGCACGTCCACGTCCGGTTCATCCTGCTGGGCAATCTGCTGAGCCGGGAGGTGCCGCTGCCCGAGTTGGCGCCGGTCGCCACCGCGATGATCGCGCTGGTCGACGGCTTCGACCTCGACCGGGTGGTGGGGCCGATCCTGCAACGCACCTTCCCGGAGGTGGAGTTCACCCCCGGCGTCCGGCCGGCTCCGGCGCAGAACTGGAGCGAGGCGCAGTGCGCGATCGTCGCCGCGCTGGTCGGCAATGACCGGATCTGGGACCCCACCGACGGCAATGCCCACCTGGCCCGGATGCGGGTCGGGCTACCGGAGGGACGGGACGCGGTCGCAGCCCTGCTTGCCCAGCACCGCCGCCGGTAGACTCGCCGCTCAGCGAGGAGGTTGAGATGACCGCACCGCCCGGACCCGGGGGACCGCCGCCCCCACCCCCGCCGCCGAACCTGCCCCCGCCGAGCCAACCGCTGTCGAAGAAACGAGCGGCCCTGCTGGCCTTCTTCCTCGGCGCCTTCGGTGCCCACAACTTCTACCTCAACCAGCGGAAACGGGGCTTCGGGCACCTGGCGCTGCTCGGCTTGGCGATGCTCGGCTTCCTGGCGATGGGGGTCTACACGCTGTTCATCGTGTTCTGGTACTCCGACCTCTACCTCGGCCACGACATGGACGCGGGGGCGGAGGCGCTGACCACCTTCCTGCTCGTCCTCCCGTTCGCCCTGATCGTGGCGGACGTGGTCTGGGCGGTCATCGAAGGGTTCATCATCCTGGCCAGCCCGCTGGAGTAGCCCCGAGGTGGGAACCCCACCACTGGACGGACGCGGGGACGCATGCTGCTGGCGGTGGCCTCGGCGGTCGGCCGCCGGGCGCAGGCCAGCGCTGGTTTTCCGGCGAGTGGACCGGGGGACGGTTCCCTGGTCCAGAAT
>JAEXCA010000109.1 GCA_023393755.1 Actinomycetes bacterium | reverse complement strand
GTGTCCTCGTCGGGCCGGGCCGCGGTGGCCAGGATTGCGCGGAGCACCTCGTAGGACTTCTTGCGCGCGATGGGGTAGCGGGTGTTCTGGGCGTCGAACCACTGCTTGACGGTGCCGGGGGTGATCTGGTCGAGGGTGAAGTCGTTGAAGTAGGTGAGGCGGCCGTCGAGTGCCCGCTGATACTCGGCGCGGGTCTTGGGGGAGAGGTCGCGGTTCTTCATCCAGCGGGCGGAGTAGTCGGCGAAGGTGATCTGTTCGCGCTCGGCGGGCGGTGCTGGCTTCCACCGGTGCTCGATGATCTCGGCCTGCTTGCGCGACAGCCAGGCGGCCGCGTCGGTCTTGGTCTGGAAGGTGGTGTCAGCAGCGATCCGGCGGTGGGGGCTGTCGGGGTCGGGGTAGCGTGCCCGGAACATCCCCGACGGCAGTTGGTCGATCCTGCCGAAGGAACGGCGGCCGGTCTTCTCCTTGGCTTCCCCGGCTTGGTGGGCGGCGAGATCAGGGCGCAGCGGGGTGACGTTGCTCGCCGGCGAGGCCTTGCGACGGGTGGTCGCCATGAGCCCTTCCTCTCCACGCGTTGGGCTGACAGGATGAGGCCCACGGCCGTGGGCCTATCGTGGGCCTTAGGTTACCGAATTGTGCGAAAGTGTGGCTATTCGTGACTCGTCGTGCAAACTATCACCCCTAGTTAGCGAGCAGTAATCGCCTTGTCAGAGCCGCTTTCAGGTCCTCGTTCAAATCCTGTCAGCCCGACCGTTATAAGGCCTTGTGAGAGGCCACTTTTCAGACAAAATCTCGACGGCGTGCAACTATCGTGCAATAGGCTCCGACAAGTCGACAGTGTCAGCCCTTCGGGGGTGAAGCGTTGCCGGAGCTGCTGGCGGCGTCCGGTTCGCCGCGTCGGAACGCCCGGACTTGCGCGATCTCGTCGGCCGGACGTTTGTCCGATGGCGTCTCTGTCTCGGACGGGGGAAGCGCTCTTTCGGTGGAGGCCGCCGCATTCGCCGAAGCCGTCCGTCGGGCGGTCTTGTTGAGTGTCTGTGATGAAACCACGGCGATCGCGCTCGCGCACCTGCCGCTACTTGCTAGCAAGATCGAGTGTCCGGATCGGTACCTTTCGTTGGCTTAAGGGGGTAGCCGGCCGTTGTGGTGCTGGCGTTGCCGATCGAGGAGCCCGTTATGAGTGTCAGTGCAGCCGGGGTGAAGCCGGAGTTCGTCTCGTTGCAGGAGGCGGCGGTGTTGTACAGCGTGAGTGTTGATCTGTTGCGTCAGCGGATCTCTGCTGGGGAGTTGCCAGCGGTGCATTCTGGAAGGCGGCTGATCCGGGTCAGGGTGGAGGATCTGAGGCGGGTGTTTCGTCCGGTTCCGTCGGTGCGCGCGCGGCCCCGGCGGCGCGCGTCATGACCGAGCAGCCGGTGGCGACGGGAGTGCCGCCTCGTGATCGCCCGTTGGTGTTGTACGGCCTGTTGGAGCAGATCGCCGGCCTCCAGGCTATCGGGGCTGACCCGGCCGAGGTCGAGCGGTTGGCCGAGGAGTATCGGCGTCTTCGGGCGGCGTTGTGATGGCCGGCCGGAATTGGACTGAGGCGCAGCGGGAGGCTGCTGATCGTGCTCGTCGTGAGACGGTCGAGCAGTTGCACCAGCAGCTCGCTGAGAGCATCGCCCTCCTTGATGAGAAGGACGCGTGGCAGCGTTGGCTGGGTATGGCGGCGAAGCTCCACAGGTACAGCTTCAATAACGTCGCGTTGACGATGCTTCAGATGCCCGAGGCGACGATGATCGCTGGGTATCGGGCGTGGCAGGTGATGGGTCACCAGGTGCGGCGGGGTGAGAAGGCGATCAAGATCCTCGGTCCGGTGACCCGCCGGGTCGAGTTGGTCGATCGGGTGACGGGTGAGCCGATCCGGGACGCTGAGGGCCGGATGCAGTACGTCCGCAAGATGGTGGGAGTACGCCCGGTAAGCGTTTTTGATGCCAGCCAGGTCGACCCGCCCGTCCAGACACCGCCGCAGCCGACGCTGTTGCGCGGCCAGGCGCCACCGGGGTTGTGGGACTCGCTGGCCGGGTTCGTGGCGGCGGAGGGTTTCCGGTTGACGCGCGGGGATTGCGGTGGCGCGAACGGGCTGACCGACTACACGGGTCGGGAGGTTCGGGTGCGGGCCGATGTGGATGACGCCCAGGCGGTCAAGTCGTTGATCCATGAGTTGGCGCACGTCCTGATCCGGCCCGAACCCGGCGAGCCGTATGTGGGTGCGTGCCGTGGCCGGCGGGAGGTGGAGGCGGAGTCGGTAGCCTACGTGGTCGCGGCCGCGCACCAGCTGGATACCAGCCAGTACACGTTCAACTATGTCGCTGGCTGGGCGGCCCAGGCCTCGACCCCGGAACACGGGATCGAGGCGGTGGTTGCCGAGACCGGGGCGCGGGTGATCGCCACCGCTGACACGATCCTGTCGCACACCAAGCCGGTCGATCTGGAGACCAGACTGATCGACGCCGTCGCCGAGGACCTCGGCGTGACCGCCGCTGTCAAACCGAAGCCGGTCGCACGGGCGGCCGGGCCGGAGGTGTGGGAGACGTTCACGCCCACACCGAGCCCTGGGGCTCAGGAGGCGGCTCGCCGGCCGATCCCATTGGAGCGGGGCAGCCGTGCGGTCGGGTTGCGGATCTGAACCGGCCAACGACCCGGAACGGGTCTCGCCACGCCCGGGGTCCTGGAGCCGTCCCTGACGCTCATTAGCTCACGCAATCTAACGGGAGTGATAGTGTATGAGCGTGAGTGTTGAGGTGAGTTTGGACGAGGTACTGGCCCGGCATAACGTCGGGATCAGTAGCGCGGAGTTCCTGGCCGAACTCGATGCCGATCTGTCCCTGGTGACTGATCCGGCGGCTGCACCGTTGAGTGCTGCCGAGGTGGCGTTCCTACGTGGGTATGCCGGGACGGTGGCTGGTGCGGTGCTCGACACTGATCCTTCTGTTCTTGTCCGGGACGATCGTCGGGCGGAGGTGTCCCGGATGGCCGGGTTGGTGGCCGGCAGTGTGGGGATCGCTGAGGCGGCGCTGCTGCTCGGGGTGGATCGCAGCAGGGTTTCCCAACGGTTGTCGGCGGGGAGCTTGTGGAGTTTCCGGCTCGGCCGGAGTCGGCGGTTGCCGCGCTGGCAGTTCACCGCCGACGGGCGGAGCCTGCCCGGGCTGGAGGTGGTGGTGGCGGCGATCCCGGCCGGATTGTCGCCCGAGTCGGTGGCCGGGTTCATGGACACTGCGCAGCCGGAGTTGGAGGGCCGTACCCCGACGGCTCATCTAGCTGGTGGGGGCGATCCGGGGCCGGTCGGCGTGCTGGTTGCCGGTCTTGGGTTGTGGTGAGCCGGCCCAAGGTGCCGCGCACCCCGCCGGCGGTCCTGGTGTGCGAGCCGGGGGACATCGTCACGGTGCGGCCGGTGTTGTGGCGGATCCACCGCACCCGGGGATCGCATGTACTCGGCTGGAACCAGTTGCGTGGTTACGGGCCGCTACCGACGATGCGTTACGACCCGCACCCGGAGCCCGCCGCACCATCGACCCAGGGGGTGCTGTATGCGGCGACGAGCCTGGCCACGGCGTTGGCTGAGACTTTCCAGGCCACCCGGGTGGTGGATTCGCGCAGTCTCGGGCCGCAGGTCACCGCCTGGACGCCCACCCGCGACCTGCGACTGCTCGACCTGACCGGGGGTTGGGCGTTACGCAACGGCGCCGCGTTCGCCCTCGCGACCGCTCCGAAGAGCACCTGTCGGGTATGGGCCCGTCAGATCCGGGCTACCTGGCCCGACCTGGACGGACTGTGGGCCCCGTCCACCATGACCGGCGACACCAACGTGGTCTTGTGGAACCCCGCCCGGACCAGCCTCCCAGCCGCACCCGCCTTCTCCAGGCCACTGGCCGAACCCACCCTGCACGCGATCGCCGCCCGGATCGCGCGACGGGAACTTGGGTACCAGGTGGTTTGAGTCTCGCCGCGGCACACGGGCACCGGCGACAGGCACCGGTCGGCGGGCCTTGTCAAACCGCGTCCATGAGGATCGGGCATTCACGCCCGCATGTCCGCAGGTCCCAAGAGAGCAAAGCAGCGTGGTGGAGTGAGGCTGCGAAAGGGGTTGCAGCCCCCGTTGGCGCCACTCATCCTGTGCCCCCACCCATTTGCTGCAAAGCTCACTTCTTCTTGACTTTGAGGGTCTGCGTACGGGTTTTCACCTTGTCCACCCAGTTGTCGTCCCGGAAGGTATACGAACCCTTGGCTGGCCAGAGGTAGGTGTCGAACGTCTCGCCGACCTCCGGAGTGATTTCCACATCGTAGGGGGTGTCGAACCCGAACTTCTTGTCGGTCGTCTTGCCTGCCCACCATGTACTGTCATCCCAGTATTCGTCGAAGGAGCAGTTGTCCGCGAAGTACTCTTCGACATCACAGATGTACCACTCCAGCTTCACGTTGAACGTGTGGGTCCCTGGGAACTCGTCTGAGGTGCACGACACCGCGATGGTGATCCACGGGAAGTTGTCCTTGATGACTTCGGTGATGGTGCACTCGGCATCAAGCCACTTGCCCTTCTTGACGGTCTTCTTCTGGCCCACATGCTGCTGGTAGTCCACTCGTTGCGTGACTTTGTAGGTGCCGATCTTAAGTTTGACGGACGACTGCCCATCGGCGTATTGCTTGTTGCCCTTCGTGACGAACAGTGACTTTGTTACGCCCCTGATGCCGTCGCCCTTTACCTTGACGTTCGGCTTGACTGTGACTTTCTTGCCCTTCTTGGCCTTCTTGGTGCCGATTTTGGAGATCGTCACGCTGTCCGTCGCCGCCTGGGCCGTCGTCGCTCCCGCGACTGGGCCGACGGCCAGCGCCAATCCGAGACCAAGTGACGTGAAGATGCGCGCGATTTTTCTGACCATGGAGCCCCCGCTCAAGAGACCAGCATCGTTCTCCTCTGAACGCTGCTACTACGCAGCGTAGCAGCCAAGGTGGCGGCGAGGGGTCTCCTGCGGATGCGCAGGGGCCGGTGACCAGGGGCGTCCGGACCCGGCTCTCGGACTCGAACGCATCACCCGTTGGTCCCGGACGAGGGTCAGCGGCTGGTCGTGTGTGCGGACGGTTCTGCCGGCGTTGTCGGTGCTAGCCTCGCCCGCTGTTGGGCGGTTTGGAGTGGGTCGAGGGGCGGCGACACGGTCTCCCATGGGCCTTGGTCGGCGTCGCCTCTCTCGGCCGGGGGAGGCCGGGAGATGAGCGTTTCGATGGTTAGCGGGGTTGCGTGAGCCAGTCTGGTGAGCGCTCGTGATCCTTGGTGGTGCAGTGTTCGGGCGGAGTGGAAGCCGGCCGGGTCGGGCCGCCAGGTGTAGTGGGGGTTGTCCAGCGCCGTTCTCGCCGAGCCGGTGGGCATTGGGATGTGACTCTCACCGAGCCAGACTCGGTTCGCGCCGTAGGTGAGCTCAGCCAGCGCGTTCACGACGTTCTCGCCGACCCGCGTAGCGGACTGGAGGCTGGAGTGGAGCATGGCCAGCTGGTGCTCTGGGGAGGTGTCGGCGAACAGTTCGGAGGCCTGCTTCCAGTCGTTGCCGGTTCGTAGGGAGTCATCGAGGCTGTGGCGGAGGTCGGCGGAAGCGCGGCGAAGCTCGGTGGTGCGTCCTCCGAGTCGGAGGTGGTTTGGCCAGCGTGCGGTCTGGCGCCAGGAGCGTCCGGCGGTATCGAGGGCGGCGACGGCTGCCGGGTTGTGTGGGATCGCGCCGGTCTGGATGGCGCGTTCCATGATGGCGCTGGTGGACGCGCACAGCAGGGCGATGTCTGCCGAGGCTAGTTGGAGGGCGAGTTGGGTCACGAGGCGGGGGCTGGTGATCGCCTGGGTTGCTGCCGCCTCCCAGCGGGAGATGGCACCGTCGATGCTCGGGTCGGTCGGCCCGATGCTGCGCCACGCATGGAGGACAGGCGATAGGTGGGGCTGGGTGTCGATGCCGGCCAGACGGACGATCTGGGGGTCGGGTGTGCCGGCGATGGTGTGGAGGCCGTGCTGGGTCCAGCGGGCGGCCCGCGCGAGCGCGGCTTCCAGGCTGGTTCGGATCGCATGACCTGCCTGCTCGCGGGTCCCTGGGTTGGTGATGGTCGGGGTGCGCATGACCTGCGCGGCGCAGCCGATCGCCGCGGTGACGGCCATCAGCCCGGTGCCGGGATCGGGCAGCGGGTACTCGCCTGGAGTTGCGGCCAGGGAGCCGAGCAGGACTTCGAGGCGCCGGGCGCTGTCATTGGGGTGACGTGGGCCGGCTCGGAGGAGGTGCAGGCTGGCGCGCGCAAGGCCGCCCCATTCCTGACGCACGCGCGCGGCTGAGCCGGAGGTCATCGAGGTGGCGTCGAGATCGTCCAGGCGGGCA
Source organism: Actinomycetes bacterium (assembly GCA_023393755.1). Classification (GTDB taxonomy): domain Bacteria; phylum Actinomycetota; class Actinomycetes; order Propionibacteriales; family Propionibacteriaceae; genus Propionicimonas. Next base: position 3,579 of record JAEXCA010000109.1, on the reverse strand, counting down.
TCGAGCGCGATCAGTAGGTCGAGAGCGGAGGCGGCCATCTCAGCTCACCGCCCGAGAGAGCCGATGAAGTTGATGGACGAGGACCGCCAGCTCCGCGCGTCCGTCCAGACCGAGCAGATCCGCGGCCAGAGCGAGGGCGTCGCCGGGCGGGACGACGGCGACGATGGGGGCTCCCTCGGGCGCGAACTCGCTGACCTGGCTCTGGATCTCCAGACACTCGACACCGGCGAACAGCGCGACCGGCGACTCCTGCTCGGCGGCGAGCAGCTGATCGGCGGCCAGACTCAGGTAGCTGATCGCCAGACCGAGGTGGTGCGACTGCGGCATTCAGGGGTCCAATCGTGGTGCTGCTCCCTTAAGCCACCACGAGGGGCGGTTCCGGACAGGCTCGCCCGGGGTTCTGTGGTCGTTGCGCCTGCGGAACGGGCAATCCGGGGCGGTCGGTACTCCTGGGAGACGTCGCGCCTGACCACGCGCTGGACGACGGAACAGCACAGTTGGTCTTGCTGCGCGAACATGGACGACCCAAGACGCTGCCGCGTGCGCCCTGAACCAGGCCGCTGCTCTCGCGAGCAAGGATGGCCCGGCTGTCGCGATCGAACGTGCGGTCGCCCTTGCTCGTTCCAACCGCTCAGCGCGCGCCGCGATCGGAGGGTCGGCCTACCGAACAGCATGCCTGTCCAGAGACGAGGTGGAGAACATAGTGAACGTGCGTTTGGCAAGGACGTTCACTACATCTGTGGATGACGAAAAGGTCGCTGTCCACAGATCCTGGCTACACCGTTGGTGACATCGCCCTGGTGAGGTTCCGTGGTCTCAGGACTCACGGAAGGAACCCCCATGAGCGTCGCGGAAGCACTCGGCGTCACCGCCGACCAGATCAACGACCTGATCGATACCCACTGGCCGCAATGGACCGCTGAGGCGCCGGACCTTGAGCTGGTGCCGCCGCCGGAACGGCTCGTTGACTGGCTGCGCAAGGCATCTCCCAGTGAGGCCGATCTGGTGCTGCGGGCGCTGGCTCGATTGGCGAACGACCACGCAGGAGGGTCCAGGGACGCCGGACTGGTCCTGGCCTGGGTGATGATGCCGGCCGCCACCATGCTCGCCCATCGGCTCCGGTTCATGAGCGAGGAGATCGACGATCACGTTGCCGCGCACCTGTGGATCGCCGTGCGAACCTTCCCTTGGTCGACGACCGGCCGGGTCGCGGCGAACCTCAAGCACAACCTGCGCAAGAAGGTCGTCCGGGAACTCACCCCGACCTCCGATTACCTGCCGCTGGACGAGTGCCGGCTCCCGCCGGTGGAGCGCCACCCGGACGCGATCGAGGAACTGATCGACATCCTCGGGGACGGCCTCAAGGCCGAGGTGATCGACCAGGACGACTTCGACCTTCTGATGGCCGTCCTGGACGCCGCCGACGAACTCGAGCCGACGTCGGGGCCAGGGGTCGGCATCGTCGGGGACCGGGTCTCCGCTCGTGTCGGTGAGTTGCATGGGTGCACGGCGCGGACGATCCGGCGCCGCATCAAGCGGTCGACCAGCGCATTGAGCCTGTTCTCCCAAGAGCAGCAGAGCGCCTGATGGGCTGGCGAACCCGTGGCCAGTGCCTGGCAGCGGTTACGTACTTCAGCGCACTGGTCACCGGCAGGGAGCCCGATCTACCCTCGAAGCACCCCCTGGGCGCTCCGTCGCCGAAACAAAAAAGCACCCGATCTCGTGTCCGGATCCACCCATCTCGAAGGCTTAAGGGGGTGGAAGGAGATGCGAACGTGGGCCTGAACAGATTCCGTCTGCTCGTTATCGGGCTGGTGGTGGCTGCCGTGGGGCTGGCTGCCTGTACCACTGCGACACCCATTGCGACGCCGAGTACCGGCACCGCGCCGACGTCCCCAGCGATCCCGACGACTCCTGCCTCCCCGACGGCGACACCAACTGCGACGGCGACACCGACTCCGAGCCCGACGCTGGACGCCGACCAGGCAGCCGCGTTGGACGTGGTGGAGCGCTACTCGGCGGTCATGGCGAAGGTCCGGGCCAACCCTGCGAAGTACGACCAGTACAAGATGATCGAACTCCTGAAGCCGCTCGCCTTCGACGACATGATCCAGGCCAACCTCAACGGCATCCAGCCGTGGCGAGACAAGAGATGGAGGGAGACCGGCTCATCGCTGACGGTCAGCCAGACCGCGTCCCAGGTAAGTCGGGTCGACGGCGTGGTCAAGGTCACCGTCGATGTGTGCCGGGACCAGCGAGACCTGGTCGTCGTGAAGAAGAACGGCAAACCGGTTGGCGAGTCCGACCAGCAACCTGACTTCGTCCGCCGAAGCTACGAACTCCGGCGGTCCGAGGAGGCGACTTTCAAGGTTTACCAATCGGGCGGTGAGGAGGTCTCGACATGCGAGGCCTGATCCGCGCTGCCGCCATGGCGATCGCGGCCCTGCTGGTTGCGTGCGGGAGCGCCCTGACAGCGCGAGCGGACCTGTGTCCGCCCGGGTGCGGCGACAACGATGGCGGCGGAGTCACCTGCCGCGTGTGTGACAAGGCGCCGAGCAAGCCGTCGCCCGGGAAGCCCAGCAAGCCTGGGCTGCCGGATTTGCCAGAGTGTCCGCCGTCGGAGAACGCGATCCTCGATGGGGCTGCTGACCCGCCAGAGGGCTGGGTGCGGGTGCGGTGCTTGGAGGGGAGCCTGCAGCTGCCGTTCTGGGTTGAGCCTCGGGTGAGTCCGGCGCAGTTGGCCCGGTCGCTGCTGAGCGAGATGGAGTTGACGCCGATCGATATCGGGATCACGCCGAAGGGTCCGGACGCGATGGCGCTGGTCGGCCTGCCGGTGTGGTTGTGGGTCGATGATCCGTCGAGTTCGACGTGGGGGCCGAAGACGATCTCCGCGGGTGGCGTGAGGATGACCGCGAAGGCTCGCAAGGTCGTGTGGGATCTTGGCGACGGCGCGGAGGTGTCGTGCGGGAAGGGTACCGAGTGGACGTATGGGGTGGGTGAGGCGCCGTCGCCGACGTGCGGTCACACCTATTCCGAGCAGGGCCGCTACACGGTCGAGGCGAGGTCGTATTGGACGGCTGACTGGTCTGGCTACGGGCAGTCGGGATCGTTCGCGTTCGAGTTGGCCAGGTCGCAGCGGCTGGATGTCGGTGAGTTGCAGGTGATCGTGACGAGCGGCGGGTAGCAGCGCGAGGCAGATCGGAGAGAAGGCCGTGATCGAAGTGACCGAGAAGCGCACCGATGTCGGTGCTGCCGCCGCAGTCGAGCCCGGCCCGGTGCCGCGATCGCTGAAGCTGTCGCGGCGTCCGTTCCTTGTGGTGCTGGCTGCGGTGTTGGTGGCGGCCGGCGCGATGGCCGGCGGGCTGTTGTGGGCGTCGGTGACGCAGGCCAGCGAGGTGGTGGTGGTCCGGCAGAACGTGGCGCGCGGGGCGGTGATCGCCGCGCAGGATCTGGGCACGATCCGCGTGGGCGGCGATCCTGCCTTGGCGACGGTGCCGGCCAGCGAACTCGCGTCGCTGGTGGGGAAGCGGGCGGCGGCTGATCTGACGGCCGGGACGCTGCGGGCCGGCGCGCAGGGGT
>JAEXCA010000106.1 GCA_023393755.1 Actinomycetes bacterium | reverse complement strand
GGGGCTAAGGGCAGCCTCGCCCCAGGCGGTAGCAGGAAGGCGTGCTCGCGGCGGAGGGTGAGGACGTCGCACGCGCCGTCGGTTATCACCAGGATCGGCCCATCGGACGGGAAGTCCTCAATCCGCTCCAGATAGCGCACCGCCGGCTGCAGCACGGTGCCGCCTCGGCCGTGCACCCTGACCCGTCCGGCGATCTCCTCGACCGGCAGGTAGCCGGCGTCGTGGACGGCGGCGTCGCAGAACACCACCCGCGCCGCGGGAACGTCCTTTGCCGCCGCGTAGGATGCGATGGCACCCAACGCCTTGCCGAGCACCTCCCGGGACATGGAGCCCGATGTGTCCAGGATCACGCCGAAGGTGCAGCCCAGTTCCAGGGCTTCGGGCCGGTATCGTCCCGGGCGGGGAATCTCCGGGGTGGCTGCCTGCCGGCGGGACGCCCGGGCGTAGCTGTGCACCCACTCCGGCGACCGGACGTGCTGCTCGAACCACCGGGCCAGCCGGGCGTCCCAGCTGATCGGCGGCTGGCTGAGCACCCGGATCTCCTCGGCCAGGCCGGCCGGGACCAGTCCCCGTCCGGAAGCGGCATGGTGGGCCAGCCCGGTGGTGAGTGCCCGCCGGTAGAAGGCGTCCAGGTCGATCCCACCCAGCGCCTCCCGGGGTAGCGGCAACGACTCGCCCAGGATGTCGCCGATCGACCTGCCCCGCAGGGTCGCCAGCTTGCGGAACCGGCGGGCGTCAGTGACGATCCGGTCGTAGATCGCCTCGGCGGACAGGCCCTTCAGTTCCGGATCGTAGAGGCAGCCCTCGGGGAACTCACCGACCTCCAACTCCACCAGCCAGCCGTTGATCACGTAGTCACAGGCCACATTCCACAGATAGACGTCCCGTCCGAGGGCACGCTGACCGTGCCGAAAACCGGCATGCAGCATCTCGTGGGCCAGTACGAACACCCACTGCTCCCGGGAGAGCCCGGCCAAGGGGTTGACGTAGATCTCGGCCAGGCCGGCGTCCACCGCCGCGAGCGAGATGTCGAACCGGCGGCACAGTTCGGCGTCGGCGACCAGGGTGAAGCCGGCGGCGATGCCGCCCAGCAGCGGGAACGAGGTGGCGAACCAGGACATCGCCAACGTCCACGGCTGCTTGCGCCGCGTACCCACTCCATCACCGGCGCCGCCGGCCTGGTCGACCGCGGCGCTCACCGCCTCCGCCAGGCCACGGGCCAGCTGATCGGCCGGTGAGGTCCGCCACGGCGAGACCACCGGTGGAAGATCGCCGATCAGGTCGGTGTCGGCTCCCGCGCTGCCAAGTCCGACCAACTCCGGCGGAACGCCACGCTCCCGCCAGGCAATCGCCAGGCTGCGCTCGTCCCCGTCGGGGTAGTCGGGGGTGGGCACCGGCGACTGGCCGATCCCCAGCGCCTTCAGCAGGCGGTTCACCACCACGCAGCAGGCGGCCTGGTGGGCCTGATCGCGGCGCAGGCCACCGCTCACCACCGGATCGTGGTGGCCGAGGCCGTAGTGCAGCAGCGCGTGGGCGAACTGCCACGCCCACTGTTCCGGGGACGCCCGGCGCTTGGGGTGATGCCGCAACCGGCCGTACTCGTCCACCCGTACCCAGGACGCCGCCGTCGCCAGGGAGTCGGCCTCAGAGGTGGCGTGATTCCCCGCCAGGTAGTGGAAGACCGGGTGGGCCGCGGCCAGCTTCAGCCCATCGAGCCGGGCCTGCTGCCAGGGTTCGAGCTTGGAGCGCTGTCTGGCCATGGCTCAGCTCCGGGTCGCCACCAACCGGGGCAGGTCCCGGATGATCTCGGTCAGGTACCAGGCAGGCAGGACCGGCTGTCCGTCCGGATCGTTGGCGACCACCAACTGGGCCATCTCCAGGGAGATCTCGGCCAGCGACACCAGCATCGCCTTGCTCCGGTGGGCGAACTGCCGAGCGGCGGGGCTGCCACCCTCCTTGCTGGCCGGCAGTTCGGCGATCAGCCGGGTGCGGAAGGTCTCAGTCAGGAAGTAGAGGACGTCGCGGTCCTCCAGCCGCGCCGGCCAGTTGGTCTCGCCCTTGATGATCGGCTCCAGCGCGAACCGGTTCCGCACCACCTTCGCCCAGGCCCGGAAGGACGCGGCGTGCGCGGAGCTCAGCAGGCCTGCGGTGAGGACGGTGAGCAGGTCGTCGTCCACCTCGCCGTTCGGGTAGGAGAGCATGCAGTCGGAGAGGATGTGCCAGGAGCGCGGCGTGGAGAACGCCTCCTGCGATTTGGGTGCCGACGACCACAGGTGGTCGGGACGTTCGGTGAGGTACTCCACGATCAACGGATGGAGACCCTCCGCCGCTGCCCAGGCCAGCCAGTCGGCTGCGTCAGCCCGAAGGTGGACGTGCAGCATCCGGTTGATCAGCGCCGAGGCCATCGGACGGGCCAGGGCGGAGTCGGTGGCGCGGTTCCCGGCGCCGATCACGATGCTGCCCTCCGGCAGCTTCACCTCCCCCAGCCGCCGGTCCAGCACCAACGAGTACATCGCCTTCTGCACGTCGGGGCTGGAGGCGTTGAGCTCGTCCAGGAAGAGACAGAAGGGCTCGGTGCGGGCGATGGTGGTGGGCGGAGCGAACCGGGAACGGGTGGTGCCGTCCTCGCCGGCGATCAACTGCGGGACGCCGATCAGGTCCTCAGCCGCGAGCTGGGTGCCAAGCAGGGTCTGGCAGTCCAGGCCGAGCGACTCGGCGAACTTGCGCACCAGGGCCGACTTGCCGATCCCTGGGGCACCCCAAATGAACACCGGACGCACCGTTGCGACATGCAACAGCAGGTCCGGCAGTTCGGCCGGAATGACAGTAACGCTCGATTCCATAGCCGATCGACATTACTGGTCGCGGGGCACGCCCGCACAACCGAGGTCAGGCCGAGAACCGCGGCACCGCCGCGAGCAGGGTTCTGGTGTAGTCGGTCCGCGGAGCCTCGTAGACCTGCTCGGCAGGTCCCTGTTCCACGATCCGGCCGGCCTGCATCACCGCGATCCGGTCGCAGAGGTGGCGGACCACCATCAGGTCGTGGCTGACCACGATCAGGGTGAGGCCGTGGCTCGCCACCAGGTCGTTCAGCAGGTTCATCACCTGGGCACGCACCGAGACGTCCAGTGCCGAGACCGGTTCGTCGGCGATCAGCACCTCCGGACGCGGGGCGAGCGCCCGGGCGATCGCGATCCGCTGCCGCTGCCCACCGGAGAACTCGTGCGGGAAGCGGTCGGCGTACTCCAGCGGCAGGTCGACGTCCGCCATCACCTCGGCCAGCCGGGCCCGGTGGTCGACGTCCGCCGGGAGTTGGCGGCGAACCAGCCGGGAGCGCAGCGGCTCGGTGATGATGTCTCCCACCCTCATCCGCGGGTTGAGCGACGACCACGGGTCCTGGAAGACCAGTTGGACGGCCGCCCGCAGGAAGCCGAGCTCCCGTTCCGGACGTCCGGTGACCTCGGTGCCCTGGAACCAGACCCGGCCGGCGGTCGGCCGGTCCAGCGCGGCCAGCAGCCGGACCAGGGTGGACTTGCCCGACCCCGACTCCCCCACGATCCCCAGCCGCTGGCCGGTGTCCACCGTGAGTGCGACGTCGGTGAGGGCATCCACCCGGCGGCGGCCGTCGGTGTAGACCCGGGTGAGGCCCTCGGCGCGGAACAGCTCGGTCATGGCCGCCTCGCCCGGGGGTGATCCGACTGGCTCCTCGACCCTTCGACGGGCTCGGTTCCCTGGCCCGCCGGCGCGGCCCTCGTCGGGACTCCTCCGTCCCCGCCGCTGGCGGCGTGGCGGTCGTCCGGGATCGTGGCGGCTTCGGCGTAGAAGTCGTCGACGGTGGGCAGGCGCTGTCCCGGTTTCACCAGGTCGAGCCGGGCGGTCGCCACCAGACCGCGGGTGTAGGGGTGGTTCGGCGCGCTGAACAACTGCGCGGCCGGCGCCTGCTCCACCACCTCGCCGTCCAGCATCACCATCACCTGCCGACTGACCTGGGAGACCACGGCGAGGTCGTGGCTGATGAACAGGCAGGCCGCGTGCTCGTCGGTCAGCACCTGGTCGAGCAGCTCCAGCACCTTGGCCTGCACGGTCACGTCCAGAGCGGTGGTGGGCTCGTCGCAGATCACCAGGTCGGGGCCGTTGATCAGTGCCATCGCCAGGATCACCCGCTGCCGCTGGCCACCGGAGAGCTGGTGCGGGAAGGCGTCGGCGATCCGCTCCGGATCGGGCAGGCCCACCGAGCCCAGCATCTCGACGGCGCGCTGGCGGGCCGAACCCCCGGCGTCGCCCCGGTGCAGGATGAACGCCTCGGCGACCTGGCGGCCCACCCGCATGGTCGGATCGAGAGCGGTCATCGGCTCCTGGAAGACCATGCTCATCGCGTTGCCACGCAGTTTGGCCAGTTCGCGCTCGGGGCGGCCGAGCAACTCCTGACCGTTCCACCGGATGGAGCCGGTGACGTGGGCGTTCTCCGGCAGCAGGCCCATCACGGCCAGCGCAGTGACGGTCTTGCCCGACCCCGACTCGCCGATGATCCCCAGCCGTTCGGCCGGTTCCAGCGCGAAGCTCACCGCGTCCACCGCGCGACTGCGGCGGCGGCCGAACTCGATCGTCAGATCGGTTACCTCCAGCAGGCTTCCTGCGGGGTCCCCGCGACGTTGGTCAGGGGAGCGCAGCGGAGGGGAAGAACGTCGTGGAGTGGTCACTGCACCTCCTCCCGCAGCCGTGGATCGAGGTGGTCCCGCAGCCCGTCGCCCAGCAGGTTGAACCCCAGTACCGCAAGCGCGATCGCCAGGCCCGGCCACACCGCCTGCAGCGGTGCCGCGGCGAAGAGCTGCTGCGCGTCCCGCAGCATCGTTCCCCAGGTCGGGGTGGGACGTGGCGTTCCCAGGCCGAGGTAGCTCAGGGCGGCCTCGGCCAGGATCGCCATCGCGAACCCCACCGAGGCCTGGACGCCGGCCAGCGGGGCGATGTTGGGCAGCACGTGGCGGCCGGCGATCCCCCACCAGCCGGTGCCGGACGACCGGGCGGCCAGCACGAAGTCGCTGGCCATGACCTGCAGCGTGCCGGCGCGCGCGACCCGCGCGAAGGCGGGAATGGTCGCCACCCCGATGGCGACCATGGCGGTCGTCGTCGAGGCACCGAAGCCGGCCGCCAGCAGGATCGCCAGCAGCAGCGCCGGGAAGGCGTAGACCACGTCCGAGATCCGCATCACGACCTCGTCCAGCCAACCGCCGGCCTGACCGGCCAGCATCCCCAGCGGAACGCCCACCACGGCGGCCAGGCTGACCGAGATGATGCCCACCACCAGGCACATCCGGGCACCGACCAGCAGCTGGCTGAGCGTGTCGATCCCGAAACCGTCGGTGCCGAGCAGATGGGGCCATCCCGGTGCCAGCAGCCGCTTGCCCGGGACCACCTGGATCGGGTCGAAGGGCGTCCAGAACAGCGAGACCACGGCCGCCAGCACCACCAGGGCGACCAGGCCGATGCCGAGCCAGAGCTGCAGCCGCTTCATCCGACCTCACCCCGTGCCCGTTGTCGCGGATCGATCAGCAGGTAGGCGAAGTCGACCAGGGCGTTGATCACCAGCACCGCCAGCACCAGGAACATCACCGTCCCCTGGATCAGGAACAGGTCCCGCTGCGCCACCGCCCTGAGCAGCAACGAGCCCAGGCCGTTCAGGTTGAACACCTGCTCCACCACGATCGCGCCGACCAGTACCGCCGAGAGTTGCAGGCCGATCACCGTGACCAGCGAGACCGCGGCATTGCGCACGCCGTGCCGCAGCAGGGCGGCGGTGGGCGTCCAGCCGATGGCTCGGGCGGTCCGGTAGTAGTCCTCGCTGAGCACCTCGACGAAGGCCGAACGGACGTACCGGATCAGCACCGCGCCCTGCACCAGGCTGAGCGTCACCACCGGCAGCACCAGGTGCCTAGCCCAACCGGCCGGGTCGGTCAGCAACGGCCGATAGCCGTTGGGCGGCAGCCAGCCGAGCCAGACCGCGAAGACCAGGGCGAGCAGGATGCCACCGAAGAAGACCGGGATCGCCATCCCGACCTGGGCCAGCGCATTGACTGCGAAGCCCTGCCAGCGGCGCCGCTTCAGGGCGGCGACCATCCCGGCCGGCAGGGCGATCAGGAGGGAGCCGAGGATGCCCAGCCCGACCAGCCAGCCGGTCACCGCCAACGGCGGACCGATCAAGGACAGCACCGGCTGCTTGCTGATGTGCGAGACCCCGAAGTTGCCGGTCAGCACCCCACCTAGCCACTCCAGGTAGCGGACCGGCAACGGCCGATCCAGGCCGAACTCACGCCGCAGCCGAGCAACCGACTCCGGGTTGGCGTCCGTTCCCAGCAGCACCTCGACCAGATCGCCGGGCAGCGCCGCGGTCACCGCGAAGATCAGCATCGACGCACCCAGCAGGGTGACGGCGAAGATCCCCAGGCGTCGCAGGAAGCGCCTCATGGCCTCACGCGCTGGCGATCGTGGTCAGGTCGAAGCTGAGAGAGGTGGCGTTCTGGGCGACTCCGCTGATCGTCGGCTTGGTGATCACCAGGTTGGGCAGCGCGAACAGCCAGATCGCGGCGGCGTCCTCGGCCAGGTAGCGGGCCGCCTGCTTCATCAGCGCGGGCGCGTCCGCCTCGGTGGCTTCGTCGGCCGCCGTGAACAGTCGGCGGAACTCGGCGCTGTCGTAGTGCCAGTAGTAGTTGGGGTTGGCGAACTTGGCGATGTCCCAGCCCTCGACGTGGCCGACGATGGTCATGTCGTAGTCGCCGTTGACCAGCACCTCGGTGATCCACCGGGTGAACTCCAGCTCCTCGATCGTCACCGTCACGCCGGCATCCCGCAGTTGGGAGGCGACGAACTGCGCCGACTTCACCGCGTACGGGATCACCGGCACCCGCAGCCGCAGGGTGAGATCCTCGTACCCCGCTTCGGCCAGCAGTTCCCTGGCCTTGGCCGGATCGTAGGGATTGACGCCGGTCAGGTCCTCCCACCAGGGATCGGTGGGGACGACCATCGATCCGATCAGGGTTCCCTGGCCGTTCCACACCGTGTCCCGCAGTGCCTTGCGGTCGATCGCCATGGTCAGCGCGCGGCGCACCTCGGCCTTGGCCAGCGGCTCGCTGGCGTTGTTCAGACCCAGCACCACCTCACCGTTGGTGGTCCCCGAGATGGTGGTGAACCGGCTGGTGTCGGAGAACTGCGGCAGCGCGTCCGGCGCCTGCAGGTTCGAGATGATGTCCAGGTCGCCGGAGAGCATCGAGGCGTTCATCGCGTTCGGGTCGCCGTAGTAGCGGAAGGTGACCTGGTCGAACCGACCCGGCGTGCCCCAGTAGTTCTCGTTCCGTTCCAGTACCACGCTCTGCCCGCGGTTCTGGGTCTGCAGCTGGTAGGGCCCGGAGCCGGCGGTGGCGGTGGCGAGGTCACCGGTGAAGGACGGATCGACGACCATGCCGAGGGTGGACGACATCTCGTACAGCCACAGCAGCGACGGACGGTTGAGCTGGATCACCAGGTGGGTGGCGTCGGGAGCCTCGACCGAGTCGACCACCTCGAGCTGCGCGCGCAGGGTCTCGGTGAGCTTGGTGTCGCTCAGCATCCGGTCGAGGTTGGCCTTCACCGCCTCGGCGTCCACCGCCTTGCCGGAGGCGAACTTGGCCGCCGGGTCCAGGTGGAAGGTGTAGGTCTTGCGGTCCGCTGTGACCTCCCAGTTCTGGGCCAGGAGCGGCACCAGCTTGCCGTCGGAGTTCACCTTGAGCAACGTCTCGTAGACGTTGTACAGCAACACCTGCGGGATCGAGGCCGAGGTGTTGTGGAACGGATCCATCGCCGGCGGCTCGAGCGTCGCCCCCACCGTCAGGGTTCGCAGCTGCTGCGGTGGGCCCGATGGGCTACAGGCGGCGGCGATCAGCAGCAGGCAGCCGGCCAGCACCACTGCCAGCAGCCGCCGCGGCGCGCGCACGAGTCCCCGATAGTCCATCAGCCCTCCATGGGTCGGCCTCGCGACGCGAGGGAGCGCGGGAATTCTAGTACAGCAGCCCGTCAGCACCCCCTCGACCCGTCCACGCGGCCACGCCGGCTGACGGGATTGGTCCTGCCGAAGCGGCGCTGCGCCCAGTCGCCGAGGGACCCTCGACGCGCCGACCCCCTTTGAGCGGGGCCGGGCCGCAGGTAGACAAAAGACGCTCCCACCAGGTTGTTCATCCTGGTGGGAGCGTCCTGCTGAGTAGCGGGGAGAGGATTTGAACCTCTGACCTCTGGGTTATGAGCCCAGCGAGCTACCGAGCTGCTCCACCCCGCGTCGCTCTGTCAACTATAGGCGAGCCCGCACGGAACCCCAAATCGAACCTGTGGTGCGGAGCCTCACGTGGGACACTGTCGCTGTCCGTTCCACACGCACCCGAGGATGGCAGCACGATGCGTCCGCTCCAGTTCGATGGGTTCTATCAGGACGCAGTCGGGCGGGAGTCGATCACCTGGCGCATCGGATCCAGCTGGACGGAAAGTTACGAGATCACGACCCGGATCAGAGGCGCCGACGTGATCGGGATGGATTTCGACAGTCTGGCGCTGGTGACATCGTCGGAGTCGTTCAGCATCAGTTCGTGGGGTGATCTGACCGACTGCACCCTCGGCGGATGGCTCCCTGTCACCGTCACTGATGCCGACGCCGCCCACCTCGACTTCCAGGTCGACCTCACCGACCACCACGAACCGATCGCCGCCCGGTTGGTGGCTGACGACACCAGCTACGCACATGCCGGGGACGGGCATTTCGAGTTGGCTCTTGGTCCACTCGCCGAGAGTCTGCTGCCGCGGCGCTGGGAGTGCTGCCTGACCTGCGGGCTTTCCGACTACTCCCCCGGCGGCCAGGGCCTGTCTGGCATCCGCTGTCACCGGGACGCCAGAGCGCAGTACCTCGCGGTCCGCGGGAAGTCTGACTACTGGACTGTGCCGGTGACCGAAGTGGTTCCGGAGTTCTACCGCTGCGAGTCGCACGAGGTGCGCCGACCGGGCACCGGCTACCGCGGCTGACCCATTGCTCGGCACCTCCGCCAGCGGATGCAGGGACGCTCCCGTATTGAACAGGTGAGGGCGCCTTTCAGCGGGGGCGCCGGTCCGTCGACGTGGGTTGACTGGTGGCCATCGTCGCCCTACCGGACTTCGTGGGTCACCTCGGTGAACGGAGCCACCTCCAACTGCCAGCAGGCTCGCGGTCCTGGGTATTCGCAGATCACGCGATCCCTGCCGCGATCCCAGTCCAGGTGGACCTCGTCGTCGGGTGGATCCGCGACCGGGGGCTCCAGCCGGGGCAGCGGGTCGAAGGCCAGCCACCGATCGTCCGCCGGGTCGTACAGCCGGCCCCGGATCGCGACGTACCGGGCCGCCTCGTCGTAGACCTCCCTGGCCCAGGGCTGCGCACCCTGCTGATCGTCGGCCAGCTCCGCCATCGGCGGGAGGTCGATGGTGTGCCAACTGCCGGTACGCAGGTCGATCAGCACGCCCTGTGTTCCATCCGCGACGCCCTCGGTACGCGGCAGGTCCGGCCCGACGTAGAGCCAGCCCGAGTCGGTCACCTGGTAATCGTCGACATCGTCCAGTTCGCCGACCTCCGTCGGCAACGGGACGCTGGCGCCGGTCACGATCGTGTTGGCCACCGGGTCGAGCAGCGCGACGCTGAAGGCACCCGCGCGAAGCGATCGGAACATGATCAGCGACCGGCCGTCGACCTCGACGGCGCCCACCCGCCACTCGTCCGCCATCGCATCGAACAGGGTCGGGGGCGAGTCCTCGGGCGTCTCCTGGTAGCGCCATCGCCCGGTCTCGTAGTCGAAGAAGGAGTACACCACCAGGCGATGATCCGGCTCCCCACCGAACTCGACCCCGAGGTAGGCGAGTCCGTCCGCCACGGCGACGATGGTGTCGTAGCAGCGCTCCGGCGAGGGCAGATCCTCCCAGCGCTGCGTGGCGGTGCGGTAGACCGACAGCGAGCCGTCGCGCGGTGGCTTCGAGCAGTCGCCGGAGTGGTCGCCGGCCGCCACGTAGATGTCGTCACCATGCGCGTGCGCCTGAAGACTGCCCCCACACCACCACGACGGCACCTCGTGATCGGACAGGCTGCTCCAGCGGTCACCCACCGCGTCGTGGCGATGGCCCAGCAGCCGGGTGCACGATCCCTCGGCCATCGTGAAGTAGTGGCTTTCGCCGTCCGTCCCGACGCTGGCACCAACCTCGGTGAACGGCGAGTCGGCGAGCCGGACCCAGGAGTACCACGCCGCCGGTTCCGTCGTGGACGGAGCCGGGCTCGGCACTGGGGCGGGAGTGGCGATGACCGGGTTGCCGTCCCGCGGCCGGGTGGCAACGGCCACGCCGACGATCAGCAGCATGACCACCGCGGCCACCAGTCCCCAGACGATCGGCTGGCCACGACGTGCCGCCCGGGCGGCGATCGCAGCCCCGTCCAGCGGCTCGAAACCGGCGGACCCGGCATCCTCGGTGCGGTGGGCACGCGACGCGGCCCCCATCTCGGAGTCCCCCGTAGGCTGGAGCCGATCGGTCATCGGATCCTCTCCTCCCTAGCGCCACGTAGCGTTCGAAATCGACCGTCCCGGAGTCGGCCGGTGACTGCTCCACCGCCACCTCCGCTCGGCCCGCCATGCCCCACCCATGCGGATCCCGCCGGGTTCGTGGCACCCTCCGCCGCGGCCTCTCGCTGCGAGTCAATCACGAACCAGCCGGCGACGGGCAGCAATCACCTCAGGCAACCCGGTCACGCAACGTCTCCAGCCGGTTCCCGGACGCCCCATCCGCGCCGGACGCCAGCGACTGGCAGCCGCCGTCACTAGGCTGAACGGGAGGAGGCGACCATGGACATCACCCGGCTGGCCATCGCCGGCAATCTGGACCCCCAGGGTCCGCCCGATCATGAGAACAACGTCTGGATCGTCGGGGACGACGCGGAGGTCATCGTCATCGATCCCGCGCACGACCCCGCTGCCGTCCGGCGTGCGGTCGGCGACCGGCGGGTGGTGGCCGTGCTGCTCAGCCACGGCCACTGGGATCATGTCCGGGCGGCGCCCGCCTTCGCCGAGCTCACCGGAGTCACGCCCCACCTGGCACCCGAGGACGACTTCCTGTGGCACCAGGTGAACGGCGACTCCCCGTACCGCCCGGTCCGGGACGGACAGCGGTTCAGCGTCGCCGGCCACTCCCTGGTGGCCCTCCGCACCCCGGGGCACACCCCGGGCTCCACCTCGTACTGGCTGGAGACGGCGACGACCGTGTTCACCGGCGACACCCTGTTCGAGGGCGGCCCCGGCGCCACCCGCTGGGCCTATTCCAGCTTCGAGCGGATCATCGACTCGATCACCACCCGCCTGTTCCCACTGGGTGATGAGGTGGTGGTCAACACCGGCCACGGACCCGCCACCACGATCGGCGCCGAGCGCCCGCACCTGCAGGAGTGGCTGGATCGGGGCTGGTAGCGGAAGCGTTCTTCCTGCCGAGGCCGGGCGCGCGGCGAACCGACTCGTGGATGGCGCATCGACCGATCTCTCAGCTTACGTTAAGGTTGCGCCAGCGACTCCATCCCCCCGACCCCCAGGTGGTGCCGATGAACCCCGAACCCATGGCTGCCCCCGTGCTGCCCCAGGCTTCCCGCCGCGCGCTGCTCGGGCTGATCGCAGCCGGCGGCGTCGCCGCCTCGGGGCTGGGGGAACTGGCCCCGGCGCAGGCGGCGCCGCTCCCGCTGGCACCGGCCCTGCCGGCGGTCTCCCCCGATCTGGCGAAGGGGCTCGACCTCCGGTCCTCCAAGCACTGGCATCTCGCCCGGCGGGTCTCGGCGGCACCGACCGCCGCTCTGGCCAAGGAGATCAAGAAGGTCGGCTACTCCACGTGGATCGACCGCCAGCTGAAGTGGAAGAAGGTCAAGGACACCAAGGCCGACAAGCTGATCAGGAAGTACCTCAGCTACACCACCATGACCGGCGCCAAGGTGCACCAGGCGTCGAACAAGCAGGCCTGGAAGGCCGGAAAGGCGCTGAGCGTCTCCCGGACCATCCGGCAGGTGTTCACCAAGCGCCACCTGTACGAGTCCATGGTCGACACCATGGCCGACCATCTCTACGTCTCCGCCGACGGCAAGGCCAGCGAGTACGTCGCCTGGTTCGACTGGGCGGTGCTCCGCAAGTACGCGCTGGGCAGCTACTCCGACATGCTGTACGCGGCGCTCCGGCACCCCGCGCTGCTGCTGTACACCGACAACCACGTGAACTCTAAGGACAGCCCGAACGAGAACCTGGGCCGCGAACTGCTGGAGCTGTACACGGCGTCGGCAACTACACCGAGGAGGACGTCCGCAACTCGGCCCTGATCCTCACCGGCCACAGCCTCGACTGGGAGACCCGCAGCTACCGGTTCAACCCGAACCAGCACCACGTCGGCCCGGTCCAGGTGATGGGCTTCAGCCACCCCAACGCGGCCGCGGCCGACGGCCCCGCGGTACTGAAGGCCTATCTCTCCTACCTCGCCCGGCACCGTGGCACGGCGCTCCACATCGCCCGCCGGCTCGCCGTCCGCTACGTCTCCGACACCCCGTCCGATGCGCTGGTCGAACGCCTCGCCGACGTCTACCGGGCGAAGAAGACCTCGCTGGCGGCGGTGATGCGCACCCTGCTGCGCTCCGGCGAGTTCGCCGCCTCGGTGGGCGCCAAATGGAAGCGGCCACAGGAGACGATCGCCACCATGACGAGGCTGCGCAAGCCCTCCACTATCAAGCCAGCCGCCACCCAGGCCTCCAACGTCTGGAAGATCACCGGCACCGTCCAGTGGCTGCTCTACCTGGAGAACCACCAACCCCGGATGTGGCCGGTGATCGACGGCTACCCCGATCAGGCGACCGACTGGTGCTCCACCCAGGCCATGCTGGCCCACTGGTACACCGCGAACGCCCTGGTCAACTGGGGCAAGGACAAGGAGTGGCCGTCGAAATCCTGGGAGAGCGCACTCGGGGTGAAGGTGAACCAGCCGATCACCGACGTCGCCCGCTCGCTCACCCTGGCGATCACCGGCTACACCTGGCCGGAGGCCCACCTGGCCCAGGTGATCGCCCGGCTGCGGGGCGACTCCGGCGCAACCCGGCTCACGGCCGACCAACTCAAGCACAACCTGGGACGCACGCTGCACTTCATCTTCGCCTCCCCCTACTTCAAGCTCCGCTGAGAGGACGCGCGATGCCGAAGCCGAACCTGGATCCGACGCTGCGCCGCGGGGAGGCGCTGCTCCACGAGGACCTGATCACCCCGCTGCACGACCACGAGGAGTCACGCAACCGGCTGCTCGCCAGCCACGACGGACGCACCAGGGTGGTCAGCCCGGCGGCGGCCAACGACCTGGTCACCACCCTGCGCCCCAACCGCCGGATCGACGACCCAGGCGTCCACCACGCCGCCACCGGGCCGAAGCTGGGCCGGCGCAGCCTGTTCCGCGGCTCGCTGATCGGTCTCGGTGGGCTGCTCGCGGCCTCGGCCGCCCCCCGGTACTCCTTTGCCGCCGACACCGGACGCGACCTGCTGGTCTGCGTCTTCCTCCGCGGCGGCTTCGACGGGCTGGCCGCCCTCGGCGCGGTCAACGATCCGGCCTACGCCAAGGCCCGCGGCGGCATCGGGGTGGGCGACGGCCTGCCGCTGAACGCCGACTACGTCCTCAATCCCAACTTCAACGCGCTCGGCGAGATGTGGACGGCCAAGGAACTCGCCCTGGTGGTCGGCGCCGGCCATCCCGGCCTGTCCCGCTCCCACTTCGAGGACCAGGATCTGTGCGAGCGGGCGGCCAAGGCCAACCTGCGGTCCGGCTGGCTGGGCCGGCACATCGCCTCGTCCTCCGCCGAATCGGGCACCTTCCGGGCGATCACCCTCGGCTCGCGGGTGGTGCTCTCCCTGACCACCACCGCCTACCAGTCGCTGGCGATGTCGAGCATCGAGTCCTTCACCCTGGAATCCGCCTGGAACGACGGCGACCGCCTGGTCGCCGACCTGGAGTCGCTCTACGGCGACGCCGGCGGCCTGCTCGCCACCCAGGCCCGCGCCACGCTGGGCGCGATCGGTCAGCTCAAGGGCCTGCGGCAACAGGTCAAGGACAAGCAGGCCGAACCTGCCAACGGCGCCAGCTACCCCGACAGCAACTGGGGCAAGGGCCTGAAGGACATCGCCCGGCTGGCCAAGGCCGATCTCGGGCTTGAGGTGGCCTGCATCGACTACGACGGCTGGGACATGCACCGCGACATCGGCAGCCCGGCCGACGACAAGGGCCAGTTCAGCCGGCTCGCCAGGGACTTCTCCCAGGGGCTGGCCGCCTTCCGCACCGACCTGGGCAGCACCTGGGGCCGGGTCACCGTGGTCACCATGAGCGAGTTCGGACGCCGGGTGGAGGTCAACGGCGACGGCGGCACCGACCACGGCCACGGCAACCTGATGTTCCTGATGGGCGGCGGCATCACGGGCGGCACGGTCTACGGCACCATGCCGACCCTGGACGCGGCCAACCTGGTCCAGGGCGACGTCCCGATCACCACCGACTACCGCCAGCCGCTGGCCGAGATCGTCAGCGCCCGGCTGAAGAACGACAAGCTGGCCGAGGTCTTCCCCGGCTTCACCCCCGGGACGCCGCTGGGCGTGGCCTGACCGGGTCGGGCGACGGACGAGCTTCCGGACGGACACCCAGGACACTAGACTGACGTCGGCGATGGATCCCGCCGGGGCTTCGGCCCGAACCGCCGGTCAGGCTGATGGTTCCTGTCCCGTCGACAGCGGGCAGGCCCTGCGCTGCCCGGGAGGTGGCCATGCGCGAGGTTCCCCAGCCCGCACCACACCGGATCGAGCCGGCGGCCGGACGTCCGCTGGTGGTCGGCGTCGTGCCCGGCCAGTCCCCCCTCGTGGCGCTCACCGCCGCCACCTGGGCCCAGGCGACCGGTGGCAGCCTCTACTGCGGCTACGCCGACCCGACCCGGATCGTCGACCAGGAGTTCCCCGACGGCACGGTGCGGCATTCGCCACTGGAACCCGACCGGGAGGACGACGACTGGCGCAGCCGGCGTGACCAGCTCCAGCGCCAGCTGGACGAGGCGCTGGCCGGCTCCCCCGTCGGCTGGGAGCTCCGCTACCTCGCCGGACGGGCCGACCCCGCCCTCACCCACCTGGCCCGGGCGGTCGGTGCCTCGGCGATCGTGGTCGGCGCCCGCCAGGCCCGCGGCGAACGCGTCCACGACTTCTTCGCCGAGGCGGTCGGGCTGCACCTGGCCCGCCATCAGCACCGGCCGGTCCTGGTGGTGCCGCTCAGCGTGGTCGACTGGAAGGCTCCCGCCCCGTGGCACTGAGCACGAAGCGACTGGTCACGCCCGCGCTGATCGTCGCCGGCGGCAGCGTGGGCACCTTCCTGCGCTGGTGGCTGGAGAGCAGCTTCGGCGCGCCGCCGGGGCAGTGGCCGTGGGCCACCTTCTGGATCAACCTCAGCGGCTCCTTCCTGCTCGCGGTGCTGCTGGACGCCCTCGCCGCCTCGGGAGAGGACGTCGGCTGGCGGCGCCGTCTCCGGCTCGGGGTTGGCACCGGGGTGCTCGGCGGCTACACCACCTACTCCACCTTCGCGCTGGAGGCGGTGCAGCTGGGCCGCTCCGGGGCGGTCGGGCCGATGCTGCTCTACGCCGGCGGCAGCGTGGTGCTGGGGGTCGCGCTGGCCTACGCCGGCGGCTGGGGCTTCCGGCACCTCCACCGCCGGATCCGGCCTGGTCGGGGGGCACGCCCATGATGCCGCTGTGGATCGCCCTGGCCGGCGGGCTCGGGGCCCTCGCCCGGTTCGTCGTCGACACCACCGTCGCCCGGCACAACCGGACCGGCTTCCCGCTCGGCACGGTCGTGATCAACACCACCGGGTCGTTCCTGCTCGGCCTGGTCGCCGGCTGGCTGCTGACCGGCGTGCTCGGCCCGATCGGCGCGGTCGCCGGCACCGGCTTCCTGGGCGGCTACACCACCTTCAGCACGGCCAGCGTCGAGGCCGCGCGCCTGCTCCGGGCCGGACGCCGCTGGACCGTCCTGGTGCACGCCGGGGGCATGCTGCTCGCCGGACTGCTCGCCGCCGCGCTCGGCCTGTGGCTGACCGCCCCCTGACCTCGCCGGGTCGCGGTCAGCGTCCGAGCTTGTCCAGCGCCTCCTTCAGCTGCTGTTCGGCCTGCTTCACCTGGCGCTGGTACTCCGCCAGGTCGCCGTTGCGCAGCGCGGTGTCGGCCGCGACGAAGGAGGTTTCGGCCTGCCGCAGCAGCAACCGGGCCGCCTCCTCCGGCGTGCTCGGCTCGGTGGTCGGCTGGTTCGGATCGGTTGGCGGCTGGCTCGGTTCGGTCGGCGGCTGACTGGGCTCGGTCGGCGGTTCGGTCGGCTCGACCGGCTGCTCGCCGGTCTCCGCCCCGGCGTCCCCACCGAAGGTCCGGTCCAGCGCCTCCTGCAGGGTCGAACCGATGCCGACGCTCTGCCCGAACCTGACGATCACGTAGGTCAGCGCCGGGTACGAACCGGTGGTACCGGAGCCCTGCCGCTGGGTGTACACCGGCATGACGTAGAGCAGGCCGGAGCCCATCGGCAGGGTCAGCAGGTTGCCGTAGGTGGCGGCGGCCGAGCCCTGGTTGAGGTACGGACGCAGCACCTCGGCCACCCGCTGGTCGGTGGTCATCGCGTTGAAGGTCTGGCCCGGGCCGTCGATCTGATGCGTGTCGGACATCCGCAGCACCCGCAGCTTGCCGTAGTGGGGACTGCTCGCCTCGGCGACCACCGCCAGGTACGCGGCCAGGTTCGAGCGACCCTTCGGCACGTACACCGAGGTCTGGCTGAAGACCGGCTGGTCCTCGTTCGGCCACTTGATCGACAGGTAGTACGGCGGCTCCAGGGCGTCGGTGGTGTTGTTCACCGGGTCGACCGGCACCTGCCACAGGTCGGACTGCTGGTACCAGCTGGCCGGGTCGGTCATGTGGTAGCGGCCCAGCACGTAGCGCTGCACCTTGAACAGGTCCTCCGGGTAGCGCAGGTGGGCCTGCAGCTCGGGGCTGATCTCGCTCTTCGGCTTCACCGTCCCGGGGAACACCCGGGCGTAGGTCTGCAGCAGCGGGTCGGTCTCGTCCCAGGCGTACAGGTCGACCGTGCCGTCGGTGGCGTCCACGATCGCCTTGACCGAGTTGCGGATGTAGTTGACCGCCCGGTCCGGCTGCAGCCGGTCGTTCTGGGTCTGGGCGTCCGAGATCAGCCGCTGCAGGCTGAACAGCTGGCTGTTGGGGTAGCTGTCGCTGGTGGTGTAGCCGTCCAGGATCCAGACCAGCCGGCCGTCCACGATCGCCGGGTAGGCGTTCTGGTCCAGGGTGAGCCAGGGGGCGACCTCCTCCACCCGCTCCTTCGGCGTCCGCTTGTACAGCACCTTGGAGGCGGAGTTCACCCGGTCGGAGAGCAGGATGTTCAGGTCCTTGAAGTAGGTGGCGAACAGCATCCGGTTGCCCAGGTTGCCGATCGGCACGCCGCCGGTGCCCTCGTAGACGTTGTAGACCTCCCGGCCGCCCTGGCCGCCGCCGGGGGTGTCGAGCTCGATCGGTTGCTGGCCCGCCTCGCGTCCGACGATGGCGAACTCGGTGCTCATCTCACCGAAGTAGATCCGGCCCTGGTACTCCCCCAGCGCCCCGGTGGGCGGCAGGTCGCGTTCGATCCACTCCGGCTGGCCGCCGGCCTGCCGGCGGTTGCCGTAGGCGGCGACCAGGCCGTAGCCGTGGGTGTAGACGGTGTGGATGTTGTTCCAGTTCGGATCCGGCACGCCCTCGAGGTTCATCTCCCGGGCGGCGACCACGGCGTCGGTCTCGGTGCCCTCGATGTGGTAGCGGTCGACGTCCAGCACCTTGGCGAAGGAGTAGTAGCCGCGCACCTGCTGCAGCTGCTCGAAGGTCAGCCCGACCCGCGCCGGGTCGATCAGCCGGACGCCGGGCAGCGCGGCCGCGTCCTCCTTCAGCTGGCCCGGGCGCACCTGGGTGACAGCGTCGTACTCGGTGATCTCCACGTCGTCGATCCCGAACGCCTCCCGGGTCGCCTTGATGTGGTGCTCCATGTACGGACGTTCCTTGTCCGGCTCATTGGGCTTGACCTGGAAGGACTGGACGATGGCCGGATAGAGCAACTGCAGGATCAGCCCGGAGACGAGCATCAGGACGACACCGGTGACCGGCAGGATCCAGCGGGTCCAGAAGGCGTTGACGAAGAACAGCCCGGCGCAGATGAAGGCGATCACCGCCATCACCAGCTTCGCCCCCAGCCGGGAGTGATCGTCGGTGTACTGCAGGCCGGTGAACAGCGTGCCCATCTCGACCAGGTAGCCGTACCGGTCGACCAGGTTCTGCAGGCCGTAGACGATCAGCACCAGGCCGGCCAGCACCGACAGGTGGGCGGTGGCGGCGCTGGGCCGTTTGCCGCGCAGCGACTGGCGGCTGAGCGAGATCCCGCCGGTGGTGAAGTGGATCGCCGCCGAACCGAGCAGCGCGAAGAACAGCGCGCTCAGCGCGAACCCCAGCAGGTCCCGCAGGATCGGCAGGGTGAAGACGTAGAACCCGGCGTCGATCCCGAAGTAGGGGTCGGTCTGCCCGAACGGGGTCCGGTTCAGGTAGGCCAGCACGTCCAGCGTGGCGGCGGCCGCGGTCATCCCGCCCAGCAGGCCGAAGAAGACCGACGGCGCCAGCACCGAGAGCAGCAGGTTGGAGCCGAGCAGGTCGCGGTACCGTTCCAGGACGCCGCTGGCCGCCGGCCGGCTGCCCTGCGGGCGCAGCCGCCAGGCCAGCACCATGTTGAGCCCGACCACGGCGGCCATGACAACGAAGAAGATGGGGAACAGCAGCACCTGGGTGACCAGCCGGGTGGTGAACACCTGGGTGTAGGCGACCGAGTCGAACCAGAGCTTCTCCGACCACAGATCGGCGAAGATCAGGAAGCCGACCAGCAGCAGCCCAGCGACGATGATCGTGGGCACCAGCGGGTTACGGCGGGCAACGGACGTCGGCACAGGCTCTCCTTGGTCGGCCGGACACGTGAGCGGTTCAGTCCAATGTACGTGAAAGCGCGAGGGCGAGGGCGGGAACCAGGTCGGCGCCGCCGATCAACTCCTCCGCCTCGCTGCGGATCCGGGCCACGCCGTGCCGCCCGCCGTCCCGGGTCGCCCCCACCACGACCCGCAGGTCGAGCCGTCGCGGATGGTCGATCACCAGCTTCGCCGCGGCCGCCGGATCGTCCGGCAGATCCACCTCGGCGTCGGAGGGAAGGAACGTGCGCTCCAGCGCCAGGACGCAGCCCGCGACCGTCGGTGGCCAGGCGATCCGGGCGAGGGTCTCGGCCAGGTCGTCGCCGGCGACGAAGGTCTCCTGCTCGACCGAGGTGTAGCCATCGGCGGGCGCCTGGCTCAGCTGCTCGGCCAGCGCCGGCTCGGCGGCGATCAACTCGGCGGTCCGGACCAGGGCGAACAGCCTGGCCGGCTGGTCCCAGCCGGACCGGCCGACGTGGCGCTCGACCTCGATCAGCGCGGCGGTCAGGGCGTCGTCGGTCAGCACTTCGGCACCGCGGCCTCCTGGGCGGGATCCTTCAGGGCCTCGAGCGCGGCCAGCGCGTCCCCGAGGTTGTCGACCGGCACCAGCCGCAGACCCTCGTGGGAGACCTTGGCGTCCTCGCAGTTCGCGCTGGGCAGCAGGAAGACGGTGGCCCCGTCCTGGACGGCGGCGGCGATCTTCTCCTGCACGGCGCCGATCTGGCCGACCTGTCCGCCGGCCGCCAGCGTGCCGGTGCCGGCGACCACCCTTCCGTCCAGCACGTCGTCGGAGGTGAGCATCGAGTAGATCGCGATCGCGAACGGCAGCCCCGCGCTCGGACCGCCGATCGCCGGCTCGAGGTGGAAGGTGACCCGCGGCTCGTAGCGGAAGCCGGTGTCCAGCCCGATCCCGACCGCCGGGGTGGAGGGCTCGGTGGACGAGGCCCGGGTGGTGACCGTCCGGCTCAGCCTGACCCGGTCGCGCACCAGATCGAACTTCACCGCGTCGCCGATGCGGTGTTCGGCGATCGCGCGCTGCACATCGCTCCTGCGTTCCACCGGCTGGTTGTCCACCGCGACGATCAGATCGCCCGGCATCAGCTGGTCGTGCGCCGGCCCGGCGATCGACACCCAGCTGACCATGGGCAGCTCCTCGACCTCGATCCCGGCCACCCGCAGCGCGGCCACCACGGCCGAGGTCTGGGAGTCGTCCATCAACCGGACGCTGTCGTCCTGCAGTTCGTCGGCCTTGGCGCCGGGACGGTAGACCGCGTCCCGGGGCAGCACCTCGCGGGCCGGCATCCAGTAGGACAGCAGCGCCTCCGGCAGGGTCAGCGCGCTGTCCGGCCGGGTCACCGAGACGGTGGCCATCCGCACCTCGCCGGCGACCGGATGGGTTTCGGCGCCGTCGATCTGGATCGCCGCCACCTCCGAGCCCTCGACCTCGACGGTGCCCAGCAGATCGTAGGTGGAACCGGGGCTCCAGCTGACGAAGGGCACCGGCACCATGGCGATCACGGCGGCAAGCGTGACGAACAGCAGGGCCGCGACGGCCGCCGTCCAGGTCTGCTTGGTCACCGGGGAACCCCTCCATCCGTGCGTCCGATCGGAACGCACCCGAGCACGATACCGCTGGAGTTTGAGAATAACCTTGGGATGCAGAGCGGCACCGGCCGGGAAGAGGGAGCGCGATGAGTGACAGCAGCAACGACGACGGCCGCAACGAGGAACCCGGAAGGGACGAGGAGGCGCTGCTGCGGTTCCTCGCCCAGTTCGGCATCAACCCGGGCCCGGACGGCCGGCTCGACCTGGAGGAGCTGATGGCCAGGGCGCAGTCGATGATGACCGCCTTCACCAGCCAGCTGGCCGGGTTCGGCGCGACCGACCCGGAGTCGGGGATCAACTGGCGCTTCACCAAGGACGTGGCGCGCAAGATCACCGCCGCCACCGGACCCGACCCGACCCCGTCGACCCGGAACTGGAACGACATCCGGGCGGCCGCCGAACTGGCCGACCTGTGGCTGGACGAGCAGCTCGCCTTCCCGCCGTTGGCCCCGCCACCGGCCGCCTGGAGCCGCGCGGAGTGGGTGGAGAACACCTTCGACACCTGGCAGCAGCTGATCCGTCCGGTGGTCACCGCGCTGACCGCCACGCTGGGCGAGCTGCTCTCCGGGCAGGCCCCCGGCGACCCGGCGGCCGGCATGCTGGCGCCGATGGTCCGCACCGCGGCGGCGGGCATGTTCGCCGCCCAGGTCGGCCAGGCGCTGGGCCGGCTCTCCGTCGAGGTGGTCAGCTCCGGCGACATCGGGCTGCCGCTCACCCCGCGTCCGGCGGTCGCGCTGCTGCCGGCCAACATCGCCAAGTTCGGTGAGGGGCTGAACATCGCCGAATCGGACGTGCTGCTCTTCCTCGCCCTGCGGGAGACCGCCCGGCAACGCCTGTTCGGCGCGGTCGGCTGGCTGGGACCGCAGTTGCTCGCCCTGGTCGAGCACTACGCCCGCGGCATCTCGATCGACGCCTCCGCCCTGGAGCAGGCGATCGAGTCGCAGCTCAGCGGCGCGATGACCCCGCAGGAGATCGAGCAGGCCGGCCAGCTGGTGGCGGGCTCGCTGTTCGCCCCGCAGGTCACCCCGGAACAGCGCGAGGTGCTGGCCCGGCTGGAGACCCTGCTGGCGCTGGTCGAGGGCTGGGTGGACGAGGTGGTCGACCAGGCCACCCGCGGCAGGATGCCCGCCGCCGTCCAGCTCACCGAGACGCTGCGCCGCCGGCGGGCGGCCGGC
>JAEXCA010000198.1 GCA_023393755.1 Actinomycetes bacterium | reverse complement strand
CCCCCCCCCCCCCCCCCCCCCCCCCCCCCCCCCCCGCCACCCGACCGCGAAGGAGCGAAACGTGACCGCGACCGCCACCCAGGCGCCGCCGTCGGCTTGGCGTGCCACGCTCAGCCGGTGGGACGTGAAGAGCGCCCCCTACCTCTACATCGCACCGTTCTTCCTGCTCTTCGCGCTGGTGGGGCTGTTCCCACTGGCCTACACCGCCTTCGTCTCGGTGCACGACTACGACCTCTTGCTGGGCAACAAGGGCTTCGTCGGCGTCGAGAACTACGCCTACGTGCTGACCGCCGAGCGGTTCTGGAAGGCGCTGGCCAACACCTTCAGCATCTTCCTGCTCTCCTCGGTGCCGCAGGTGATCGCGGCGCTCGCGATCGCCGCCGTGCTGGACGCCAACCTGCGCGCCAAGACCTTCTGGCGGATGGGCGTCCTGGTGCCCTACGTGGTGGCCCCGGTGGCGGTCGGCCTGATCTTCAACCAGATCTTCGCCGACCAGTCCGGCCTGGCGAACGCCGTCCTGCAGGTGCTCGGGTTCGACCCGATCGGCTGGCACAAGGATCCGCTGTTCGCCCACCTGGCCATCTCGGTGATGGTCAACTTCCGCTGGACCGGCTACAACACCCTGATCTTCCTGGCCGCCATGCAGGCCATCCCGCGGGACGTCCTCGAGGCCGCCGTGGTGGACGGCGCCAGCCGGCTGCGCAGCTTCTTCGCGGTGACCGTCCCGATGCTGCGCCCGACCCTGATCTTCGTGGTGATCACCTCCACCATCGGCGGGCTGCAGATCTTCGACGAGCCGCGGATGTTCGACCAGATCGGCCTCGGCGGTGCCGACCGGCAGTGGATGACGGTCACCATGTACCTCTACGAACTCGGCTGGGGCAACCAGCGCGACTTCGGCCGGGCCTCGTCGGTGGCCTGGGTGCTGTTCGTGGTGATCGTCGTCTTCGCGCTGCTGAACTACTGGCTGACCAGCCGGATCTCCACCTCCGGGGACGGACGCCCCCGGCGCACCAGGGCGGTGACCCGATGAGCTCCCAGATGTCGATCGGCATGATCGAGCAGGTCGCCGGCAAGGGCGCCGCCCGGGCCGCGCGCCGTCGCCGCGGCCAGTACGACCAGGGCATGCGCCGTCCCGGCTGGGTCACCTACGCCGTGCTGGGCATCGTCCTGTTGATCTCGGCCTACCCGCTCTACTACGCCTTCCTGCTGGCCTCGTCGACCGCTGCCGACATCGCGCAGAACCCGATCCCGTCGCTGCTCCCGCAGGGCCACTTCCTGGAGAACGCCGCCCGGGTGCTGGCCTCGGACATCAAGTTCTGGCAGGCGGTGCTCAACTCGCTGATCGTCTCGGTGGTGACGGCGCTCTCGGTGGTGTTCTTCTCCACCCTGGCCGGGTTCTCCTTCGCCAAGCTCCGCTACCCCGGACGCAACGGACTGCTCGCCTTCGTGATCGGGACGATGGCCGTCCCCACCCAGCTGGGCATCGTGCCGCTGTTCATCGTGATGCGGAACCTGGACTGGATCGGCAAGTTGCAGGCGGTGATCGTCCCGGGCATGGTGACCGCCTTCGGGGTGTTCTGGATGACCCAGTACCTCTCCGAGGCGCTGCCCTACGAGCTGATCGAGGCGGCGCGGGTGGACGGCTGCTCGATGATCCGGACGTTCTGGCACGTGGCGCTGCCCGCCGCGCGTCCGGCCGCGGCCATGCTGGCGCTGTTCACCTTCGTGGCCAGCTGGACGAACTTCTTCTGGCCGTTCGTGATCCTTGGGTCGACCAATCCGACCCTGCCGGTCGCCCTACAGTTGCTGCAGGCCTCCTACTTCAAGGACATGGCACTGATCATGGCGGGTGTGGTGCTGGCCACCGTCCCGCTGCTGGTGTTGTTCGCAGTCGCCGGCCGCCACCTGGTGTCCGGCATCATGGCAGGAGCGGTGAAGGGATGACGATGCTCCAGTTCCCACCCGGTTTCCTCTGGGGGACGGCCACCTCGGCCTTCCAGGTCGAGGGCGCCCACGACGTCGACGGACGGGTACCGTCCATCTGGGACGAGTTCTGCACCGTCCCCGGTGCGATCGAGGGTGGTGACGACGGCCGACCGGGCGTCGACCACTACCACCGCTACCGCGAGGACATCGCGCTGATGGCCGAGCTGGGGCTGAACAGCTACCGGTTCAGCGTCAGCTGGCCGCGGGTGCTGGACGGCGACCGGGTCAACCCGGCCGGGGTCGACTTCTACTCCCGGCTGGTGGACGAGCTGCTGGCCGCCGGGATCGAGCCCTGGCTCACCCTCTACCACTGGGATCTGCCGGTCACCCTGCCGGGGGGCTGGACCAACCGGGACACCGCCTACCGGTTCGCCGACTACGCCGCCATGCTCCACGACCGGCTGGGCGACCGGGTGCCGACCTGGACGACCCTGAACGAGCCGTGGTGCTCGTCCTTCCTCAGCTACGCCGCCGGCGAGCACGCCCCGGGGCACACCGACCCGACCGAGGCCGTCCGGGCGATGCACCACCTGCTGCTCGGCCACGGTCTGGCCACCCAGGCGCTCCGCTCGGCCGGCGCCGGCCGGCTCGGCATCACGCTGAACTTCAGCCCCGTGCTGCCGGCCAGCGAGGATCCGGCCGATCTCTCGGTGGCCCGCCGGATCGACGGCACGGCGAACCGGGCGTTCATCCACCCGATCATCACCGGAGGCTACCCAGCGGACGTCCGTGCCGATCTCGACCCGTGGTGGGACCAGGATCTGGTGGCCGACGGCGACCTGGCGGCGATCTCCACCCCGATCGACGTGCTGGGCGTCAACTACTACGCGACCTCGATGGTGCGGGCCGCCCGCGAGGACGACCCGACCGGTCCGTTCACCGTCCGGGGCCGGCGGCGGGACACGCCGCACGTCGCCGCGCCGGACGCGGTCGTGGTCGACCGTGGCCTGCCGCGAACGGCGATGGACTGGGAAGTGGAGGCGGACGGGCTGCGCCGGCTGCTGCTCTGGCTGCACCGCGACTACACCGGCCCGGCCGGCATTCCGCTGGTGGTGACGGAGAACGGCGCCGCCTATCCCGACGACCACCTCGGCCCGGACGGCGCGGTGGCGGACGCCGACCGGATCGGCTACCTGCGTGACCACCTGGCCGCCGTCCACGCCGCGATCGCCGAAGGGGCCGACGTCCGTGGCTACCTGGAGTGGTCGCTGCTGGACAACTTCGAGTGGGCCTGGGGCTACGGCAGGAGGTTCGGCATCGTCGCGGTGGACGCCGCTCTGGACCGGATCCCGAAGGCCAGCGCCGCCTGGTACGGTGCGGTCGCACGGCAAGGCGGCGTAGAGCTCTGACGAAGGGTCGCTGCGATGGCGCACCAGGTCCCCAACGGCGACTGGAGCCTTCCCACGCTCGATGACGTGGCGAGGGTCGCCGGCGTCTCCCGGGCCACCGTCTCGCGGGTGGTCAACGGTGGGCAGCTGGTGTCCAAGGCAACCTGCGACGCGGTCAACCGGGCGATCGCCGAACTCGGCTACCGCCCGAACCGGGCGGCGCGGGCGCTGGTCACCCGGCGGGCCGGGGCGGTGGCGGTGGTGGTGCCGGAGACCGACGACCGGGTGTTCAACGATCCCTTCTTCCCGCAGGCGTACCACGGCGCGTTGACCGCCTTCGGCAGCGTCGACGTCCAGGTGCTGCTGGCGATGGCACCGCCGGGGGAGAGCGCCTCCCGGATGACGCGCTATCTCGACAGCGGCCACGTCGACGGCGCCATCGTGCTCTCCCACCACGGCCCCGAACTGGCCCGCCGGCTGCAGAACAGCGCGCACCCGGTGGTGTTCGTCGGCGACCCCGAGGTGCCGGGGCTGCCCTACGTCGAACTCGACCAGCGGGCGGCCGCGATCACCGCCACCCGCCACCTGATCACCACCGGCGCGGAGCGGATCGCCACCATCACCGGCCCGATGGACATGAACGCCGGTGCCGTCCGGCGGTACGGCTTCGAGGTGGCGATGGCGGAGGCCGGCCTGACGCCGGCCGGCTTCGCCGAGGGCGACTTCACCATCCGGGGTGGCGAGCAGGCGGCGCGGCAGCTGGTGCAGGAGGCACCCGACCTGGACGCGCTGTTCGTCGCCTCCGACCTGATGGCGCTGGGCGCGCTGCGGGCCCTGCGCCGGGCGGGACGCCGGGTGCCGGAGGACGTGAAGGTGGTGGGGTTCGACAACTCCAGCGCGGCACTGCAGGCCAGCCCCCAGCTGACCACCATGACCAACCCGGCCAGCGAGCTGGCGAGGATCGCCGGCGAGATGCTGCTCGGTCTGCTCTCCGGCGTCGCGCCCACCTCCCCGGTGATCCTGACCAGCGAACTGGTCGTCCGCAACTCGGCCTGACCCATCGTCGAACGACCCCGGCGCCACGTCGGTGGCGTTCGGCGCTGGAGGCGCCCGGGTATGTGCACCTTCTGCCAAATAGCCACCCTGGCCGACGTATGTGTCGCCTGGCGCGAGCATGTGGCAGAGACCGCGGCAGCCGCCGACAAGATGACGCTGGCGGGGGAGTGCAGCACACTGGTGGGGTGAGCGATGTCGTCCCCCGATCCACCCGGCCACTGAACGCGGCCTGGCTGGGCGGGGTGTGCGCCGGACTGGCCGACCACCTGCGCTGGTCGCCGCTGGTGCTGCGGGTGCTGTTCGTGGTGCTGGCGGCCACCGGGCTGGTCGGGGTCGTGCTCTACCTGGTGTTGTGGCTGGTGATGCCGCGCTCGACCGTCCAGGCCCAGGCGCCGGGGATCGAGGCTGCCACCCGCACCGGGATGCGCCAGGTGGCGGCCGGGCTGCGGCCGGTCGACTACGGCGTGGCCGGTGCGCTGGCGCTGCTCGGCGTCGGGCTGCTGTGGATCTTCCAGACCAGCCCGTGGGCGCTGGATCCGCTGCTGCTGACCGCCGGCCTGCTGGCCTCGGGTGGCCTGGCGCTGATCTGGTGGCAGGCCGACCAGGCCTCCACCCGCGAGGTGCGCCGGGACGGCGTCCGCCGCTGGCTGGCCCCGCTGGTCGCCCACCGCTCGACGATCGCCGCCATCGCGCTGGGGCTGGTGGCGGTTGGGACGGCGATCGGCCTGGTGGTGCTGCAACAGCAGCAGCTGGGCGAGTGGGGACGCATCCTGCTGGTGCTCGGGCTGGCCGTCGCGGGAATCGTGCTGGCCGGGCTGCCCTGGCTGCTGCGGGTCCGTCAGGCACTGGCCCAGGCCAGGGACGACAAGCTGCTGGCCGACGCCCACGCCGACGTGGCCGCCCACCTGCACGACTCGGTGCTGCAGACCCTGGCGCTGATCCAGCGCCAGGCCCAGGACCCGCGGGCGGTGGCCCGGCTGGCCCGGCGGCAGGAGCGGGAACTGCGGCAGTGGCTGTACGGCGAGACCACCGACCAGACCAGCCTCACCCAGGCGCTGACCGCGGTGGCGGAGGACGTCGAGGCCGTCCATGAGGTCGACATCGACCTGGTGACGGTGGGCGACTGCGAACTGACCGGTGAGGTCACCGCGCTGGTCCGGGCAGCGCGGGAGGCGATGGTGAACGCCGCCCGGCACTCCGGCGTCCAGCGGCTCGATGTCTACGCCGAGGCGGACGAGGACCAGGTCAGCGTGTACGTCCGGGATCGGGGCGTGGGGTTCGACCCGGCCGGCATCGACGCCGACCGGATGGGCGTCCGCGGTTCGATCGTCGAACGGGTGAAGCGGGCCGGCGGGCGGGCGATAATACGTTCCAGCCCCGGTGAGGGAACCGAAGTGAGACTGGAAACCCGAGTAAGGCGAGCGGGCAGGGAGCAGGCTCGCTTCCCCGAGCCGATCGAGGGTTCCGACGAGCGAAGCGAGTGATGCCCAGATGACCGACCAGCCCGAGCAGTTCGAGACCGGAGAGACCAGGCCGCCGGCCGCCTGGCGGGTGGTGGTGGTCGACGATCACGCCATGTTCCGCAGCGGCGTCCGGCACGATATCGGTGCCCGGGTGCAGATCGTGGGGGAGGGCGAGGACGTCCCGACCGCGGTCGCGGCGATCCTGGCCGCGAACCCGGACGTGGTGCTGCTGGACGTCCATCTGCCCGGCGGCGGTGGCGTGGAGGTGCTGAAGCAGGTGCTGGCGGTGGAGCCGGAGATCCGCTTCCTGGCGCTGAGCGTCTCGGACGCCGCCGAGGACGTGATCGGGGTGATCCGGGCCGGTGCCCGGGGCTACGTCACCAAGTCGATCTCCGCCGACGAACTGGTCGAGGCGATCGGCCGGGTGGCCGAGGGGGACGCGGTGTTCTCGCCCCGGCTGGCCGGCTTCGTGCTGGACGCCTTCTCGGGTTCGATCGATGTCGCGAGCATCGACGAGGATCTGGACCGGCTCTCGCAGCGGGAGCGCGAGGTGCTGCGGCTGATCGCCCGGGGCTACGCCTACAAGGAGATCGCCCGGGAGCTGTTCATCTCGATCAAGACCGTGGAGACCCACGTCTCCAGCGTGCTGCGCAAACTGCAGCTGTCGAACCGCCATCAACTCACCCGCTGGGCCACCGACCGCAAGCTGGTGTGAGGTTGGGACAGACGCGGGGGCGGGCCCGGCCTGGGGGGAATATGCCGAGCCCGCTGGTCCGGGCCTGCGATCAGGCTTTCTTGGTGATCAGCCCGTAGAGCCAGATCACCAGCGCCGAGCCGCCGATGGCCAGCAGCCACGACCACAGCGAGAAGAAGTTCAGATCTCCGTTGTTGAACAGCGCATTGCCGATCCAGCCGCCGACCAAGGCGCCGATCACGCCGGTGACCAACGTCGAGACCCAGCCGCCGCCGCTCTTCTTCATCAGTGACTTGGCGATCGCGCCGGCGATCAGCCCCATCAGGATCCATCCAAGAATGTTCATGCCTCCAGCCTAGGCAGCGCCTGCGACACCACAAGCAGGAACACCCTGAGCGAACCCTGATCCGCCGGCTCACCACTCGGTGAGGGTCCACACCTCCGGACGCGCTCGGGCGCCGTCCACCTCGGCGAAGCTGGCCGCGGACGCCTTGAGCTCGGCCAGCGCCTCGGCCTCCCGTCCGGCGGCATGCAGCAGGTCGGCCAGGTGGGAGTGCAGCGCGGCCAGCCGGTGCCGGTCGCCGTGGCGTTCGGCCAGCGCGAGCGCCTCCCGGGCGACCTCGAGGGCGGTCGCGGCGTCGCCGGCCCGGTGATGGCTGCGGGAGAGGTTGTTGAGGGTGGCGATCTGCAGCTCCAGGTCGCCGAGCCGGCGCGCCCGGTCGGACGCCTCGGCGAGCCGCCTCCGGGCGAGGTCGTGGTCTCCGTCAGCCTCGGCCAGCAGACCCAGGACGTTGCCGACCCGGGCGAGTGCGGCCTCGTCCCGCTCCCGTTCGGCGGCCCGTTCGGCGGCGTGGACGGTGGTCCGCGCGTCCGGCTCGCGGCCCTGCCGGTGCTGCACCAGCGCCAGATCGGCCAGGACGCCCGCCAGCTGGGCGGCGACAGGCTGGCCGGGGGCGAGGGCGGTCAGCAGGTCGCGGGCCGCGGTCAGGTGGGCCTCGGCCAGCGGCCAGTCGCCCAGCCGATCGTGGATCCGGGCGGTGGCGTGCTCGATCCCGCCGAGTCGCCGGGGGTCGGCCTCGGCCAGCGCCGCCGCCTGGTCGAGCGCCACCAGCGCCTCGTCGTAGCGACCGAGCCGCACCAGGGTCTGGCCGATCGCCTCGTGCAGGGCGAGCGGGTCGTGGCCCAGGCCGAGGGCGGCGCGCAGCTGCACCAGCGCCTCGGCGTGGGCGAACAGCCGGGTGGATTCGGCCGCCGCGGTGGCGAACCACTCGGCGGCGTCGAGGTCCCGGCC
>JAEXCA010000173.1 GCA_023393755.1 Actinomycetes bacterium | reverse complement strand
CAGGGAGCGGGCCTGCGCGAGCACCGCCCGTCCGGTGGGGTTGCGGGGTGCGGGCACCAGCCACAGCGCGCCTGGACCGGGTCGCGGCTCGGCCGGGGCGATCGGGCCGGCCACGATCGCGACCGCGTCCGCCCGCCGGGGCAACCGGGTCAGCCCGGCGACCTCCCGCAGCTCGCTGAGCCGCCAGCCCACGCCGTCCGGCTCGGCCAGGGCCAGCGGCGTGCCCTGGGCGTCGGTCAGGACCGTCCGGCCGTCGTTCGGCGGCGCCGTGCCGCGGGCCGGCTCCAGCCAGGGTTCGAGGACGCCCGACTGCACGAGTTCGAGCAGGTCCAGGTCGGCGCCGTCCACCACCCGGTGGGGCAGCCGCCCGAGTTCCAGCCAGTCGATCTCAGCCACCCTCAGCCTCCGGCGGCGACGCGGTCGGAATGGGGGGCCGGGGCGGCCCGGTGCCACGATCGGGATTGAGCGTGGCGCTGAACCTGCGGCGCAGCGCGATCCAGGCCACCGGGCCGGCCGCGACGGCCAGGCCGGTGGCGACCAGCACGGCTTCGGTGGACGCGCCCACCAGCTTCAGCCCGGAGGCCATCAGCAGCACGGCGAGGGCCCGGCGGATGATGCCGCCGGGAGCGCGGGAGGAGATCTGGGCGCCGAGGAAGGTGCCGGGGACGGCGCCCACCAGGACGGACCCGGTGACCCCCAGCGAGACCGAGCCGTACAGGGCGTGGCCCAGCGAGGCGGCGGCGACCAGCGGGATCGCCTGCACCAGGTCGGTGCCGACCAGCTGGGAAGGCTTGAGCCGGGGATAGAGCAGCAGGAGCAGCACGATGACCAGCGAGCCGGCGCCGACCGAGGTCAGGCCCACCATGGCCCCGCCCAGCACGCCGATCAGCACCGTGGGCAGCGGCCGAACCTCCACCTGAGGGCTGGTCATCGGAGCCGGCCCCTCGCCCCAGGGCAGCCGCCGGCGGGACATCTGGAACCAGGCCCGGACGATGAGGCCGGCCGAGGCCAGCAGCAGCGCGATGCCGAGCATGATCAACAGGAACTCGTTGAACCGCTCCAGGCCGCTGAGCCGGTCTATCGCCATCGCCCCGAGGAAGGCCGCCGGCATCGAGCCCAGGCAGAGCCAGCCGACCAAGCGCAGGTCGGCCGTCCGGCGGTAGAGGTGGACGACCGCCCCGGCGGGCTTCATGAACAGGCTGCTCACCACGTCGCTGGAGATGGCGGTGAGCGGATCGATCCGGAAGAAGAAGACCAGGATCGGCGTCATCAGCGCGCCGCCGCCCATGCCGGTCAACCCCACCAGGAGACCGACGAGGAGCCCCGCCAGCGCGATCCCCACGTCGAGCATCCATCACCCCGGTCGTCACCACGTTCCATCACCCCGCCGTCGCGGACGCTAACCAACTCAGCTGTGCGGAAGCTGTGAATTCTCAGGCCGCGGGACCTGCGACGGGACGGAACCGGCCGTTGGCTAGGGCCTTGGCTGCGAAGGAAGGCTGAGAGACCTCAGCCCCGCGAGGCCGGCGCAGGCCGGGCCGCCAGCACGGCGAGCAGCAACAGCAGCACGCCGGCGCATACCCCGACGCTGACCAGTAACTGCTGCCAGGGGGCGTAGCCGAGTTCGACGTTGTCCCCGCGGGGCAGCCACTTGAACGGGGCGAGCACGCCCCACGCGACATACGCCAGGCCGAACCAGCGGTACCAGCCCGGCAGCCCGCGGGACTGCCAGAGCACGACGCCGAGCGGGACGATCCAGACGTAGTGATGCGACCAGGAGATCGGCGAGGCGAGCAGGCTGGTCACCCCGGCCAGGCAGATCGCCAGCCGAACCTCGCCGGCCCGGTGCATCACCACCGCCGCGACCACGCCCAGCACCACCACCAGCGCGCTGAGCACCAGGCCGCCGCGGCTGCTCTCCCCCAGCAGGCGGGTCCAGACCCCCAGCACCGACTGGTTGGTGGCGTACACGATGCCGGCGTTCATCCCGGTCTCACCGGCCAGCAGGCCGCCCCAGTAGTGCAGCGAGGCCGCCGGCAGCAACAGCAGGCCGAGCCCGGTGGCCAGCACGAAGGCGGCGAAGGCGACCAGGCCGGGCTTGCGGCGTCCGGCGAAGAAGTTGTAGGCGGCCACCACCGCCGGGGTGAGCTTCACCGCTGTGGCCAGGCCGGTCAGCCAGCCCTCCGGGGCGATCCGGCGACGGAGCAGCCGGGGGCCGGGCACGGAATCCAGTACCGCCGCGGCCACCAGGAGGATGCCCAACTGGCCGAAGCCGAGGGTCTCGGTCACCGGCTCGACGAAGAGTACGCAGACTGTCACGGCCAGGCTCAGCCGCCAGCCGGTCAGCTCCAGCCGGTACAGGATCGCGGCCAGCGCCGCCACGCAGAGCAGCAGCCAGAGCACCGCGGCGACCTCGAAGGAGATCACCGCGAACGGCACGGTGAGCAGCGCGGCGAACGGCGGGTAGATCCACGGCAGGCCCTCGGCGGCGAAGAAGTCCTGGCCGGCCAGCAGCAGCTGACCGGTGCGGCGGTAGACGTCCAGGTCGATCATGCCGGGATGCCAGGGCCACAGCACCGCGCCGGGGATCTGGGTCCCGGCGACGTACCACGCGGCCAGCAGGGGAGGCAGGATCAGGCCGATCCGGCCGGCCCAGCCCTGCCACGTCCTCGCGTCCATCGCCACCTCTCCCAAACCCGCCCAAGCCTAGCCGCCCCCCGCGCCCCCTCCTCACCGAGGGCAGGCCCTCGATGGGATGGCGGCTCGAGGACGGTCAGAGGACCAGCGAGACGCCCAGCGCGATCATGACGGCCGCGATCACCCCGTCCAGGATCCGCCAGGCGGTCACCGTGGAGAGCCACCTGCCGAGCAGGCGGGCGCCGTAGCCGAGGGAGAAGAACCAGACCAGGCTGGCGACCATCGCGCCGCCGGCGAACCACCAGCGCTGCTCGCCGTGGGTGGCGCCCACCGA
This sequence comes from Actinomycetes bacterium, assembly GCA_023393755.1. GTDB lineage: Bacteria > Actinomycetota > Actinomycetes > Propionibacteriales > Propionibacteriaceae > Propionicimonas. The sequence goes on along the minus strand of JAEXCA010000173.1, from coordinate 1,212 downwards.
ACCGAGCAGGAAGACCGTGTCCAGGTAGACGTGCGGGTTGAGCCAGGTCAGCGCCAGGCAGGTCAGCGCCACCGGGACCGCGCGTCGCCGGGTTGCGGTGGCGGTCGTCCCGCCGCCGGGGAGGGGATCGTCCCCGGTCTCGGCGTCCTGCGCACGAAGGGTCTCGCCGGACGGGAACAACGCCCGCCGCGCGGCCAGCAGCCCGTAGCAGACCAGGAAGATCGCCCCGGCCCAACGCACCGCGTCGATCAGCCAGGGCAGCGCCTGGGTGGCCGCGCCGATGCCGGAGACGCCGAGCAGGATCAGCACCGCGTCCGAGACCGCGCAGATCGTGGCGACCAGACCGACGTGCTCGCGGCGGATCCCCTGCCGCAGCACGAACAGGTTCTGGGCCCCGATCGCCACGATCAGCGAGAAGCCCAGGCCGAGACCCGCCAGCACCGAATGCACGCCCCGACCCTACGGCCCGGCCGCGGGCGCCGCCCGATCGTCCCACCGGACCGGATGCGGCATGAGAGGACTCTCACGCTGGGTTCCTGGTCGGCTCATCGGGGTGCGATTGGCTGGAGCCAACCCCGAAAAAGGAGTCAACCATGAAGATCACCCGTTCCACCGCCGCCTGGGCCGTCACCGGCGCGATCGGCCTCAGCGTGCTGGGTGGCGGCGTCAGCCTGGCCTGGGGTGACACCGCCACCCCGACCCCCGAGCCGTCCGCCACCGCTCCCGCCACCCCCGGCGAGAGCACCAGCCCGAGCGCGACCCCGTCCGGCACCCCGAGCGCCTCGCCCTCGGCCACCCCGTCCGGCACCCCGAGCGCGGCACCCACCTACACCGCGAACACCGCTCCGAGCGCCAACACCGCCCGGACGGCGCCGTCGGCGAAGACTCCGCGGTCGCCCAAGTCCCCGGTCACCGCCAAGTCCCCGGTCAGCCCGAAGTCGCCGGTCACCGCGAACAGCCCGCGGTCGCCGAAGTCACCGGTCTCCCCCCAGTCGCCGGTGTCGGCGAAGTCCCCCGTCTCGCCGAACAGCCCGGCGAGCCCCCGTAGCGCTCGGAGCGCGGCTTCGGGAGACTGAACCCTGTGAGTGCGTTCGCTGAGGAGACCGAGCTGCTGACCTCGTCCGAGGCGGCCGAGTTGCTCCAGGCGGCGCTCACCGGCGATCCGGAGGTCGACCAGCCCGGCGTGACCCCCCCGCGGGGGGGCCACCACAA
>JAEXCA010000140.1 GCA_023393755.1 Actinomycetes bacterium | reverse complement strand
GGGGGGGGGGCCCCCACGCGCACCCCCCCCCCGCGGGAGGTGGCCACCGCCGCGGGTGCGGTACCGGTCCGGGCGCCGCGGGTCAACGACAAGCGCGTCGATGAGGCCACGGGTGAGCGGCGGCGGTTCTCGTCGGCGATCCTGCCGGCGTGGGCGCGGAAGTCGCCGCAGGTGGCCGACGTGCTGCCCTTGTTGTACCTGCACGGGTTGTCCAGCGGGGACTTCGTGGCCGCCCTGGAGCAGTTCTGCGGGTCGGCGGCGGGGTTGTCGGCGGCGACGATCACCCGGCTCACCCGGCATTGGCAAGACGAGGCCCGAGCGTTCCACGACCGGTCGCTGGCGGGGGTCGATTATGTGTACCTGTGGGTGGACGGCATCCACCTGAAGGTGCGGCTGGAGGCCGACAAGGTATGCCTGCTGGTGATGATCGGGGTCCGTGCCGATGGCAGCAAGGAACTCGTCGCGCTCGCCGACGGGTACCGCGAGTCGGCTGAGTCGTGGGCCGACCTGCTGCGGGACTGCAAGCGCCGCGGCATGCAGGCCCCGGTCCTGGCGGTCGGGGACGGCGCGCTGGGCTTCTGGAAGGCGCTCCATGACGTGTTCCCCCAGACACGGGAGCAGCGGTGTTGGTTCCACAAGCTCGGCAACGTGCTGGCCGCCCTGCCGAAGTCGGCCCACCCCGCCGCGAAGAAGGCGCTCGCCGAGATCTATGCCGCCGAGGATGTCGACCATGCCCGGGCCGCCGCCAAGGCGTTCGCCGCCGAGTACGGCGTCAAGTGGCCCAAAGCCGCCGCGAAGATCACCGACGACCTCGACGTGCTGCTCGCGTTCTTCGAGTTCCCCGCCGAGCACTGGGTCCACCTGCGGACGACCAATCCGATCGAGTCGACGTTCGCGACCCTTCGGCTCCGACAGCGGGTCACCAAGGGACCCGGGTCCCGGGCGGCGGGGATCGCGATGGCGTTCAAGCTGCTCGAGTCGGCCCAGGCCCGCTGGCGAGCGGTGAACGCTCCCCATCTGGTCGCCCTCGTCCGCGCCGGCGCCCGCTTCAAGAAGGGCAAACTCGTCGAACGACCCGCCGAATCAGCAACCGACGAGCAAGCCGCCTGACACGCCCATCCACAGGTCTTGACGATTCCTCCGATCGCATCCTGCTCGGCTTGTAGCGTCGAGATTGCCTCGCGCATCCAGCCCGGTGGCGCCTCATCCTGCCCTCTTGACAGGAACCACACCCATATCAGTTGTCAAGCTGTGCCGGGTTGGCGGAACTCGCGGGTGAGGGCCCAGATGCGTAGATCCTGCCCACCACTGGCCTTCATCGCGCACCGCCTCGACGGCATCGCCGCGGACAACGGTCGTGTTCGGCCACGCCAAAGGCTCGGTGAGTGTGGAGGAGAAGACCACCTTGGGCACGCCGGCCAGCATCTCGGTGCCCGGCTCCCCCTCCTCCACCAGCATCGCCATCTCGCGGTAGGTGGTGGCTCCCATCAGGTAGGCGATGGGCCGCTCTGCCTGCTCCTCCAGCCAACCGAGGTATTCCGGGCCCTCTAGGCCCCGGAAACCCGGCCAGCCGCCTGCGGCGCCGTAGCCGTCCAGTGAGGTGATGAAGTCGATGGTCAAGGCCGAGGTCGTCGACATGATTGGCCCCTCGTCAGTCGGTCAGTGCCCGGTAGGAAACGCGAACTCCCGGAATATCTTGAACTCGACTGTATGACTTTCAGGCAGGGGGCGCAAGGCAGGCGCGGGACGTTCAGAGCAGCCCCCGTTCGTAGGCCACTCGCACGGCCGCGGCGCGGTCACCAACTCCGAGCTTGTCGAAGGCGTGCGCCAGATGGGTCTTCACGGTGGCTTCGCTGACGTGCATCCGTGCGGCCACGGCGCGATTGGTGTGGCCCTCGGCGATGAGGCGGAGCGCGTCCAGTTCGCGGTCGGTGAGTTGCTGTTCGTTGGTGCGCCCGGCGAGGACGGCAAGGGCTTCGCTGGTGAGGACGGGCTTGCCCTGGGCGAGGTCCTCGATGGCACGGACGAGTTCAACACGCCGGGCGTCCTTGAGGAGGTAACCGTCAGCCCCGGCCTCCAGGGCTGTCCGGATGTCGCGCTCGGCGTTGTAGGTCGTGAGCACGAGGATGCGCGGTCGCGTGGCGTGCAGGGCACGCAGGCGCGTGATCGCGTCAACACCGTCGCCGCCGGCCATGCGTAGGTCCATCAGCACCACGTCGGGGTCGGTGTCGCGGACTACGACCAGCCCCTCGGGGCCGCTGGAAGCCTCGCCGACCACATCGATGCCCGACTCTGCTGCGAACATGCCCACGAGCCCGCCGCGCACCACAGGGTGGTCATCGACGATCACGACCTTGATGGCGGGGATGGGTTTCATGCTGGCACGACCACAAGCATGGCGCAGCCGCCTCCTTCCCGGGCCTCGAGGTCCAGGGACCCGTCGACGGCAGCGAGCCGGTCGCGGACACCACGAAGTCCGTGCCCCTGGGTCGGGCGCTCAGGGTCGAACCCAACGCCATCGTCGCAGATGTCCAAGTGGATTCGCGCGCCGTCGTAGGTGAGTCGCACGTCAACGCGGGTGGCGCCGGAATGCTTGGCGACGTTGGCCAAGGCCTCCTGGCAGACACGCATCAGGTCGGCGTCACGCGGTGAGACCACTGATCGCCCGGTCAGGCGGAACGAGGAGTCGATCCCCGTAAGGTCCGACCAGCCAGCGGTCAGCGTGTTGAGCGCGGTCGGCAGGTCATCGTCGTCGAGCCGGGGCGAGGCCAGCGCGCTGACCGCGCGGCGAGCCTCGGCCAGACAGTCGCGGGCGGTCTGGTCTGCCTGGTCGAGCGCACCCCGGGCTGCCACGAGGGTGGACGCCTCGGATGCGGTCTCGATCTGGCGCAGCACGGCGATGAGTCCTTGGGCTACCGTGTCGTGGATCTCACGGGAGAGTCGCTGGCGTTCCTCCAACACCCCGGAATCCCGCGCGTGGTCCAGCAGTTGGCCCTGCAGCGCCTCGTTCGCCTCGCGGGCGTCCTGGAGGTCGGCCAGTGCCCGCCTCATCCGGGTCACGGTCTGCTGGCGGTGCCGATCCACCTGGACCATCACCACCGCCAAGCCAGCGTTGGCGATCAGGAGGAACGCGAACAGCCACGGACGCTGCACCACCCCATCAGGTCCGCCCGTCTGGGCGAGCGCGTTCAGCGAACCCGCAGCCACCAGCGCCCACACCTGGGCCGGCCCGGCGAACGCGGCCACGGCGTCCAGGTAGCCGACGAAGGCGTACAGCCCGTAGAGCGGGCTGATGCTGACCAGCACCATGGTCACCACCAGGTTCAGGACGAACCCAGCGATGCGCGCGCGCTGAGTGGAGCAGCGCACCTGCCACCACACCCGATAGCAGACCACCAGCGCGGTGAGCGCGGTCAGCCATGGCACCCAGCCGGCCTCGACCGGACGCCCACCCACCGCCAGCGTTCCCGCGAAGGACAAGCCCAAGAGCAGGTAGGGCAGGACACCCATCGCCTTGTGCAGGCGAGCGTCCTCGGTTGTCACAGGGTCTGTGCCCACGGCAGCGTCCTCACCGATAGCGGGTCGGTTCACGGCGCCTCCAACCGGAAGGTCCGTGCGGCGACGGCGAAGCCGACCACCGACCACCCCACCATCACCACGATCGCGAGGACCTCGGGACCCTGCCCCGCCATGGCCCGGAGCATGCTGCCAGCGGCCGCCCCACCGGGGGTCAGGTCAGAGATGGTCATCAACACGGGCGGGAACAACGACCGCGGAACCCACATGCCGGAGGCGAACCACATGCAGGCGGCCACGAACCCACCCACACCGGCGCCGATGCGCGAGGTACGCGCCACCCCGCACAGCAGGGCACCGACCGCGAGGAACGAGACCGCCGCCAGGACCGTCGTCAGGGCGAACGCCGGCAGATGGGCCGGCAACGGCAACCCCAACAGGCTCGGCACCACGACCAACAGGGCGGCCATCACCAGCGTGATGCCCAACACCAGGGCGACCACCGCTGCGAGCAACAACCAGGCCGGCACCGGCGTGGTCCGCAAACGCCGCAGGACGCCGAACTCCCGATACTGCGTCACCACCGTCGGCAGCACCTGCAGTGCCAAAGCGGAGGCGGTGAACAGGATCAGGACGGGCTGGTAGACCTGCGCGAAGCTCATGCCGCCCAGGAACGGCCGTGGCTCGGCCACGGGCGGCACCAGCGGGGTCACCACGGCAGCAAGGAAGGGGAGCAGGACCGCCCAGATGACCGGCGCAGGCTCCCGGGCCAACAGCCGGACCTCATTGCGGAGCAGCGCACCGAAGGGGTAGGGAGCACTCATCGGGTCGCCTCCTTCCGGGTCAGGCTCACATACGCGTCATCCAGCGACGGGGCGCTGACCCGCAGCCCCTCGAACCGGACGCCGGACCGGGTCAGGTGGTCCAACGCTTGGGTGGGGCTGACCTCACTCCCCCGCACCGTGACCACGTCACCACGGACGATGACCTCCACCACCGAAGGCAAATCACCCAACCCCGCCAGGTCACCCTCGACAAGGGTGAATGTTGTCACCGTCTGACCACCAGAGTGCGCCAGAATCGTCGGTGTGTCGAGGGCGGCGACCTGCCCGTCGGCGATGATCGCCACCCGATCACACAGGTACTGGGCTTCCTCCATCGAGTGGGTCACCAGCAACAGGGTCAGGCCGTCGAGCACGAGGTCCTGGAGGAACGACCAGATCTCGCGGCGCGCTGCCGGGTCCAGGCCAGTGGTGAGTTCGTCCAGGATGGCGACCTGCGGGTTTCCGACCAGCGCGAGCGCCACCGACAACCGCTGCTGCTGCCCGCCTGACAGGTGCTCGAACCGCGTGGTCGCCTTGTCCGCCAGACCGAACCGCTCCAACAACTCGTCGGTGTCGCGCGGCCCGCGGTAGAAGGTCCGGTACAGGTCGATCGCTTCCCTGACGGTGATCTTGGCCGGCTGCCGCGACTCCTGAAGCTGCATGCCCAAGATTTCCCGAAACCCGCGGCTCTCCTGGGCGGGGTCGTACCCGGCCACGCTGATGTGGCCCGCATCCCGGATACGGAGGCCGCCGATCATCTCGACGGTCGTGGTCTTGCCCGCCCCGTTGGGGCCCAGGATGCCGAAGACCTCGCCCTCCCTGACGGCGAAGTCGATGCCCTGGACGACGGGTCGTCCCGCATAACTCTTGCGCAGGTCGCGCACTTCAATCAGTTCCATACCCTCAGGGTTCCCTCGGAGGTACTCCTTCGGATCAGCCGATCCGACGCCTCGCGATGCCCAAAGGGATGACGAGAGCCTGACCGGCGTCACCGATCAGGTGAGGTGCATCGTGGGCTCCGCTTCCCCCATCCTGCGCTGACGCCTGTGATCGCCCTCCGGGCCGTGGTCGGGGGGCTCCAACAACACGGACACGCCTGTCTGACTTGCTAGGGTGAGCGCGTGACCCCGAAGACCGTCTACTACACGGCCAGCAGCATGGACGGCTTCATCGCCGGGCCCGGCCATGACCTGAACTGGCTCGTGTCCGCTGGACTCACTACGAGCGAGGACTCGCCCTTCGACTACTCGGCGTTCGAGGCCTCGGTGGGAGCCATTGTCATGGGTGCCAACACGTACGCCTGGGTCCTCGATCACCACCCCGAGATGACCCTGGAGTCCTGGTACTCGGTGCCCAGTTGGGTCGTGACCCACCGCGCGCTGCCTCCCATCGAGGGAGCCCCTATGCGGTTCCATGCGGGCCCGGTCACAGACCTCCACCCGCGCCTCGTCGAGGCGGCCGGCGACCGTCACATCTGGGTGGTCGGCGGGGGTGAGCTGGCCGGGCAGTTCCTGGACGCCGGCCTGCTCGACGAGGTCGTGGTGACCTATGCGCCCGTCACCCTCGGAGCTGGGGCGCCCTTGCTGCCGCGCCGCTGCGAGTGGACGCTTGTGGACGCCGCGCGCTTGGGTGACTTCGCGGCCGCCCGGTGGGCGGTGACCAGACCGGAGTGACTCCGGCAGCGGGAGTCCCACGAGCGGGCAACCAACACCCCCCGGCGTGGCCACTTCGCAGCGATCGCTGGACTCCACCGCGTCGAGGTCTGGATGTCACCCCGTGACGCCGTTGACCACCAGCCCCAACCACAGGCTGACGAGGGTGAGGGCGGCCAACGTGGTCGGCAGCAATAGGGGTTCACGGCGACGCCTGTGGACCTGGGCGGCCCCGAGCATGACGAGGAAGAGTCCCACGGCGGCGATCGGCGCGAGGAAGGGGACAATGCCGGTGAGCAGGGGGACGACCAGTCCGATCGCCCCGAGCACTTCCGCCAGCCCGATGGCCTTGAGGGCTGGCTCGGAGTAGTCGGCGGCCCACGCCATGCCGTCCCGGGCGAGCAGCGATGCCTTGCTCACCACGAGCTTCGTGCCCCCGGCATAAAGGAAGAGCACGGCGAGGATCGCGTTGGTGATCATCAGGGCCAAGTGCATGCGTAGTGTCCTCACGGTCGGGGCCAGTCCAGCAGGGGCCCTGTTTCGCGATCCTTCCTGTCGGTGCGGCCTGCTGGATCAACCGATGCGGCACATCATCGTGGCCGATCGGCCACCGCGCACGCCTTGAACCTCCAGCGGCTGGAGGGCTTACCGTCGAGGTCATGGACAAGATCGAGTGGCGCATCGGCGATGTCGCGCGAGCGACCGGGTTGAGCGTCCGGACCCTGCGCTACTACGAGGACGAGGGCCTGGTCACCCCCTCCGGACGTTTGCCCAACGGGCACCGGGTCTACTCCGGGTGACGACGTGCGGCGGCTCTACCGGGTGTGCGTGCTGCGACGCCTGGGGCGTCCGGTGGCGGCGATCCCCGCCCTGCTGGCCGAGCCGGACGCCGACCTCGCCGGCACCATCTATGCCCCCTTGGGCGACCTGGACCGTCGGCTGGCCAGCCTGGGTCGCGAACGTGACCGGGTGCTGGCCGCCCGCCGTTCGTTGGCCGAGGGGCCGACGGGCGACCTCGAGCTGCGCGACCTGCTCGACGGCATCGGCGACACCGACGCCGGAGCGGTGCAGCGCATCACCCTGCTGGTGTACTCCGACATCGCCGCCGCCCACGACTTCCTGGTCGACGCGTTCGGCTTCTCCCCCGGCGGGGTCGAGACCGACCAGCACGGCCGTGCGGTCCACGGGGAGGTCCATGTCGGTGACGGGGTGATCTGGCTGCACCGCGTCGCGCCCGAGCACCGGCTCGCATCACCGCGTGACCTGGGGGCCAGCACCCATTGAATGGCCGTCCTGGTCGACGATGTCGACCGGCATGCAGCACGCGTCCGAGCCCTGGGGGCGACGATCGTCGCCGAGCCAACCGACCGACCCTACGGCTACCGCGAGTACAGCACCCTCGACTGCGAGGGCGGCCTGTGGTCATTCATGCAGCCGCTCGAACACCACCCACGAGAGGAGCACCCCTGACCACCACCTCAACACTCCGCCGCGAGATGCAGGGCGTCCTGGACGCCTGGGCCGCCGCCATGGTCGCCGACGACGCGATCGGATCGCTGCGTTCGCCGACCCGGATTGGGTGCTGGTGACCCCGAATCGGGGGCCCTGACCCTGGCGGGATTCGGCCAGGCGGTCCGCTCCGGCGACCTCAGCCACGCTGCCATGGAGTTCACCGTGCTCGACGCCCGCCGCCACGGGGACGTCGTCAGGGTGCGCGCACACGGAACCAATCACGACACCTTCCGGGGCGAGCCCTTCCAGGCCGATGAGTGGGTGACCGAGGTGTTCGTCCGCCACGACGACCGCTGGCGGTGCACTGTCTCGGCGCTCACCCCCCGCGATCCGGCTGGGTCCCGCCTACCCGGAGGGATCACGCCCTACCTCTGCGTCGACGACACCCGGCGGGCCCTCGCCGATCTGCTCGCCTCCGACACCCATACAGGGCGCCACCTTGCTACCAGGCGCACCGTCACCCGCTGCTGTGACAGCGGCGGCGGGACCGCTTGAGGCGGAGGTGCTGTGCCCCCAAGCATACGATGCCAGAGTGGTTGATCCGCGGCGATCGTCGACGCGGCTGGCTCACCCGATCCCGGTGGCCTGCCGAGGGAACTCATGTCGTCACAAGAACGATGCGGCCCACTCGGCAACCCGGCGCGAGCTCTCCTCCTCAGACAAGTCCTCGACACGGCTCATGATCGTCCAGCGCACGCCGAATGGGTCGCGGATGCTGGCGTAGCGGTCACCCGACACAAACGTTGCGGGTTCTTCTCGGATCGTCGCTCCGCCCGCCACGGCGTGCCCGACGACAGCGTCGACGTCGGAAACGTAGAGCCCCAGCGAGAAGCACACCTCGTCTCCGTCCGGGGGTGGCATCAACTGCGATTCGCGGCTGGGAGTCCCCAGTTGCAGGTGCCCGCACCCAAGGTCGAGGTCAGCATGGACGACGACACCGCCCACTTCTGTGACATCGATGACGCGCGCCCCGAACACCTCTCGGTAGAAGCGGACCGCGTCCGCGGCTTGGGTCAGCGCAATGAAGGGAGTCAGCGCGGTAGCGCCATGTGGCCGACCGTCCGTCGTGAATGTGCCGGTGACGCCCCGGCGCGGCGTTCCAATGTCTGTCATGCTTTCACCGTAGGGACGCCTGCGCTCCCCCGGCTTGGAAACGCGCGCCATGATGGCCGCGCCTACCCTGAAGCCATGATGGATCCGACGCGAGGAGTGCTGTTTCCCTCGCGTCTGCCGGCGTTCCATCGATTCGCTCCGCCGCACGGCGCGGCCGAACTGGTTCAGTGGTTCTGGATCCCCGAATGGGATCTCGAACCGGGCGTCGTGTCGCGTCATGTGGTCATCAGCTATCCCGCGCTGAACCTCGTCGTCGAGCCCCATGGCGTGTCACTTGTGGGTGCAACCACACGGGTGGGCGAACGGGAAGTGCACGGCAGAAGCTGGGCGGTGGGTGCGCTGCTGAAGCCTGCGGCGGTGCCCACCTTGACCTCTGACGCGCGTTCGCTCGTCGACACCGCTGTGCCCTTCGACGCGATCGACCTCCACGGGCACGTTGTTGCAGCGATGGAGGGCAGGCGTAATCGGCTCGAGAACGCCGTCGGCGTGTTTGGGCGATGGCTCAGCGTTCGCGCGGGAGTGGTGCCGCCTGCCGCGCGGCATGCAAACGCACTCGTGGAGGTGCTGATGGGCGATGACGGCGCAAACACCCCCGCCGAAGCGGCGGCACGGTTGACCGTGTCGACGCGCACTTTGGAGCGCATGACGCACCGGTACATTGGCATCCCACCTGCGGCGATCATCAGGCGTCGCCGGCTTCAAGTGGCGGCCCAGAGGATTCGGGAGAAACCTGAACTTCCGCTGGCTGCGATCGCCGCAGATCTCGGCTACGCCGATCACGCCCACCTGACCGCCGAGTTTCGTTCCGTGCTCGGCTTCAAACCCAGCGTCTACCGCGAAGAGTCCTCATGCGCACCGGCAGGTGACAGCCCCCGCGCCACCTACCGCCCGCATGGGTGACCCCTGGACGTACGCGGGCGATCGCACGCATAGTCGCCGTATGGATGAGAGCTTGTGGTTCAAGGCGCTTGCCGACCCGGGCCACCGTCGCCTCCTTGACATGGATGCGTGGGCAGACGCGGACCCAACCTTGGGCCAGTTCTGCGACGGCTTCACCAGCAGGTGGGAAGCCGGCTCGATCCTGCGCGCACGGGCGGATCGGGTTCAGGAAGGCTGAGCAAAGGATGAACTGGAAGCCGAGATCGTACCCATCCTTGAGCCCGTACCTGATCTGCCCCGACGCCGAGGGACTCCTCGCCTTTCTCGCGGCAGCCTTCGACGGGAGCGTGCAGCGACGATTTGATCGCCCGGACGGATCGCTGATGCACGCTGAGGTCCGGATCGACGACAGCATCGTGATGATCGGGGGCGGAGCCACTGAGGCGCTGAGTGCATCCGTGCACGTCCATCTCTACGTTCCGGACGCCCAGGCAACCTTCGACCGGGCGATCGCAGCCGGCGCCGAACCCGTCCGCGCTTCTGTGCAGTCGGACGCGGACGACGACCTACGTGGCGGCGTTCACGATCGCTGGGGAACGACTTGGTGGATCGCTACCCAGCCGCAGCGGGACTGACCGGTTACCTGAACTTCTCGGCTCCGCGCCTCATCGACCTCAGCCCGGAGGGCGGCCACGACGGCTGATGCGTCCAGTTCACCGGCAGCGTCTCCGATCTGCTCGCCGCCGCCACCCACACCGGGCACCACTTCGCAGCCCAGCGCACGACCACCCCGGTCCTCGGGCAGGGGCCGCCGGTCACGTGAGGTCGGGGATGCTTGCTCTCAGTCAGGAGGCGCCCAAAGGACTCGGCGACGAGCTTGCTCCAGAAGTACAGGGAAGCTCGCGCCCGGGTCGCGGACAAGGCGCAGCACCGCATGGGCATGAGCCGCGGCCTCCGGCGAGCGGATCCGGGCCGCCTGGGTCAGGATCGGCTCGACCTGTTCGCAGATCACCGCCAGATCGACCAGCGCACGCGCCAGGCTCCTCTTGACCTCGAGATCCCCTCGGCCAAGCTGACCGAGCAGCGCGTCCAGCAACGCTGTCTCGGAGCCCCGCGGAACGATCCCGACTGCAACCCGCCACGCTGCCCGGGCGACCTCGTCGTCCTCGTCCTGCAACAGCCCGGGGAAGATCCAGGGCCACGCCTCGGGGACGACGATCTTGGACAGGGTGTGGAGGGCCTGGCTCCGCGCCTGCGCGAACTCTGACTCAAGCTCTCCCTTCAGCGACGGCACCGTCACCGCCCTCGGGAGCTGGATGAGTGCCCAGGTCTGCATGTCACGTACGTAGAAGTCAGGCTCGACACCACAACGATCGATCAGTGGCCCGAGAAGGCGCTCGTCCGGGTAGGTGCCAGCCATCATGGCAGCCCGCAACCGCAACGACGGGTCATCCGCTGCCAAAGCGGAAAGGAGTTCAGCGAAGGATGGCAGGTTCGAGTGCGACGGACTGGTCATGACACCACCGAAGGACCTCACGCTGCGTGAGGGTCAAGAGTCCGCCCAAGTCGGGGGATGTGCCCACGGCTGACGCCTTCCACCTGAGCACACTTACGAACCAGGCTTCCGGGCAATGCGCAGTCCGCGATTTCTCTGCCCCCGGCCGGGCCACGGCCGCGGGGCCGCGTGCGCACGCACGGTCGGCGGAGTCCCGCGCCGATGGCCTGAACCGGGGAATCCTCCCATCAGGCCATTTGCAGCAAGGACAAGCATCATGAGCACCTACATCACCAACGACGACCTCCAGCGCTCTCGGGCTGCGCGACCTCAGCGACCCCACCGGCGGCGTCCACGCACTCCAAACCCTGGAAATGACACTCTGATTTGGCCCCACCGTGACGGCCTGATTTGGCCCCGGCCGCGACACTCCGGGGCGGTTATGACGGTCTGATCTGGCCCCACCTGGACGCTGGTCGACGGCAAGTTCGTCG
>JAEXCA010000083.1 GCA_023393755.1 Actinomycetes bacterium | reverse complement strand
GGGGCGGGGGCGGGCCGGTCGCTGGGGGCGCGGGAGGCCGCGGCGGCGACCGCGGGCCCCGGGCCTACCCAGGCCAGCAGCAGGGTGTCCTCGCCCTTCAGGAAGCGCTGGCAGCGGACGCCGCCGGTGGCGCGGCCCTTGCCCGGGTACTCGGCGAACGGGGTGACCTTCACCGTGCCAGCCTCGGTACCGGGCAGCGCGTCGGAGGAGCCGGCCACCGACACCACGGCGGCGTCCGCCACCGGGGAGGCGCCGAAGAACACCACCCGGGCGTCACGGGCCAGCTTGATGCCGGCCATGCCGCCGCCGGAACGTCCCTGGGGCCGCACCGAGGCGGCCGGGAAGTGCAGCAACTGGGCGTCGGAGGTGACGAACACCAGCTCGTCCAGGTCGTGCAGCAACTCGGTGGCGCCGACCACCTGGTCGCCGTCGTCCAGCCGGATGATCTCCCAGGAGTCCTTGCTCAGGATCTCCGGGTTCACCCGCTTGACCACCCCGGCGGCGGTGCCCAGCGCCCAGCCGTAGGTGTCGGCGGTCAGGCTGGTCAGCGCCAGGATGCGCTCTCCGGCGGCCAGCTCGATCAGCTCGCCCGCCACCGAGCCGCCCTTCAGGCTGGGCGCGGTCGCGGTGGCCGGGACCGAGGGCAGGTCGATCGCCTGGCAGCGGATCAGCCGGCCGGCGGAGGTGATCGCGCCGTACTCGCCGCGGGCGGTGGTGCGGGCGGCCGAGACGATCACGTCGTGGACGGCCCGCGGTCCCGAGCTCGGCAGCGGCTCGGCGTTGTCGGTGCGGGCGAGCAGGCCGGCCGAGCTGAGCAGCACCCAGCAGGGGTCGTCGGCGATCTCCAGCGGAGCGGCCGCCGCGGTCACCGTGGTGCCGGCCGCGGCCAGCAGCACCGTGCGCCGCGGGGTGCCGTGGGCGCGGGCCACCTCGTCCAGCTCGTGGGCGACCACCTCGCGCTGCCGCTCGGGGCTGTCCAGGATCGCCTGCAGGTCGGCGATGGTGTTGAGCAGCTGCTCCCGCTCGGCCTCCAGCTCGATCTTGCTGAACCTGGTCAGCCGGCGCAGCTGCATGTCGAGGATGTAGTTGGTCTGGGTCTCGGTGAGCTCGAAGGCCTCCATCAGCCGGGCGCGGGCCTGGCCGGCGTCGTCGGAGCTGCGGATGATCGCGATCACGTCGTCGATGTCGACGATCGCGATCAGCAGGCCGTCCACCAGGTGCAGCCGGTCGGAGGCCCGGTTCAGCCGGAAGGCGGACCGCCGCCGGACCACCTCGAGGCGATGCTCCAGGTAGACCTCCAGCATCTCCTTCAGGCTGAGCGTGGCGGGCTGGCCGTTCACCAGCGCGACCGCGTTGATCCCGAACGAGTCCTCCAGCTTGGTCAGCCGGTACAGCTCCTCCAGCAGGGCCTCGGGATTGATCCCGTTCTTGACCTCGATCACCAGCCGCAGCCCGTGGGTCAGGTCGGTGAGGTCCTTGATGTCGCTGATCCCGCTCAGCTTCTTGGCCTGCACCAGGTTCTTGACCTGCTCGATGATCCGCTCCGGCCCCACCATGTACGGCAGTTCGGTGACCACGATGCCCTTGCGGCGCGGGTGCACCTGCTCGATCCGGGCGGTGGCGCGCACCCGGAAGGTGCCGCGCCCGGTGGTGTACCCGTCGCGGATCCCCTCCAGGCCGACGATCTTGCCGCCGCCCGGCAGGTCGGGGCCCGGGACGAACCGCATCAGATCGTCGACGTCGGCGTCGGGGTGCTTCAGCAGGTGCTTGCCGGCCTGCACCACCTCGACCAGGTTGTGCGGCGGGATGTTGGTCGCCATGCCGACCGCGATGCCGGTTGCACCGTTCACCAGCAGGTTGGGGATGGCGGACGGCAGCACGACCGGTTCGGTCTCCTTGCCGTCGTAGTTGGGCCGGAAGTCGACGGTGTCCTCGGCCAGGCCGGCGGTCATCGCCACCGCCGCCGGGGCCATCCGGCACTCGGTGTACCGCATCGCGGCCGGGCCGGCGTCCAGCGAGCCGAAGTTGCCGTGGCCGTCGACCAACGGCAGCCGCATCGCCCAGGGCTGGCCGAGCCGCACCAGGGCGTCGTAGATCGCGGTGTCGCCGTGCGGGTGCAGCTGGCCCATCACCTGGCCGACCACCCGGGCGCACTTGACGTGGGACGCGTCCGGACGGATCCGCATCTCGTCCATGGTGTAGAGGATCCGGCGCTGGACGGGCTTGAGGCCGTCGCGGGCGTCCGGCAGCGCCCGGGAGTAGATCACCGAGTAGGCGTACTCCAGGTAGCTGGCCTCCATCTCGGCGGCGACGTCGATGTCGACGATCCGCTCGGCGACCTCGTCCTCGGCTTCCGGCTTCATACCCACCTCGTTCTCCCGGCCCGCCCCGGGGCCACTCGATTCTGCCCCAGCCCGGCCGTCCCGGCACGCGGACGCGCCCGGCGTGGCAGCGGCGGTCAGCCCAGTTCGGGAAGGCCGCGCAGCTGGGCGAGCAGCCCGCGCCCGTCCGGAGCCCGGACCAGCGGGACGTCGCGGGGCGGCTCGTCCTCGGCCTCGGGCAGGGTGGTCGGGGTGCCGTGGGCGAGCACCTGCTCGGCGGGGCTGAGCTGCCGGATCGCGATCGCCCGGACGTTCTCCGGCGCCACCTGGGCGAACTCGCTGTAGATCGCCAGGTCGTGCTGGCCGTCGTCGCCGACCAGCAGCCAGCTGACCGCCGGGAAGTCCTGGGTCAGCTGGAGCAGGGCCTCGCGCTTGTGGTTCAGGCCGGAGCGGAACCAGCCGGTGTTGGTGGGCCCCCAGTCTGTCAGGATCATCGCGCCGTGCGGGTAGCAGTGCCGCTTCATGAAGCGGGAGAGGAAGCCGTGGGCGTTCCAGGCGCCGGTGGAGAGGTAGAGCAGCGGAGCGCCGGGATGCGCGCTGAGCAACTCGGTGTACAGCCGGGCCATCCCGGGAACCGCCTGACGGGCCGACTCGTCGCGGATGAAGGTGTTCCAGGCCGCGATCATCGGGCGGGGGAGCAGGGTGGTGATGATCGTGTCGTCGATGTCGGAGACGATCCCGAAGGTCTGCTCGTCGTCGATCACCTGGACCGGCGCGACCGCCGGCTTCGAGCCGGCGCTGCGGATCGTGACCTCCCGCCAGCCCGGGGCCAGCCCGTGGTCGCGCACCCGCAGGTCGACGTAGCCGCCCCGGTCGGTGGTGGTGTGGATCACCTGGTCGCCGACCGTCAGGGTGACGTTGGCCCGGACGCAGGGCGCCGTGACGAAGTTGCGGAAGCCGCGCCGCTTGACGAACTCGCGGGTGGCCCTGCGGATGCCGCTGCGGGCCCGGCGCGGCATCAGGACGACCCGGCCGAGGATCCGCACCCCGGCGGAGGTGCCGTAGCCGGTGTAGCAGATCACGTGCTCCCGCCAGCCCAGGGCACGCCACAGCCGCTCACCGATCCGGTCGATCACTTCCTCGATCCGGGCGGCGATGAAGGGCCGGGTACTCACGGGCACGCGCTCACAGTACCGAACGCCGGCGGCGGCCCCCTCCCGGGCGCGAAATTCACTCTGCCGGGCCGGGCGTGGAAAGATGCCGCAATGAGCCCACGAACTCCACCGGTGCTGCCGGCGGCCCTCATCGAGGAAATCCGTGGTTGCGGCTACTTCCCGGAGCTGATCGCCGACGCGATCGCGCTCGCCTGCGGAACCGAACCGGTGCGCGGCTTCCTGGTGCACCACGAGGCCACCTTCAATCACGACGAGATCCAGCGGCACCTCTCCGTCCTCGCGCTCACGCCCACCCGGCTGATCGTGGGGCACACCGACGAGAACGCCGTCCCCGGCGAGCCGGTCCAGGCGCTCACCACCACCGAGTCGGTGCCGCTGGGCAGGATCAAGTCGGTGGCGCTGAGCCAGGTGGTGGCCCACCCGGAGGCCTACGGCACCCGCCGGTCGGCCGTGATGGAATCCTGGCTGACCCTGGGTTGGGGCATGGTCCGGCGGATCGAGCTGGAACCCGCCCAGTGTTCCGACCCGCACTGCGAGGCCGACCACGGCTACTCCGGCGACCTGGCCGGCGACGACTTCACGGTCCGGATCAGCGCCGCCGCCGACGGCGAGGCGAAGGTGCGCGAGCTGATCGCCTTCGCCACCCTGCTGCAGGCCGCCACCGGCGCCGCCTCATGAGCCAGCCGGTGATCCCCGCCTACGGCGAGGGGACGCTGGCCGACCTGCTGCCGGCGGTGGGCAGCCACCTCGGCCTGCCGGGCGCGTCGGATCCGTTCGGGCTGCCGGAGGCCACCCGCTACGTGGTGCTGCTGATCGACGGGCTCGGCTGGCACCAGCGCAACCACTGGCACGTCGCCCCCCACCTGGCCGGTCTGGCCGGGCAGGCGATCACCTGCGGCGTGCCGAGCACCACCGCCACCAGCATCACCAGCTTCGGCACCGGTCTGACGCCGGGCCAGCACGGGGTGGCCGGCTACTCCTTCCGCTACCCGCCGACCGGGCAGGTGCTCAACACCCTGCAGTGGCCGTCCGCCGTCCATCCGCTCGACGTCCAGCCCCAGCTGACCTATCTGGAACGGCTGGCCGCGGCCGGCGTCCGCACCGCCACGGTCGGCCCCGCCCGGTTCGCCGGCAGCGGGCTGACCACCGTGGCGCTGCGCGACCAGACCTTCCTCGGCGTGGCCGACGAGGACGACCACGCGCTGCGGATCGAGCTGGCCGCCGGGGCGGCGGCCGCCCCCGCGCGCACCCTGGTGTACGTCTACGAGCGTTCCCACGACCACACC
>JAEXCA010000023.1 GCA_023393755.1 Actinomycetes bacterium | reverse complement strand
CACGCTCACCCCGGTGGGAGGGCGGGTTCACCACCTCGCCGTTGAAGTAGCGGGGCGAGGAGCCGCCGCCGTCCTGGTTGTAGGCGGTGGACGCCCCCAGGTCGAGCATGATCTGGGCGAGCTCGGGCAGGGTCGCGCCGCGGCTGTAGCCCTCCTCGCGGCCGTCCACCACCACGAAGACCAGGTGGTTGGCGTCGATCACCCCGACCGCGGTGCGGGGCTGCTCGCCCTGGATGGAGTGGTTGCCGAAGTTGGTGTCCACCTCGACCCGGTCGATCCCGGCCACCACGGCCCCGTCCTCGACCAGCGCCGGGCCGAACGACAGGGTGTTCCAGACCCCGTCGGCCAGCAGTTCCTCGGCGGAGGTGGTGGTCTCGTCGTAGATCCTGGCGGTCCCGTCGAGGTGGAAGGCGATCCCGGTGCGGGCGGGTTCGTCGCGGTAGATCACGCCGTTGCGGATCACGATCCCGGTGTCCCGGAAGCCGTAGTAGTCGCCGTTGATCGCCAGTACGGCGTCGTGCTCGGCGGCGATCTCGCTGGTCAGTTCGGTGATGTTCTCGCCGAACTGGTTGTGCGCGAAGGCGGACCGCAGGGCGGTGGCGTCGGCCAGCACCACGTCCGCCACGTAGTAGGTGAGGGTGTCGTCGCCCGAGCCGGTGGTGACCGTGCTGATCGCGATCGAGGTCCCGCCCCTGGTGTAGCCGGTGTCGGTCAGCTCGGCGTCGCCGGTCTCCGCGGTGGTGGGCTGGACGGTGGAGTTCTCGGCCTCGTACCGGCTGACGTCGGAGACCTCGACGTGCCAGATCACGAACCGGTCCAGGGCCCAGGCGGCCGCCGTCCCGGTGAGGGTGACGGCGGCCGCGCAGGCTGCGGCGATCCAGGCGCGGAGGCGTCGGGTCGTCATGGCCGCCTCAGGCGAGTGGAGCGCGACCCAGGGTCACGGTGGCGGTCTGGGAGGTGCCGGACGGGTCCAGCCAGCTGAGCCGGGTGGTGTCGCCGGGGGAGAGCCTGGCCATCGCGGCGGTCAGGTCGGAGTAGTCGGTCAGTGCGTGGCCGTCGAACTCGGTCAGGACGGAGCCGGGGGCCACCCCGGCCTCGTCCGCGGCGCTGCCGGAGACCACGCCGACCACCAGCAGGTCACTGCCCCGGGGGCTCAGCTGCAGGCCGAGCGCCGGTCCGTAGCCCAGGGTGACCGCGCCGGAGTCGTCCCCGGCCAGGATCTGGTCGGCCAGGTCGAGCACGGTGGAGATCGGGATCGCATAGCCGGAGGTGCCGTTGGAGGAGGCGGCCACATTCATGCCAATCACCTCGCCGTCGTCGTCCAGCAGGGCTCCGCCGGAGTCGCCCGGGACGACGGTCGCGTCCACCTCGATCAGGTCGGCCAGGTGCTCGACGCTGCCGTCGTCGCCGGAGACGTCGATGTCGGCGTCGGTGTCGGTGACCTCGCCGGACGCGGCGGTCAGCACCCCGCCGCCGTTGGAGTTGCCGACCGCGGTCACGTCGTCCCCCTCGGCGACCGCGGAGGTGTCGGTCGCCACCGTGGCCAGCCCGCTGGCGTCCTCGAGTTGCAGGACGGCGACGTCGGTGTCGGGGTCGTAGCCGATCACGTCGGCGGCGTAGCTGTCACCGGTGGCCGGGTCGGTCACCTCGACCTGGGTGCTGCCCTCGACGACGTGGTGGTTGGTGACCACGATGCCGTCGGAGGTGAGGACGAGCCCGGTGCCGGCGGCCGCGCCGATCCCGTAGTCGACGGTGGTGTCGATCAGGACGACGCCGGTCGACTGCCGGGCCGAGGCGAGCACGGCCGACCCGGTGGTGGTCCGTGCGGGGGAGACCCAGCCGTCGATCGGCGGGCGGTACCGCACGGCGACGGCGGTGGCGCCGGCCGGCAGGGCGAGGGACAGGGCCAGGACGGGGGCGGCCAACAGCGCGGCCGCGGTACGGGCGATTGGGAAGGCCATCGGAACTCCTTGGTAGGTGATGGCCCAACCCTCGGCCGCTCGGCTGTGACGGAGCCTGCCCTGCGCCGTCGATCCGCTGGGGGTTCGCTGGGAACTTCCTGTGCGGCTCCCGGTTCAGTGGGAGCCCGGGCCGAAGCGCAGCACCGGCTCCGGGCGCGGCGGACGGTCCCGGTTGGCCGGCCAGCCGTCGGCGGCCCAGGCGGCGGCGAGAGCGGCCAGGTCGCGGGCGTCCTGTCGCACCCTGGCCTCCCGGTGGCCGCGGAACTGGTAGGTCGGACGATCCCACGGCTCCGGCAGGTTGGCCTCGAAGTCGGGCAGGTTGTCGCCGAACCGGGCCAGGGCCACGCTGAGCCCGTTCATCGCGATCCGGAAGCGGAGCCAGCGGTGCAGTTCGAAGTCGAAGTCGTCGCGGAGCTTCGCGCCGGCCAGCGCGCCCTTGGCGCTCAGCCCGGCGATCGTCTCGGGCCTCATCGCGAGGTTGAGTCCGCCCTCGCCGGCGGTGGTGCGGATGGTGGCGATCCGGTCCTTGAAGCCGGGGGAGTCCATCTGCACCCGGTCCGGCCAGTCCTGCATGGTGGCCAGGGTGGTGCTGAGCAGCCCGAGGGCGCTGCGGATCGGGGTCTCGGTGAGCCGGGCGCGCTTGGTGGCGGCCGGCAGGGTCACCGCCTGATCGTCGTAGCCAGGCTCGAAGTCGACCAGGTTGATGCCGAAGGTCGGACGGTTCGGCAGCCAGGCGTCGAAGAACTGCATCGGGAAGTTGCTGGTGATGCCGCCGTCGGAGAACCACGCGGTGACCACCGGTACCGAGCGGTCGTCGTCGCGCTTCTTGAAGAAGTCCTGGTAGTACAGCGGCACCGCGCTGATCAGCACCGGGAAGCTCAGGCTCAGCCGGGCCGCCACCACCACCGGGATGTCGGGCGCGAACGGAAGCCGGCGCAGGTCCTCGCCGTGCCGCGGGCAGCGCGGCGGCGTCCAGCGGCTCTCCGGCTCGACCGCGTCCCGGGCATGCTCGACCAGCGCCCCGGCGACGGTGGACGGGAAGTAGCCGGCCAGGCAGGTCGCGCAGAACAGGTAGTTGTCGTCGAAGAAGGGGAAGCTCTGCGGCAGCCGGTGGGTGAGGCAGGTGGTCATCACCCGCAGGTCGAGTTCCGGGTCGAGCCTGCTCCAGGCGATCGACCCGACATTGTGGTTGAAGCGGGCCTGGGCGCCGGTGCCACGGGTGAAGGTCCGGCGGAACTCGGCCGTGGCCTCGTCCCCCCAGAGGTCGCCGAAGGTCAGCGGCGGAGCGGACGCCGGCCGTCCGGCGGTGAGGTTGATCTCCCGGGTCAGCCAGTCGGTGAGCGCCTGGCTGTCGTCGGCGAGATGGCCGTTGACGATGCCGAAGCCGTTGCCGTCGACCGCCCGCAGGGTACGTCGGCCGACCACGATCGCCGCGGCGAGCAGGCCGCCGGCCAGCGCCGGTGGCAGCCACAGCGCGGTGGCGCCGGCCACCGGCCACCAGGTTTCCGGACGCAGTCCCCCCGCCAGCGCGACCGCCGCTCCGAAGCCGGGCAGCAGCAGTGCCAGCGTCACCGCGACGAACGGCAGCCAGCCCTGGCGGAGCAGCCGTCCCACCGAACTCGCGATCCGCCGGCCGCGCGACCAGCCGGGTTCGATCCAGGCCCCCAGCAGGTGGAACACCCGCTTCGTCCGGGTGGCCGGGGCGAAGAGCAGCGGCAACTGGGTCTGCAGCTGGAAGGGGAGCCGGCGCAGCCGGTCGAAGCCTGCCGCCGCCGGGTCCCAGCCGTCGGGAGGCGCCGGCTCGGTGGGTGACGGCGAGGAGAGGTGGGTCGCGCTCTGCGCGGGCCGGCCCGGTGGGGTCTGCCCGGTCCGGCCGCGGTGGTACTCGGCTGCCGCGGCCAGCACGGCCGCGATCGCCCCGGCCGAGGAGCCGCCGATCCGGCGGAACCGGTACCGGGCGGCGAGCTCGGTCACCGCCTGCGGGTAGACCACCCCCGAGGTGATCCCGCCCTTCATCACCAGCGAGCATTCCGCGGGCGACGGCTGCGGTCGATCGGCGACGGCTTCGGACATGGCGACCTCCCGATGTGGTGGCAGCCAGCGTGGTCCCCCCGACCTCCCACGTCAACGCCTCCGCCCGTCCACCCCCCGTCCCCATCGACCGCTGGGTGCCCCGGTTGTCGCCGAGGGCCTGTGCCCCGGGGGAGGCCCTCGGCGACAAGGAGAACCATCGGCCAAGAGGGTGGATGATGGGGAGCATGACGGAACGCGTGGCGCTGTACGGGCCGGACGGCCGGCCGACCGGCGAGGTGGCGACCCGGGCCGAGATGCGGGCCCGGAACCTCTGGCACGGCGCGACGGCGGTTGTGGTCAGGGATCCGGCCGGACGGGTGTACGTCCATCGCCGCACCGACACCAAGGACGTCTACCCGGGCCGCTACGACTTCGCCGCCGGCGGGGTGCTGCAGGCCGGCGAGGAGCCCCACGCCGCCGCGCTGCGGGAGGTCGAGGAGGAACTCGGGGTGACCGGGGTCGCGTTGCGTCCGCTGTTCGAGACCGACTACGCCGACGACCACACCCGCTTCCACGCCCACTGCTACGAGTGCACCTGGGACGGCCCGATCCGCTGGCAGCCCGAGGAGGTGGCCTGGGGCGAGTGGGTGACGCCGGACCGGCTGCTGGCGATGCTCGGCCAACTGCCCTTCATGCCCGACACGGTGGCCAACCTCCGTCCCTGGCTGGACGACCTTCGGCGCTCGTGGATGGACCGGGCCGGCGAGTAGGCGGATCTGCTAGCCCACGGCGGGAGTGCTGGACGCCCGGATGATCAGGGAGGGGGTCAGCACGATCTGCTGGTGGAGGTGGCCGGGATCGTCGGCGGAGTGCTCGAACAGCAGGTTGGCCGCCCGGTAGCCGAGTTCGTAGATCGGCTGGCGCACCGAGGTGAGCGGCACGATCCAGTCCGCCGCGAAGGTGATGTCGTCATACCCCACCAGGGCGACGTCCTCGGGGACCCGCAGCCCGTTCTGCGCCAGGCCGCGGTACACCCCGAAGGCCAGCATGTCGTTGCCGCAGAACACGGCGCCGGGCAGCCCGCGCTCGATCAGGCGCTGGGCGGCGAGCATGCCGTCCCGGATGCCGATCGCCTCCACGCTCTCCTCGATCAGCGCGGTCTCCGGATCGAGGCCGGCTTCGATCAGCGCCAGCTTCGAGCCCTGGCTGCGTTGGGCGAACTGGTGCAGCACCGTCGGTCCGCCGACGAAGGCGATCCGGTCGTGCCCCAGGGAGAGCAGGTGGCTCACGGCGAGCTTGGCACCGGCGACGTGGTCCACCGAGACCGAGCAGGTGCCGGGGGAGCCCTTGTAGTCGACGAAGACCACCGGCACCTGCTGGTCGGCCGGCCAGCTCGGCAGGGAGTCGACCTCGGCCGTGGCCGGGGTGAGCAGCACGCCGCGCACCCGCTGCGCGGTCAGCAGCTGCAACAGCGCATCCTCCCGGTCCCGGGTGTTCTCCGAGTCACACAGGATCATCATGTGGCCGGCCTCGTTCGCCGCCCGCTCGACGGCGCTGGCGGCCTCCATGAAGAAGGGGCTCATCAGATCCTGGACGATCAGGCCGATCACCTGGCTGGAGACGCCGGTGAGCATCCGGGCCTGCTGGTTGGGGACGAAGCCCAGCTCGGCGATCGCCTCCTCCACCGCGGCGCGGG
This sequence comes from Actinomycetes bacterium, assembly GCA_023393755.1. Lineage (GTDB taxonomy): Bacteria > Actinomycetota > Actinomycetes > Propionibacteriales > Propionibacteriaceae > Propionicimonas. The sequence continues at coordinate 9,695 of JAEXCA010000023.1, read as the reverse complement.
TCCGGTGCCGCACCACCTCGGGGTGGTTGATCGTGTTCGACACCGTCCCGACCGAGACGCCGGCGCGTGCGGCGACATCGCGGATGCTGGCCGTGGTCCGACCGTCCGGCCGCCTCGACTGCGCCACGTCCGTACCCCTTTCTCCGCCCGCCCCGGTCGCCCGCCGCGTTCGTGGCGACGGTGTCCAAACCGTTATCTACTTCTTCCGTTGAAGATGGTGCGTGCGGACGGAACTGAGTGTAACTTTTGAAGCGGTTCAAGAAATGAACCGCTTCAAACGTCCGGCAAGGCCGCCGGTGGAAGCGATGGAGAGCTCGTCCAGGGTTGGGTGGGTTGGCCGCCGCGGAACCGTTCGGCTGAGACGAGGTAGAGGAGAGACTGGCCATGAAACGACGCCTGATCGCTGGGGCGCTGGGGTCGGCGCTGGCGCTGAGCCTGACGCTGACCGCCTGCGGTGGAACCGCTGGCACCGGCAGCCCGGCAGCCTCCGGTGACACCGGAGGGGACAAGAACTACACCATCGCGATCGTCCCGAAGGACTCCACCAACCCGTGGTTCGTCCGGATGGAAACCGGGGTGAAGAAGTACCAGGAGGACCACAAGGACCTCACCGTGTACCAGAAGGGCCCCGCTGAGACCGACGCCACCCAGCAGGCCCAGGTCATCCAGGACCTGATCGCCCAGGGCGTGGACGCGATCGGCGTCGTGCCGGTCGATCCGGGCGCGCTGGAGACGGTCCTGAAGGAGGCCCTGGACGCCGGCATCGTCGTCGTCACCCATGAGGGCGCCAGCCAGCAGAACACCATGTACGACATCGAGGCCTTCAACAACTCGGCCTACGGCGCGTTCATCATGGACAACCTGGCCGAGGCGATGGGTGGCGAGGGCCTGTACACCACCATGGTCGGCCACGTCACCAATGCCTCCCACAACGAGTGGGCGGACGGTGGCGTCGCGCACCAGCAGGAGAAGTACCCGAACATGAAGCTGCTGGACAACCCCAACCGGGTCGAGTCCCAGGACGACGGCGAGACCGCCTACCAGACCGCCAAGGAACTGCTGAAGTCGCACCCCGACCTCAAGGGCATCATGGGCACCTCCTCCTTCGACGCCCCCGGCATCGCCCGGGCGATCGACGAACTGGGCCTGAAGGGGAAGGTGTTCACCGCCGGGACCGGCATGCCGGCCGCCAACAAGCAGATCCTGGTCGACGGCTCGGTGGCCGCGCTGACCCTGTGGGATCCGGCCGACGCGGGCTACGCGCTGGCCGACCTGGCCCGCCAGGTGCTGGACGCCCCCGACCACAAGGTGACCGCTCCGGTGAACCTGAACGTCAAGGGCTACGAGGAGATGAAGTTCGCCGAGGGCTCCGACAAGGTGCTCGAGGGCAACGGCTGGGTTGTCATCACCAAGGACAACGTCGACAGCTTCGGCTTCTGATTGCATGGGCGTGCCGTGGGAGGGCGCGAAGCTCTCCCACGGCACAGTCCGTCCCAGACAAGGAGGTCAGCGCGTGACCGACAGCGTCATCGCGGTGCGTGGCATCACCAAGTCCTTCTCCGGTGTCCAGGCGTTGAAGGGCATCGACCTGGAGATCCAACCGGGTGAGATCCACTGCCTGGCCGGCGAGAACGGCTGCGGGAAGTCGACCCTGATCAAGATCATCTCCGGGGTCTACACCCCGGATTCGGGCACGATCACCCTCAACGGCACCGACCACGCCAAGCTCACCCCGATCGAGTCGATCATGGGCGGGGTGCAGGTGATCTACCAGGACTTCTCGGTCTTCCCGAACCTGTCGGTGATGGAGAACCTCGCGCTCAACACCGAACTGGCCGCCAAGCGCAAGCTGGTGAACTGGCGGCGATTCCGCCGGATCGCCGAGGAGGCGGTCTCCCAGATCGACTTCAAGGTCGACCTGGACGCCAAGGTCGGCACGCTGTCGGTGGCCGACCGGCAACTCGTGGCGATCAGCCGGGCGCTGATGCACAACGCCAAGCTCATCATCATGGACGAGCCGACCACCGCGTTGACCAAGAAGGAGGTCGACGCGCTGTTCCGGATCATCCTCGACCTGAAGGCCCGCGGGATCGCCATCCTCTTCGTCAGCCACAAGCTGGAGGAGGTGTTCGAGATCAGCGAGCGGTTCACCATCATCCGCAACGGCGAGCTGGCCGCGAGCCTGCCGACCAGCGAGCTCGACCGGAAGAAGTTCTCCTACTTCATGACCGGCCGGGAGTTCGAGGACACCCGTTTCACCGCTCCGGCGATCACCGCCGAGCCGGTGCTCGAGGTCGACCGGCTCAGCCTGGCCGGTGGCTTCGAGGACATCTCCTTCCAGCTCTGCCCGGGTGAGATCGTCGGCATCACCGGCCTGCTCGGCTCCGGACGGACCGAGCTGGCGCTGGCGCTGTTCGGCGCGCTGCGTCCGGAATCCGGCGAGATCCGGCTGAAGGGCGACCCGGTCAGCTTCGGCGGCGTCCGGGACGCGATCGACGCCGGGATCGGCTACGTCCCCGAGGACCGGCTGACCGAGGGACTGTTCCTGCCGCGCTCGATCGGCGACAACATCGTGATCTCCGAGATCGACAACGCGGCGGTCACCCGGGGCATCTACGACGAGGGCCGCAAGCGCAAGGAGGCGCAGCGCTGGATCGACGAGCTGCGGATCGCCGCGCACGACCAGGACAACCCGGCCAACACCCTCTCCGGCGGCAACCAGCAGCGCATCGTGCTGGCCAAGTGGCTGGCCACCAACCCGACCGTGCTGATCCTGAACGGGCCGACGGTCGGTGTCGACATCGGCTCCAAGCACGACATCCACCAGATCCTGCAGGACCTGGCCGGACGCGGGATGGCGGTGATCGTGATCTCCGACGACATCCCGGAGGTGATCGGCAACTGCAACCGCATCCTGCTGATGAAGTCCGGCCGGATCGTCGCCGAGCTCGACCCGGCCACCACCACCGAGGCGCAGCTGGCCGCCCTGATGACCAGCGACGACGCTCCCGGAGGTGAGTCGGCATGAAGGCATTCGCGTCCCAGGCGCTGCGTTCCAACGAGTTCTACGTCTTCCTGGTGATCCTGGTGCTCGGCATCGTGATCCAGGCCCGCAGCGGCCAGTTCTTCACCGCCAACAACCTGGTCGACATCGCCAACGCGATGGTCGTCCCCGGGCTGTTCGGGATCGGTGCCTTCCTGGTGATCGTCTCCGGCGGCATCGACGTGTCGTTCCCGGCGCTGGCCTCGCTGGCGGTCTACGCCACCACCCGCTACCTGGTCGACACCGGCTACGTCGGCGGGATCTGGCTGCCGTTCGTGATGGCGATGGCGATCGGTGCCATCCTCGGCGCCTTCAACGGCCTGTTCACCGCCCGGCTGGCGCTGCCCACCCTGATCATCACGCTGGGCACCTCGAGCGTGTTCTCCGGCGTGATGCAGGGCGTGCTGAGCTCGGTGCAGATCCCGGTGATCCCGCCGGCGATGGCCGACTTCGGCCGGGCCTCGCTGTTCGTCGCCACAAACCCGCAGTCCGGGCTGACCTCGAGCATGCCGGTCGCCTTCCTGATCCTGCTGGCGGTGCTGGCGGCGGCGTTCGTCGTGCTGCGCTACACCATGTTCGGCCGCGGCATCTACGCCATCGGCGGGGACGAGAGCTCCGCCGAGCGGGCCGGCTTCAAGGTCAAGCAGATCAAGTTCTGGCTGTACGTCCTGGTCGGGGTGATCGCCGCCGTCGCCGGTCTGATCCGCACCTCGATGATGGGGCAGATGCACCCGACCAACCTGCTCGGCATGGAGATGATGGTGATCGCCGCGGTGGTGCTCGGCGGCACCGCGATCACCGGCGGCACCGGCACGCTGACCGGCGTCATGCTGGGCACCCTGCTGATCACCACCGTCCAGAACAGCATGATCCTGCTGGGCATCCCGACCTTTTGGCAGGGCTTCTCGCTGGGTCTGCTGATCATCGTCGGAACCGGGATCTCAGCCGTCCAGCTGTCCCGTTCCCGAAGCCGGCTACGGGCTGCGGTCTGAGAGGGGAACTCCAGTGACGACGAACATCCTCAACTCCCGCGTGGTGCGGTCGATCACCCGCGACACCCACATCACCCGGCTGCTGATCATCCTGGCCGCGATCTTCCTGTTCTTCGCCGTGGTGAAGACCGGCAGCTTCCTCAACCTGCGCACCTGGCAGTCGATGGCGATCCAGTTCCCCGAGTTCGGCCTGCTGGCGCTCGGCGTGATGCTCACCATGATGACCTCGGGCATCGACCTGTCGTTGGTGGGCATCGCCAACATGACCTCCATCGGCGCGGCCGTGCTGATGCTCTCGCTCGCCCCGCCGGACGCCACCGGCGGCCAGGTCGTGATGGCGATCGGCGCGGCGATCCTGTTCGCGCTGGTGGCCGGCGCGCTGGCCGGGGCGTTCAACGGCTTCCTGGTGGCCACGGTGAAGATCCCGCCGATCCTGGTCACCCTGGGCACCCTGGAGTTGTTCACCGGTATCGCGGTGATCATCACCGGCGGCAAGCCGGTCAGCGGCCTGCCACCGGCCTACGGCGAGGTCTTCGCCGGGAAGCTGTTCGGCGTGGTCCCGGTCCCGCTGGTGGTGTTCATCGGGGCGGCGATCATCGTCGGCCTGTTCATGGGCAAGACCGCCTTCGGCAAGAAGATCCTGATGCTTGGCACCAACGAGACCGCGGCGCGGCTGAGCGGCCTGAACACCACCGGGCTGCTGATCCGCACCTACGTGTTCTCCGGTCTGCTCGGCGCCCTCGGCGGCCTGGTGATGCTGGCCAACTACAACTCCGCCAAGGCCGACTACGGCTCGACCTACACCCTGCTCACCATCCTGATCGTGGTGCTGGGCGGGGTGAACCCCAACGGCGGCAGCGGCCGGCTGTTCGGGGTGGTGCTGGCCGTCGTCATCCTGCAGATCCTGTCCTCCGGCCTGAACATGTTCCCCGACATCAGCAACTTCTACCGCCCGCTGATCTGGGGCGGTGTGCTGCTGGCCGTGATGACCGCCAACTACTTCTCGCAGTACAGACCGCCTCGCAAACCACGAGCCAGAAAGGACGCCAACTGATGAGGACTGCCAAGGACCGGTACGTGGTGGTCGGCGCCGACTTCGCCGGCTTCCCGCTGAAGGAGGCGGTGAAGCAGCACCTGACCGAACGGGGCTGGACGGTCGAGGACGTCACCCCTGACCTGGCCACCGCACCGATGTACCACCGGGCGGGCTTCCTGGTGGGGGCGAAGATCGCCGAGGGCGAATACGAGAAGGCGCTGGCCTTCTGTGGCACCGGGATGGGGATCCACATCGCCGCGTCCAAGCTGCCGCACGTCCATGCCGCGGTGGCCGAGACGCTGCCGTCGGCCAAGCGGGCCGCGACGGCGAACAACGCCAACCTGCTGGCGATGGGTGCGTTCTGGACGGCCCCGCGGCTGGGCATGGCGATGGCCGACGCCTTCCTGGAGTCGTCGCTGGGCGACGGCTACGAGGAGTGGGAGGGCTTCTACGAGTACCACCTGCGCGGCTACCAGGAGTGCGAGGACTTCGACTACGACGCCTACCGGGCCAACGGTTTCCAGGTGCCGGACCCGAGCGTGCCGAGGCTGGGGCCCGAGCCTGAGGGCCTGGCGTACTGAGGAGCTTTGATGACCAGGATCCTGCTGGCCGGGGAGTCGTGGATCTCGCAGTCCACCCACTTCAAGGGCTTCGACAGCTTCAGTTCCACCGTCTTCGAACGGGGCGCGGACGCCTTCATCGCCGCCGCCGCGAGCGAAGGGGTGACCGTCGAGCAGCTGTACGCCCATGACGTCCCGGAGAAGTTCCCGTTCAGCCTGGCCGAGCTGGCCGAGTACGACGCGGTGATCCTCTCCGACATCGGGGCCAACTCGTTCCTGCTGCCGCCGGCCACCTGGGTGGGCGGACGATCGATGCCCAACCGGCTGCAGGTGCTGGCCGAGTACGTCCGGGGCGGTGGGGGGCTGATGATGGCCGGCGGCTACCTCAGCTTCCAGGGCTTCCAGGCCCGCGCCAACTTCGCCCGGACGCCGATCGTCGACGTCCTGCCGGTCACCCTGCTGGACTGCGACGACCGGGTCGAGGCGCCGCAGGGCGCCCGTCCGGCCGCGACCGGTGCGCTGGGCGAGGCACTGGACGGTGCTCCCGATCTGCTCGGCTACAACCGGGTGCTGGCCAAGCCGGAGGCGACGGTGCACGCGACGGTGGACGCCGACGTGCTGATCGCCTCGCTGGAGGTGGGGCGGGGGCGCTCCCTGGTGTGGACCTCGGACATCGGCCCGCACTGGTGCCCGACCCCCTTCCTGGCGTGGCCGGGCTTCGCGCCGCTGGTCGGGGCCATGCTCCGCTGGGTGGCCAACGCGGGCTGACGGAGTCCATCGGGAACCGTGGACGTTCCCTGAGCTTGTCGAAGGGTCTCTGCCGCCCGGGACACCTCCCCGAGCTGGGTCGAAGGGCTCCGTGCCCCGCCCTGTCGGAGATCCGCTGGGTTGATGTCGGGAGGCCGGTATGGCACCCTGGGACGGTTCCCGCGGAGAGGCTCCGTGATGCCAGGGAACGTCGGATGAGGACGAACATGCGCGACCAGGGACGTATCCCGACCGCCACGCGCTGATCCCTCCCTCCGGGCTGAAGGTCGGCGCATCCCGACCCTGGAGCCCTCATGCCTGCCCTGCCCGCGGTCGTCCTGGACGACCTCTCCTTCGACTGGCCGGACGGAACCCCGGCCCTCACCCGCCTCACGGGTACCTTCGGACGCGGCCGTACCGGCCTGATCGGCGTCAACGGCGCCGGCAAGTCCACCCTGCTGAAGCTGATCGCCGGCCGGCTCGCCCCGACCTCCGGAACCATCGGCACCAGCGGTTCGGTCGACTACCTGCCCCAGCACCTCACCCTGGCCACCGACGCCACCCTGGCCGACCTGCTCGGCGTCCGGACGATCCTGGAGGCGGTCGGCGCCATCGAAGCCGGCGATCCCGACCCGGCGTTGTTCGACCTGGTCGGCGACGCCTGGGACATCGGGTCCCGGGCGGTGGCCTCGCTGGCCGAGGCCGCCCTGCCCACCGGACTCGACCGCCCGGTGTCCACCCTCTCCGGTGGCGAGACGGTCCTGGCCGCGCTGGTCGGGATCAGGCTGCGCGGCGCGGCCATCGCGTTGCTGGACGAACCGACCAACAACCTGGACGCCGACTCCCGCCACCGGCTCCACCAGCTGGTCCGCGGCTGGCGCGGGACGCTGATCGCGGTCAGCCATGACCTGGAGCTGCTGGAGTTGATGGACGCCACCGCCGAGCTGCGGGCCGGCGAGCTGGCCGTCTTCGGTGGCCCCTACAGCGAGTACCGCGACGCCCTGGAGCGCGAGCAGCAGGCCGCCCGGCAGGCGCTGCGAACCGCCGAGCAGGTGCTGCGGGTCGAGCGTCGTCAGCGGATCGAGGCCGAGCAGAAGATCGCCCATGCCGAACGCCAGGGCCGCAAGGACAGGGCCAACCGCCGCTACGTCCCGGCCGCCATCAACGACCGGCGCAACTCCGCGGAGAAGTCGGCGGGTGCCCGACGCGGCATGCTGGAGGCCAGGATCGAGGCCGCCCGGGCGGCGGTCGAGCAGGCCGAGGTGCGGGTCCGCGAGGACGACCGGATCCGGGTGGACCTGCCGGATCCCGCCGTGCCGGCCGGCCGCCGGCTGGCCGAGTTGACCGGTTCCGACGGCCGGACCCTGGTGATCCAGGGCCCGGAGCGGATCGCGCTCACCGGAGCCAACGGTGTCGGCAAGACCACCCTGATCGAGCAGTTGGTGCGCTCGGCGGTGGCACAGGGACGGTCGCCCGCCCGGCTACCCCTTCAGCTCGGCGACCCCATGGCGGCGGGGGCGGACGATTCACCGCAGCCGCCCGGGAGCGATGGGCGGGCGACGGCCGTCGCGCTGACCGACCGGGTCGGCTACCTGCCGCAACGGCTGGACGGACTGGACGACCGGCTCAGCGTGCTGGCCAACCTGCAGGCGGCGGCTCCCGGCCAGCCGGCCGGCCTGCTTCGCAACCGGCTTGCCCGCTTCCTGTTGCGTGGCGAGGCGGTTGAGCGTCCGGTGGCCACGCTCTCCGGCGGCGAGCGGTTCCGGCTGGCGCTGGCCCGCGTCCTGTTCGCCGAGCCGGTGGCGCAACTGCTCGTCCTGGACGAACCGACCAACAACCTCGACCTGGCCAGCGTGGAGCAGCTGGTGGCCGCGCTGGACGGCTGGCGCGGTGCTCTGCTGGTGGTCTCGCACGACCGCGGCTTCCTCGGCCGGCTCGGGCTGGACCACGAGCTGGCGCTCGGATCGGACGGGCGGCTGTCCCGCCGGGAACCGGGTTGAGCGGTCACCGGTTCGGGTGCACGAGGTCGGCCGAGCGCCCGCGTCCCATACCCCTGCGGGTATAGGGTGATGGTGTCTGGCTACCGAAGGAGTTGGGGTGCGGTCACTGGTCGGGGTGTTGCGGAACCTGGTGCTCGGTCTGGTGGTGCTGGTGGGGGTGGCGGCGTGCTCCCCGTCGCCGTCCGAACCGCTCCCGCCGGACGCCGTGGTGGTCGATGTCCGGACGCCGCAGGAGTTCGCCGAAGGGCACCTGGAGGGTGCGCTGAACATCGATCTCGGCTCGGGTGCCTTCGAACAGCAGATCGGCGCCCTGCCGGCGGACGGCAGCTACGTTGTCTACTGCCGCTCGGGCAACCGCTCGGCACAGGCCGTCGAGATCATGACCAAGCTCGGTTTCGGGCAGGTGACCGACGCCGGAGGCCTGCAGGCCGCGGCCCAGGCCACCGGCCTGGCGATCGTCGCCGGAGGCTAGCGAACCGCTGATCGACGGCCGGCGGCCCGATCGGCCGACCCCGCGCAGACAGAGAAGGAGTGCCGCAGCCTAGGCGGCACCCCTTCTCCGGAACTCCAGCGATCTGCGCCCCCCCAAACGCTGATCGCTTGCTCGCAGCTCCCCCCGAAACTGCCGTGCACAGCGTGGTTCCGATAAGGAGAGAGACGGCTCGGGACGCTTTGATACATCCGGCGGAGAAGTTCTTCCCGACGGGTTCCCGGCCGGTTCCCGCCGGTCTCCAGGGGACTCACCGGAAGCTTGCGCGGCTGACCCCCGTCGTACTCGCCGAGGGCCTCCCCTCGCGCCTAGAAGCCGGAGCCATTGCACTGGAAGGGGGCGTTGATGCCGGTGCGCTCGCCGGCCAGGGCCAGGGCCTCGGCGGCCGGACGGCCCGCGGCCAGTTCGGCGTGCATCGCGCCGAGCAGCTCGCAGGCCAGGTCGTCCGCCACCACCACCGGGGCCGCCACCACGCAGGCGGTTCCGGCGTGCAGCCAGGCCCTGGTCATGCCGATCGCCTCCTCGCCCCAGCGGACGGTGGAGCGGCCGAGCTCGCAGGCCGACAGCACCACGATGTCGGGCACCTGCGGCATCCGGTCGATGTCGTAGCCGAACAGGGTGCCGTCGGCCAGCTCCAGGCCGGAGAACAGCGGGTTGTCGACCGCGTGCCGGCCGTGGGCCGCCAGGTGCAGCACCCCCACCCGGGAGGCCAGCCCGGTCACCGCCTCGACCGTGGCGCCGCCGTCCAGCAGGGTGGTCGCGGCCGGCCAGGCCGAGGCGGCCGCGGTCACCTCCTCGACCGCGCGGGCGATCCCGGGACCGGCGGC
>JAEXCA010000012.1 GCA_023393755.1 Actinomycetes bacterium | reverse complement strand
TCGCGGGCCTCCCGTCGCTGCGCGCCGGTGACGATCAGGTCCCGCTCGTAGCGGGCCGCGTCGATCTCCAGCGGGCCGAGCAGCCCGCCGATGTCGCCGCCGCGTTCCCGCTTGCCGGTGAGCTCTTCGGCGCGTTGCACGAAGGAGGCCAGCTTCGCCTGCGCGGCCGGTTGGGCCGGGGCCGGCTCCAGCCCGATCTGGTCGCGGATGCGTTCGAACTGGGCGCGCAGATTGCGCAGCCGGATCAGCTGCTGCTCGGCGTTGGGGTCGGTGTTCAGCCGGGTGCGGAGCTGGGCCACCAGGGCGTCGCACAACCGGCCGGCCTCGGGCAGCGAGACCGCCATCGAGCGCAACTGGTCGACCGTCGACCCCTGGGTGTCCAGCCTGCCCCAGATCAGCCCGGAGAGGCGCTCCAGCTCGACCTGGCCGACCCGGCCGGAGTCCCAGGTCCGCAGGATCAGATCCTGCCGGGTCTTCACCGCCTGCCACAGCGCCAGTGCCAGGGTGATGTCGCCGGTCAGCTCGGCCTGGCGTCCGGTGGACTGGATCTGGGCGTCCAGAGCGTCCAGTTCCGCCCGCCGCTGGCCCAGCCAGGCATCCAGCTTGCCGAGATACTCCAGCATCTCCACCGGACGGGCGGCGACGCCCAGCTGGCCCGGCGCGGCCGGGGAGACGGTGGCGCTCATGCGGGGCCTCCGCGGAGTTCGGGGGAGCGCAGCGGAGGAGAGGAACTTCGTGGGGTGCTCATCGATACTCCTTCAGCCGCTGGTGCAGACCCCAGGTGCCCGCCACCGCGCTGACCAGGGCGCAGGCCACCGCCACGACGGTGAATTCCGGATCCGCGGCGGTGGCCTGGACCAGCGTGGTCCCGCTGCGGAGCGCCAGCGCCGCCGTGGCCAGCGCGGCTGCCACCAACCCGAGGTTGAGCACCCGGTGGCTGACCCGGGCGGTGTACCAGGCGATCCCGGCGATCGCGGCGAAGGCCAGCCAGGCGCCGACCGGCACCAGCCACATCCACCAGCTCACCACGGTGCCGGAGACCGCGCTGTGGTCGGTCTGAAGCTGCCGCACCGCGGGCAGCAGCTCGTTCTCCAGCAACTCCTTGGCCGGCGCTGCCCTGCCTGCCGCCAGGGTCGCGGCGTAGCGGGAGATCAGGCTCGCCACGGCGGCCAGGCTGGTGGTCTGGTCGGTGCCGGCGTCGGCCATCTCGATCAGCGCGGTGGTGGCGGTGTCCAGCGCGTTCTGGGTCTTCTCGGGAAGGACGGCACCACTGGCCGGCGTCTCGCCGGCGTTCTCCTGGGCGTACTGCAGGCTGGTCTCGATGCTGGTCGCGCGTTCGAGCTGGGCGGTGTGCAGCGCCGCCGTGGCCACCCGGTCATTGAGCTCGGCCCCGGTGAGCACGGCACCCGCCCCGAGCGCCACGGCGAGCAGGACGTGCACCAGGCGGGCCAGCCGGAGCCGTCGCGGGGTGTCGCCGCTGCCGCGTCCGGTCAGCGCCTGGGAGGCCCGGCCGGCGCGGGTCAGGGTAGCGTCCGGCCCGGCACCACGAGCGGGTGCCGCGGCGACGCGGGGCTGGGTGGGAGTGGTCACGCGGGCGGCTCCTCGACCTCGGTCTCCGCCTCGCCGACCGGTTCCCACTCCACCGGTGGCGCCGGATCCGGGATCAGGTCCTCCGGTGCCAGGGCACGCAACTGCTCCAGGGTGGGTTCATCGATCTCGCGCAGCCGCCAGGCATGGCGTCCGATCGCCGCCTCGAACAGGTTGCGCGCCCAGCGTCCGTTGCCGAAGGTGTGGTCGCGGACCTGCCGGGAGAGCTGGCGGCGGAACTCCTCGGCGCAGCCCTCGCCGAGGTCGTAGTCGGCCCTGGTGGCCAGTTGGGTGAAGATCTTCTCCAGTTCCTCGTCGGTGTAGTCGGCGAACTCGATGGTGGTGCGGAACCGGCTGGCCAGACCCGGGTTGTTCGCGACGAACTCGATCATCGGGCCGGTGTAGCCGGCCACGATCACCACCAGGTCGTCGCGCTTGTCCTCCATCTCCTTCACCAGGGTGTTGATCGCCTCCTCGCCGTACTGGTCGCCGTTGAGGGAGTAGGCCTCGTCGATGAACAGCACGCCGCCGGTCGCGCTGGCGACCACCTCGGCGGTCTTGATCGCGGTCTGGCCGAGGTAGCCGGCGACCAGTTCGGAGCGGTCCACCTCGATCAGCTGGCCCTTGCTGAGCAGGCCGATCGCGGCGTAGATGCCGGCCACCATCCGGGCCACCGTGGTCTTGCCGGTACCGGGATTGCCGGTGAACACCAGGTGCCGGGTGATGGTCGGCGACTTCAGGCCGGCCTTGGCGCGCAGCGCGTCCACCCGCAGGATCGCCGTCTGCCGGTGGATCTCGGTCTTCACCGACGCCAGGCCGATCAGCTCGTCCAGCTCGGCCAGCCACTCCTCGACGGTCTTCTTCGGCTGTTCCGGTTCGGGCTCCGGTTCGGGCTGGGCGGGCTCCGGGGGCGCGGCGGCGACCGGCGGCTGGGCGGCCGGGGCCGGACCGGACCCGGACAGGGTGGGGGTCGGCAGGGACGAGCCGGGCAGACCGGGAATGGCTCCCGGGGTGAGCGGATCGGCGCGGTTCAGGGCGAGCATCCGCTGCTGGGATTCGCCCCGCCGGGCCAGCACGTCGGCCAGGATGGCCGGTGCCTGGCGGGCGAACTCCTGCTGCGCGGTGTCCGGGGCGGGCGTGGCCGGCGGGGCGGACGGACGCGGCGCCGGGGCGCCGAGCTGGGCTGCGCCGGCGAGCTGCGCCGCGCCCATCGCCGCCGGGCCGGGTTCGCCCAGCAGGGCGGCGGTGGTGCACACGTCCACCAGGGCCTGGCGGTAGGCGGCGGCCGGCTTGCCGGTGGAGCCGGCGGCCTGGGCGGCGGTCGGCGTGGGCAGGCCGCGGTAGCGGCGTCCCTTCGAGGCGGCGTCGTAGAACGGCGTCGCCGACGGTGGCAGCCCGAAGGCGTCGCACCAGGCCAGGTAGGCGCCGCGGTTGGATTCCGAGACCGCCGCGGCGAGGACGCGGGCATCCTCCGCCGCCGCGGCCGGATCGATCCCGGCGGCGCGGGCGGCGGCGTCCAGGGCGGTCAGGGCGGAACGCAGGTCGGGGGTACTCCTTCGGGGTCCCCGCGGAGTGGTTGGGGGGAGCGTGGCGGGGGAGAGGAACGTCGCGGCGTGATCATGGGTGTCCCAGGTCGAGCGGGTTGCTGGAGACCGGCGGCGGGGCGGCCGGTGCCGGGGTGGCGGGCCCGTGCCCGAACCGGTCCTGCAGGAAGCGTCCGTGGGTGATCAGGGCTTCGGCGTCGGTGCGATTGGCGGCGTCGTAGATCTGCTCCATCGTGATCCCGAGCAGGTCGAGCTGGTCGATCAGCAGCATCAACGACGTCTTGCCGGCCTCGATCGGACGCGAGTCGGCCCAGTCCCGGGGGAGCCGCAGATAGGCGCCGATCGCCTCGGGCAGGTAGTCGGTCGCCGTCGCCACCACCGAGTAGGAGTCGTAGCTGCCCAGGCCGAGCAGGCCCAGCCGGGGCAGCGTCTTGCGGACGGTCCCGATCACCTTCAGCGCGCGGGAGCGCACCACTGCGGGGATCGCCGGATCGGCGACCAGCTGCTCGACCCGGGCCAGGGACGCGGCGATGTCGGCCTCGGTCGGCGCCGTGGCCAGCTCAGGCGGCGGCCCCGGTTCCGGCTCCGGCTCGCGGCCCCGCAACCAATCCCAGAAACCCATCTGGCGCGCTTACCGGTCGATCGTGATGCTGGGCAGCTGGGACGCCCGGGCGTCCTGCGAGGCCACCCGGTCGAGGTACTCCCGGCTCTTGACCACCTCGACCTCGAGAGTGCCGATGGTGGCCGCCATGGTGTCCAGCGCCTTGAGCTTGAACTCGTCGATCGAATCCATCGTGGCGTAGATGTTGGCGAACGCCGCCTGCAGTTGCTCCAGCCCGATGGTGGACGAGGCGGCCTGCTCCTGGATCTTGGCCGAGTTCTCCTTCAGCATCTCCGAGGTGCGCTGGATCATCGTCGAGGTGGTGCTGTTCAGCGCGGTGATCTGGTCGAGCACCAGCTTCTGGTTGCCCAGCGCCTGGGCGACGATGACCGCCGTCCGCAGCGCGGAGATGGTGGTGGTCGAGGCCCGGTCGACGCCCTTGATCAGCTCGATGTTGTTCTTGATGATGATGTCGATCGCCAGGTAGCTCTGGATCGACACCGCCAACTGGGTGAGCAGATCCTGGTGCTTCTGTCGGACGTAGAACAGCACGTCCTGGTTGAGCGCCTTGGCCTTCTCCGGGTCGGTGATCTCCAGCTCGGCGATCTGCGCCGACAGCTTGGCGTCCAGCCGCTCGGCGATGTAGACGTACTGGTTCAGCCGGCCCATCACCGTCCAGAGATTCTGCTTCTCCATGTTGAGCGCGACATTGTCCTTGGTCAGCTCGTCCTGGCCGTTGCGCAGGGCGTGCAGGATGCCGTTGAGGTGATCCTGCGAGCTCTGGTACTTGCGGAAGTAGTCGGTCACCTGGTCGCCGAAGGGCAGCTTCTTGAACCACTTCTTCGAACCGCGGGCTGCGCTGGGGTCGAGATCCTCGACCGTCCGGCGGAGCTGCAGCAGGGTCTGGCCCACCTTGGAGCCGTCGGCCAGCCCGCCGGTCTGCACCGCCCGGACGGGGGTCTGCAGCAGCCGGTTGGAGGTCTCGGCCGCCTTGCGGATATCGGCGTCGCCCATCGAGCGGACCGCGTCGGCCTGGGCGGAGAAGGACGGCGAGTTCGCCTCGGCCGTGCTCAGCGCACCCAGGAACTCCTCCACCTTGGCGTCGAGCACCGGAACCTGCGCCGCCTCCACCTGCGGGGCCATCGCGGGCGCCTGGGTCTCGGCGACCACCGGCGGCGGGGCGGGCGCGGTCAGCGAGAGCATGTCGGGTGGCGCCAGGGGAGCGGCCTGGGCCGCACCGGACGACGGTTGGGCGGGAGTGGTCATCGCGGGCCTCTCAGCAGGTCGAGTACTAGGTGCACCAATCTAGCCGCCCGCGGCCTCCGGCGGAGCCTGGGACCGGCCCGGTTCGGCCGGTGCGGGGGAAGCGTCCGGGTGAACCCCGAGTACCGGACGCTCCTCGGCCAGCAGTTCGGCGGCCAGGTCGCCATGATCGGCGACCCGCGCCAGCACCTCGGCCGGGCCGAACTCCAGCGGGGCGCCGTCGGCGGCCTCGCCGACCTCGTCCCAGGTCAGCGGCGTGGCGACCGTGGGTCGTTCCCGTCCCCGCAGCGAGTAGCTGCAGATCGTGTTGCGGGTGGCCTGGTTCTGCAGCCAGTCGATCAGGATCCGGCCGGGCCGGACCGCCTTCGCCTGGGTGACGACGAACCTGTCCGGGTGGCGGGCGGCGAGGTCGGTGGCCAGCTCGCGGACGTGGTCGAGCACCTCGCCCGCCGGCGTGGGACGGATCGCGGCCTGCAGTTGCAGGCCCTTGCCGCCACTGGTCCGCGCCACCGGGACCAGCCCGGCCGTGGCCAGCTCGTGGGCGATCAGCAGCGCGGCCTGGGCGATCTCGGCCATGGTGACGCCGCGGCCGGGATCGAGGTCGACCACCAGCAGATCGGCGGGAGTGGCGGCGTCCACCACGAAGGGCTGGGCGGGCTGGTGTTCCACCCGCCACTGCGGGGTGTGGAGTTCCAGCGCGGCCAGATTGGCCAGCCAGACCAGGGTGGCCGGTGAATCGGCGATCGGGTAGGAGATCCGGGTTGCGGAGGCGACCACCTCGCAGACCGTCACCCAGTCGGGCGTCCCGCCTGGGACGTTCTTCTCGAAGAACGAGTTCTCGGCGGTGCCGTTCGGGTAGCGGACCCGGGTGATCGCCCGGCCGGCCAGGTGCGGCAGCATGGCCTCGGCGATCTCGCTGTAGTAGCCGATCACCTCGGCCTTGGTGGTGCCGTCGGGGTAGAGCGGCTTGTCGAGGTTGGAGAGGGTGACCACCCGGTCGCCGACCTGGGCGTGGATCTCGGCCATCGGAACCTCCTGTGGAACGAAGCGGATCCCACCGGTGCGGCTGGGCCCGCGAGCGGTCGCGTATCGGGCGGTGCGGACGTTCGGGTCGGCGGGCTCCTGGCGCCCGGCGTCCGGGGTCGGCAGGACGCCACTGTCGCACACTCGCCGATGCCGGTCCAGGGGGTGGTGGTGGCCGGCGCGGGCGAATGTCGGTGGCAGATGGTTCGATGGTGGGGTGGAGAACTGGGAGGGCCCGCTGCTGCTGGTCGGCGGTGCCGGGACGGGCAGGACCACCGCTGTCGCCGAGGCCGCGGTGGCGGAGTTGCGCGCCGGTCGTCGTCCGCTGGTGCTGGCACCCGGGCGGGCCGCGGCCAGCACCCTGCGGAACCGGATGGCTGCGGGGGCCGGCGGTGGCACCCAGCTCAGCGTGACCACCATGCACGCCTTCGCTCGCACGCTGCTCGACCAGTACGGCGGGAACGCCGACTGGCGGCTGCTCACCGCGCCCGAGCAGGAGTTCCGGGTGCGCGAACTGCTCGCCGGTGACCAGGGTGAACGCTGGCCGCGGGAACTCCGTCCCGCGCTGGCCACCGCCGGCTTCGCCCGGCAGGTCCGGGGGGTGCTCGCCCGGGCACGGCAGCTCGGCCTCGACCCGGAGGACGTCGCCAGGCTCGGCGCCGAGGCCGGGCTGCCGGCCTGGCGGGCGGTCGGGGAGTTCTTCGCCGAGTACCTCGACGTGCTGGACGCCGAGCAGGTGCTCGACTACGCCGAGCTCGTCCACCGGGCCAGGCTGCTGCTCGGCTCGGCCGAGGTGCTGGACCAGCTGCGGCGGCGGTTCGACGCCGTGCTGGTGGACGACGTGACCGACCTCGACCCCGCCCAACTCGGCCTGCTGCGCGAGCTGGTCCCGGCCGGCGGACGGATCCTGGCCACCGCCGACCCGCTGGCCGCGGTGAACACCTTCCGGGGTGCCCACCCGCGGATCGCCGCCGAGTTCGCCGGGATCTTCACCCGGGCCGACGGCAGCCCCGCGAGCGTTCGGGTGCTCGACCAGGGCCACCGGTGCGGCGGTGAACTGGCGGCGGCCGTCGCCCGGCTGGAGGAACGCCTGCCGGTGGCCGCGCCGGGCCTGACCCGGACGCCGCAACCCGGCGCGCCGGCGACCCGTCCGGCCG
>JAEXCA010000008.1 GCA_023393755.1 Actinomycetes bacterium | reverse complement strand
GGCGTGGGCTCGGGTGTTGGCGTGGGCTCCGGAGTCGGCTCGGGAGTTGGAATCGGCTCGGGAGTGGGAGTCGGCGTGGTCGGCTTGGGCCAGAACGCGCAGTACTCGCCGGCCCAGGCGGGGCAGGTCGGATCGCTCGGGTCGGCCGGCCAGTTGACGCAGAGGTCGCCCAGCAGCGCCGGGCAGTTCGGAGCTGCCGGGTCGATCAGTGCCGGCCAGAAGGCGCAGTCGTCGCCCAGCCAGCTGGGGCAGGTCGGGTCGGTCAGATCGACCGGCCAGTTGACGCACAGGTCCCCCAGCCACGAGGGGCAGGTCGGGTCGGTCGGATCGATCGGACCAGGTACCGGCCGCGGGCTGGGATCCGGCTTGGGCTTGGGATCCCGGGTCGGCTTGGGGCTGTCCGGGTTCTTCTTGGACGAGGTGTCGGCCGACTCATCGTCCCGGCTCGCCAGCGGCTTGGCGTCCTCGGCCGGATCCTCGACGTCCGCCGGAACCTCGGTATCGTCCTCGGGCTCGGTGTCGGTACCAACGCCGGGCTCACTGCCCCCCGGAGTCGGATCGATCGACGGCGGAGTGCTGGGCAGCTGGTTCGTCTGATTCACGGTGTTGACCGTGGAGCCCGCGCCCTCGGTGTTGCGGTTCGCGATCAGCCCCGGCACGGTCACGGCGCCGAGGGCGATAGCGGCCACGGCGACGCTGGCCACCACCGCTCCGGGCACGGACAGGGCGTACCGGCCGGCCTGCTTCAGCGCCCCACGGACGATCGACCCGGTCGGGTTGGACGACGTGGCGTTCGGGTTGGGTGGCGAGGTGTCCTGACCGGCCGCGAAGGCGGGCGTGGCGGCACTCGCCGTCCAGGCCGCCAGGCCGGCCGCGGTGCCGCCGGCCAGCAGCGCCACCAGGCGTAGCGACGAGCCGATGTAGGCGATCTTGCGGGTGGCTCGCTCACAGCTCTCGCAGCTGTCCAGGTGCGCACCGACCCGGGCTTCCTGCTGCGGGCTGAGCGAGCGCCGGACGTGGCCGCCGACGTGCTCCAGCACCCACTGGCATTCCCCGTTCTTGCCGCGGGTGTCCACCTGGGCCTGCAGCCAGGCGCGTCCCAGGGCCTCCCGGGCACGCTTGCTCAGCGCGGCGGCGGCGTTCGGGCTGAGCCCGAGTTCGGAGGCCACATCGGCGGCCTTGCGTCCCTCGACCTCGGTCATCCACAGCACGGACTGCCAGCGATCCGGCAGCGTGGAGAAGGCGCTGGAGACCAGCTGATGCTCGGAGAGGGCATCCTCGAAGCTGCCGACCGCGGCCTGCTCCTGCGAGGCGGCCTCGAGCTGGTCGAACTCGGCGGGATCCTCCATCGTCCGCCCGGCCCAGGTGGCTGCCACGTTGCGCACCACGGTGCGGGCGTAGGGCAGGAAGGCCCCGGTCGGGCCGTGCCCTTCGCGGATGGCCGCCCAGATCCGGGTGAAGCTCTCGGCCGCCAGATCCTCGGCGTCGAACCGGCTGGTGGTGGCCGCGGCGATCCGGACGACCGTGGCATGATGACGGCGGAAGAGGAGCGCGAAGGCCTCGGTGTCACCGTCGCGGCAGGCCTGCAGCAGGAGCTCGTCGCTCGCCGTCGACGGGACGTGCCGCGTGCCTGACGCGTGTGGTCCCCGTCCGAATGCCATCGTGTGTGATCTCCCTGTCCGGCTGGTGTCGCAGACCGTTGGAGTCGTCTCGCCACGCTGGCACGACAAAACCCACAGGTCACCAAACCTACGCCCAAGGATAGGCGAAGCCTCAAGCCACCGCCATTATGACCGGGCCGAGTCGCGACGGGGGTCGGGCGGCTGCCGGCGAACGGCAGGAAGAAAGTCGGGAAAAAGTCGTGGCGATTCGCGTCATAGTTGCCGGCCGAGCCGGTCTTCCAAGTAGCGGCGTCGGGCGGGGGACACATTGGTGGGCCCGGTGATCGGGGATCCACCCCGGGCGGCAGGCAGGCTCTGGCAAGGAAGTTCCGGAGGGGGAACGGGAGAGCCTGACCGGTCGGCCGGACGGTGCCGCCGGCGGCCCAGCTACGGCTGGTGCTGCGCCCGAGCCGGTCTCGGAGCACTCTCGTGGGGGGTGTGCTCCGGGACCGGTAGGGCGCCTCTACCCGTCCGCCAACTCCGTCAGAAGTCGTTGGATCCGGGCGTCCACCGCCGCGCGGTCGTAGCCGGTGCCGCGGACCGGCGCGAAGCGGGCGGCCCGGAGCAGGTCGATCGCCCGCTGCCGTCCGGTGTCGGTCTCGGCGAGCTGGTCGACCCGGGTCAGCAGTTCATCCACCTCGTCGGGTCGATAGCCGCCTCGGCGCAGCGGAAAGCTCGGCGCTCGCCGAATCGCGCGCTCCCGGCGTCGCCACCACCGGGCGTAACCGGTTCCGGCCAGGACGATCGCGATCATCAGCCAACCCGCGAAACGCACCTGGCCGGCGGAGCGCTGGCCGACCAGTTCCTGCGGGGCCACCTGTGACCAGACCAGCAGCAGGACGAACCCGAGCCCGATCAGCCCGAGCCCGGCCCGGCCGAGCCGGCCGTGCTCGGAGGGGAGCAGGTGGTAGGCGGCGGAGGCGCCGAGCCCGAGCAGCCAGACCCCGCCGGTGACGCCAGCGAACCAGCTGAGGGTGGTGAGCCTGAACGCCACGAGCAGGGCGACCAGGACGGCGAGCGCCAGGTAGACCAGACCGAGCCGGCGCTCGCGCGAGCGCCAGTTCCACCCTGAGCCTCCCACCACCGGCTCAACCCGTTCGGTGGGGGTCGTCGCGTCGCAACGCTGCCAGTGCCGTCACCAGCCGGTCCGCCTGCGCCGGTTCGGGCACCCGGACCCGGATCCACTGCGGGGAGAGGCCGGGGAAGGACTCGCCCCGCCGCACCGCGAAGCCCGCCGTGGCCAGCGCCGGCCGGACCGAATCCGGTCCGCAGGCCGAGGTGTCGATCAGCAGGAAGGGAGCCGCCGACGGCAGGCTGGGGAAGCCGGCGGCCGCCAGTTCCGCGGCGAGGTGTTGACGATGCCCGGCCAGTTCGGCGTACCGCCGCCGCGCCTCGGCCAGGGCGGGCGGCGTGCTGGTGGCGATCATCGCGGCCACGGCCGGGGAGGACACCGACCAGGGCGGCTGGGCGGCCTCCAGCCGGGCGATCAGCCCCGGGTCACCCACCACGTAGCCGACTCGCAGCCCGGCCAGCCCCCAGGTCTTGCTCAGCGACCTCAGCACCAGCCGGCCGGGCATGCTCGGCGCGATCAGGGTCTCGGCCTCGTCGGTGGCGTCCAGGAACGCCTCGTCCACCACCAGCAGCCGCTCACCGGCCGCGGCCAGCAGGTCGGTGGCCCGGTGCAGCCAGCCGGTCGGGTTGGTCGGGTTGCCGACGAACACCGCGTCCGCCCAGCCGGGCAACCCGTCCAGCGGCGGGGTGCCACCCTCCACCGGTAGCAGCCAGCGCTGGACGGCGACCCCGGCCGCCCGCAGCGCGGCCTCGGGTTCGGTGAACTGGGGGTGGACCACCATCGGACGCGACGGCGTCAGGCTGCGGGCGATCAGGCCGAACGCCTCGGCCCCGCCGGCGGTCGGCAGCACCATCGCCGGGTCGACGCCGTGCCGCTCGGCGAGCGCCCGCCGGGCCGGGCGGGCGTCCGGGTAGCTGCCCAGCGGCGGGGTGAGCCGCTCGATCTCGGCGGCCAGCCAGGCCGGCGGTTCCGGCAGCAGGACGTTGACCGCGAGGTCGATCAGGCCGGGGGCCAGGTCGCGGTCACCGTGGTGGCGCAGGTCGATGCCGTCGGTCGTGGCCGGGGCCGGGGACCGGTGGTGGCCGCCACCGGCGGCGAAGCGGGAGGCCGCCTCGGCGAACCGCTGGGCGAGCCCGGGCCGGCCGGCCCAGTGCAGGTGCAGGTAGGAGCTGTGCAGGCTGGGCAGCCCGGTGCCGGCCGGGTCGGCGGAGAAGCCCTCGTCGCGTCCGTCCCACTGCCAGGCGGGGGCGGCGCCGGCCGGTGGCAGGGTCTGGGTGCGGTGGAACTCGTGGCCGTTCACCTGGGTGCCCGCCGGCGCCAGCAGGGTGTCCGCCGGGGCGGTGGCGACCCGGTAGCCGAGGGTCAGCCGCGGCGTCATCCGGGCGCTGGACGCCAGCACGCCGACCATCGGGTGCCCGTCCAGGTGCTCGCCCAGGTAGAGCTGGCCGGCGCACTCGGCGACGGTGGGCAGGCCGTCCCGGATGGCGGTGGCCAGTTCGGCCCGCAGCCGGGCGTTGCCGCTGAGTTCGGCGGCGTGCACCTCGGGGAAGCCGCCGCCGGCGTACAGCGCGGCCAGCCCGGTGGGCAGCGTCTCGTCCCGCAGCGGATCGATCTCGACCACCCGGCAGCCGGCCGCCAGCAGCAGCTCTGTGGTCTCGGCGTAGCGGAAGGTGAAGGCGCGGCCGGCCAGCACCCCGACCACGGGGGCCCCGGCGACCGGCGTCACCACCGCGTCCGGCTGCCAGGCCGCCGCGGCGAGGCTGGGCGCGGTGCCGGCCAGGTCGGTGACC
Organism: Actinomycetes bacterium; assembly: GCA_023393755.1. GTDB lineage: Bacteria > Actinomycetota > Actinomycetes > Propionibacteriales > Propionibacteriaceae > Propionicimonas. The sequence goes on along the minus strand of JAEXCA010000008.1, from coordinate 3,153 downwards.
GCGAGAAGGTCGACGTGCCCGGCGAGATGCTCGGCCAGGGCGTCGATGGTGGCCGCCGATTCGCCCCGCTCGGCCGCCGGCACCAGGCCGAGGTGACGCGACGGTGCGGCGATCCCGGCATTGCGGGGGACGATCCCCAGTACCGGCAGCCCGGCCTGTTCGAACACGCCGGCGATCTCGGCGCCGTGCCGCGGGCTGGCCACCCGGTTGACGATCACGCCGGCCACGTTCAGCCGGGGGTCGAAGGCGCGCAGCCCGAGGGCGGCCGCGGCGGCCGTCCGAGAGCTTCCGGCGGCGTCCACCACGAGGAGCACCGGGGCGTCCAGCAGCCTCGCGACGTGGGCGGTGGAGCCGAAGCCGTCGCTGTTCAGCCGGCCGTCGAACAGCCCCATCACGCCCTCGACGATCCCGAGCTCGGCGGGCCGCCCTGCGGTCATGCCGTGCCGGAACAGGGCGGGGACGAGCTCCTCGCTGGTCAGCACCGGGTCCAGGTTGCAGCCCGGCCGGCCGGTAGCCAGGGCGTGGTAGCCGGGGTCGATGAAGTCGGGGCCGACCTTGAACCCGGCGATCTGGCGTCCCTGACCGGTGAGGGCGGCCATCAGGCCGGTGGCGATGGTGGTCTTGCCGGCCGAGGACGCCCCGGCGGCCACCACCAGGCGGGGCAGGCTCACCATTCGATCCCCGCCTGACCCTTCTGGCCGGTGTCGAACGGATGCTTCAGCTTGGTCATCTCGGTCACCGTGGTGGCCAGGTCGAGCAGCGGCTGCGGTGCCCGGCGTCCGGTGATGATGACGTGCTGGGTGCCGGGCCGATCGGCCAGCGTCGCCAGCACCTCGTCCAGGTCGAGCCAGCCGTAGCTCAGCGGGTAGGTGAACTCGTCCAGGACGTAGCAGTCGTGCTGCTCGGCGGCCAGCCGGCGGCTCACCTCAGCCCAGGCGGTCTGCGCCGCTTCCGCCTGTTCCTCGCGGTCGGAGCCCTTGCGGGTTGCCGTCCGTCCGGCACCCACCGCCTGCCAGCTCACCGGACCGCCGATGCCGGTCTCGGCGTGCAGCCGGTCGAGCGCCTCGAAGGCCTCGCGCTCGCCACTGCGCCATTCCGGAGACTTCACGAACTGGAACACCCCGATCGACCAGCCCTGGTGCCAGCCGCGCAGCGCGGTACCGAAGGCGGCAGTGGATTTGCCCTTGCCATCGCCGGTATTGACGATCAGCGCGGGGCGCAGCCGGCGCTGCCTGGTGGTCAGCCCGTCGTCCGGAACCGGGGGAGTGGTCATGGCAGGGATTCTGCCCCATCCATCGGATTGGCCTTACCTGGCCAGTACGACGGTTCGGGACGGAGGCCCCCGGCTAGAGTCGGGCCGTGATCGGACAACTGACCGCCGGCCTGCCCGACGACGCCTTCGCCAGCGACGGCCTGCTCACCAAGCGGGTGCTGCGCGCCGCCGCGCTGGCCAGCCTTGCCCCGGTCGGGGACGAACTGCTCTGGGATCTGGGGGCGGGGACCGGCTCGATCGGCATCGAGTGGTGCCGGCTGTCGGCGGGCAACCGCGCGGTCGCGGTCGAGCGCCGTCCGGAACGTGCCGAGCGGATCCGGGAGAACGCCGCCCGGCACCAGGTGGCCGCCCGGCTGAGCATCGTGGAGAGCGACATCGCGGCTGCCCTGCCCGGCCTGCCGGCACCGGACGCGGTCTTCGTCGGCGGCGGTGTGGAGGAGGACGTGCTGCGCGCCTGCTGGGCGGCGCTGCCGGCCGGCGGACGGTTGGTCGTGCATTCCGTGACTGCCGACTCCGACACCGTCCTGCTGGATGCCTACCGCACCTGGGGTGGCGAGTTCAGCCGGGTCGCGGTGGAGACCGCCGAGCCGATCGGACGCTTCACTGGCTTCCGTCCGGCTCGCACCGTCACCGCCTGGGCCGGAGTTCGCACCTGATTTCTCCGAATGGTCGGACAGCCGCCGCCGATGGGTCGATAATGGTGCCAGCGGGCGTATTCGGAAGTCGGTGAAAGTCCGACGCGGTTGCGCCACTGTGAGGGGGAACTCCCAAGTCAGACCCGATGTCCGCTGACCGTTGACGGGCCGCATCAGCTCGGAAGGAGCACATCGTGAGCAATATCTCCGCCGCCCCGGCGAAACCAATCGCCGTCGAACTACCTACCCTTTCCCTTCGTGAATCCTGGCCGTGGATCCTCTTCTCGGCCCTGATCGTGCTGCTGGCGCTCTACTTCGTCGGTGCCGAGCAGGGTGCCACCCAGGTCTTCGCAGGCAACGCCGTGCATGAGTGGGTCCATGACGCCCGCCATCTGCTCGGCTTCCCCTGCCACTGATCGGGGCGGTTCATGTTGACTTTGCGGGACCTCCTTGTCCGCGGCCTGATCGCAGGCCTGATCGGCGGCCTGGCCGCCTTCTTCGTCGGCTACGCGATCGGTGAACCCACCGTCGACGCCGCGATCGCCATTGAAGAGGCAGCCGGTGGTCACGACCACGGCACCGCCGAAGAGCCCGAAGCCGCCGAGGAGGAGGATCCGGGCACCGAGGTATCGCGGGAGGCCCAGTCCAGCCTCGGCCTGGCCACCGGCATGCTGGTGCTCGGCGCCGCGCTCGGCGGTTTCGCCGGCATCGCGACCGGCCTCAGCTTCGGACGGTTCGGACGCCGCAGCGCCCGGGCGACCGCGATGGCGGTCGTCGGCGTGGGCTTCACCGTGCTGTTCTTCGTCCCCTTCCTGATCTACCCGCCCAACCCGCCCGCGGTGGGCAACGGCGAGACCATCGGGTACCGGACCGGCCTGTACTTCGCCATGCTGGCGATCTCGGTGATCGCCGCCGCGCTGGCGATCTACCTCGGCCGGACCTTCGCGGCCAAGCTGGGCGCCTGGTACGCCGGGCTGATCGGTGTGGGCAGCTACGTGGTGATCACCGTCATCACCCTCGCGGTGATGCCCCGCTACGACGAGGTGCCGGCCGACTTCCCGCCGTCGCTGCTCTACGAGTTCCGGCTGTCGAGCATCATCACCCAGGTGGCGCTGTGGGCCGTGATCGGCGTGGTGTTGGGCGAGCTCGCGGATCGCCTCCATCGCTCCCGGACGGGCGCGCGCAGCGACGCCCAACTGGCCAGCGTCGGCTGATCCGACCGCGGGGGGGGGGGGGGGGGGGGGG
>JAEXCA010000268.1 GCA_023393755.1 Actinomycetes bacterium | reverse complement strand
CCTACCCGACTTCGTGCCCCTGGTGCAGGAGACGAACCTGATCGGCCGGGTGTCCACCAGCCGCAACATCCACCCCGAGATCGACTGCGATCTCGACACCGGCTGCAGCCGCCGCCACGCCCGCCTGACCACCGACGGCACCCGCTGGTGGATCGAGGATCTGGAGTCGGCCAACGGAACCTTCCTCGGCAACGCCGCCGGCCCGCTGCCGGCCATGCCCATCCCGCGCGGCCGGGTCGAGTTGGCTCCCGACCAACGGATCTACCTGGGCGCCTGGACCCGGATCGTGGTCCGCCCAGCCACCGCCGACGAGCAGGAGGCCTTCGCCGGTCTCACCTCCTGACCCACCTCTGTCGTAGTAGTTGGTCGGCCGGAACCGAGCAGAAGCCGACCAACTGCAACGTCAGGCGATCCTGCCGAGTGGCCGTGCTCCCGGTACAGTCAACAGCCACCATGACTGACAACCAAGAGCTCCAAACACCTGCGGGTGAGGCGAAGCGGCCCGGCTGGCGATCCGGGGTGGTCGTGGTGGTCACCTTCTGCCTGGGCATCCTCACCACGGCGGTGGCACTGCAGCCACCCCGGGTGCCGCGGGATCAGCTGCTGCCTGCCGACGGCAGCGTGCAGGCGGTGGAGGTTGAAGGACTGCTCGGGCAGGTGGAGACCGCGGCTCTGCGGGGTCGTCAGGTGCGTGGCCTTGGCAGGCTGGGAGCGCTCGCTGTCGAGTCCGTTCCCGCCGACGAACTGGCCAGCACGCAGTGGTGGCGGCTGGGGTTCACCGTCGCCGATCCCCCACCGATCGCCGGGAACTCCGGACCCCTGGTTCCCACCACCGAGTTCCTGCTGCTGCGCGGCAGCCAGGACGATCTGGAGTTGGTCGGCGTCTCCCTGCAGCACCTCGGTTGGGTCTACACCGACGCCGTCGGGCTGCCGGCCACGGGCGAGCGCGAGCTGACCGGACGTTTCACCGCACCTGATGGCACTCCCGGCGAACACCGCACGCGGGTGACGGCCAGCACGACCGACGGCTGTCGCGCGGTGACGATCCGCTCCGAACTGAACGTCACGACCGTCGATCTCGCGCTGGAGTTGTGCCGCGGCCGGTTCGTCCGGTTCACCATCGCGATTCCCGGCAGCGGAGCGTCCGACTTCGTGGCCGTCGAACGGGATCCAGCCGGCTTCGATGGCCAGTTCGACCCGGCCGGGTCCAGGCCGGTCGAGGGTGGCTGGAAGCTGGCCAGCGCGAAGCTGGTTGCCGCCGACTCCGCGCTGGGCGGGGTGGCCGGCTGGGACGTCAGCAGCTACCTCGATCCGGTCGCGCTGCGGGACGAGACCGTCGTCGTCGCCCGCCAGGCCAGCCAGGACCTGATCGCGATCGACCCGGCGTGGCAGGACGGCGAGGTCGCCCGAATTCGCTGGGTGGCGCATCCCGGCGGCAGCATCCGCACCCTGGTCGCAGCCGGCGACTTGACGGTCACCGCGACCTCCGAGCGGGCACTGGTCGGCTACGGCCCGAACGGGATCCGCCAGTGGCGGGTTGAACTGCCCGATCTGGTGGCCCCGCCGTTGGTCACCGATGCCGCCGGCGTGCTCTATGCGGCCACGCTGAACGGCTGGGTGTCCGCGATCGACCTACGGACCGGGCAGCCCCGCTGGCAGCAGCGGGTCGGCGACCACCTGCTGACCGGCCCCGCGCTCGTCCCCGACCCGGCCGGTGGCGTCGTGGCCGGTACGGCGGACGGCAGCCTCGTCCGGCTCGGCGCCGACGGTAGTCTGCGCTGGACGGTTGCGCCCAGTGGTGACCGGCCGGCCGTCGAGCTGGTAGCGGCCACCGCCGGTCAGGTCTTCGTGGTCACCCAGGACGTGCGGGCCCACGCTGCCACCGATGGCGCCAAGCAGTGGGCGGTCAGCAAGGGAAGCGACGTTCCGACGGGTCTGGCCACCAGCGACACCATGCTCGGGGTGGGAACCTCACAGGGGGTGTGGGCGCTCGAGCCCGCCACCGGCGACACGCTGTGGTGGGCCAGCGAGCCGGTCGGCGCCGTCCGCGGCCGGGGCAGCGTGATGTTCACCTTCAGCCCCGACCTGGTCTCGGCAGGCCTGGCCGACCCCAGCCAGGGGGCATCCTGGAAGGTGCCTGGGCTGGTCCCGCAGCGGGGCCGGTGCATGTGCGCCCGCACCCCGGACGGCTGGCTGTTCAGTGCCGGGACGACCGTAGCGAGGCTGCGATGACCAGCGAACCGATCACCACCCAGGCCGCACCGGTGCGTCCCCCGCTGTCCCGGATCGGCACCGGGCTGGCGCTGGTGCTACGACGTGGCCTGCTCGACCAGATCGATGAGGGTCGGCTGCGGGCGACCGGCCTGTCCACTCCGTACCGGGCGCAGACCTGGCTGCTGCAGGGCGTGCTGGTCGTCTCGCTGCTGGTGATCGCCACCGCCGGCTGGCTCCGCACCGCCCTGGAGTTGGATAGCGGGGTGCTGCGGCTGGATTCGGCGCCGGCGGTGCTGATCTGGCTGCCGCTGGCGATCGCCTCACTTGCGGTGGCGCTGGTTCTCACCGCTGCGTTGCACGCCCCGTGGTGGGGGCGGCTGGTAGCCCAGCTGGTCACTGCGGTCTACGTCATCGATCTGACCCTGAAAGCCCGCACCGCCGACCCGGGCGCCACCTGGGTGACCTGGCTGGTGGCGGCACTGTTCGTCGCCCAGCTGGGGTTCCTGGCGGCGCGCGCCTTCCGTCCACCGGCGTGGTGGGAGCCGCTGGTGCTGTGGGGTGTCAGCGTCACGGTGCTGGTCGTGACCACCAGCCCTGCGCTGCACCCGGGGATACCGGGGGACGGCATGCTGCTGTTCGCCTCCTGGGGCTCGCTGGTGACGGTGAGCGCCTTCGTGATGCCGGTGGTGTACGCCTCGGCGATCGGCGCCGCGCAGGTCACCCTCGGCCTGGCCGCGTCGGTGGTGACCACCTCCGCTCGCCGACTGGGACGGCCAGCGCTGCTGCTGGTCGGCGCCGGCCTGCTGCTGACGGGCATGGTCATTACCACGATGACGCTGGTCGGATCCGGGCACGGCCCGGGTGCGCTGGGTGGTGCGCTGGCGGCGGTTGGAGTGTTCGCGGCCGGCTGGGCCGGGCTGGATCTGCTGGCCCGGCGCCGAGGCGCTCCCGCGGTCCGGCTCACCGAACTCGAACCGGTCTTCAGCACCGCTCTACTGGTGGGGTTGCTGGTGCACCTCAACCTCGTCGTCGCCACCTTTGTGCGCCCGGTGATCAGCAGCGCGCAGGTGGCCGCGAACCTCCTGAACCGCCCCGAACTCGCCACCTGGGCGGACGGCCTTGAGCAGCCGCTGACCGCGGCGACGAACGCCATCGACAGCCCGGCAGGGCGGATCCCGGTGCTGTTCGGAATGCTGGCGCTGGCGCTCTGGTGGGCGGCACACAGACGGCGCGGACCAGCCCAACTGCTGGTCGGCGCCGCGGTCATCCTCAGCCCGTCAGCCTTCAAGGCTGGATCCCAGACAACCATCAGCGAACTACTCCCGGTCGTCGCCGCAGCGGCGCTGAGCAGTTGTTTCGTCGTGCTCGCCGTCCGTCGCCGACTCACCACGCCACGTCTGTCCGCCCTGGCCCTGGGAGGCCTGCTGGTGCTGGCCTTCCACCAGGTCGGCACCATCTCCTCCCCGCTGGGGTTGGTCTTCACCGGCACCGGCGCGCTGATCTTCGGCCTGCTTTGGGGCTTCCTCACCGGCTCCGGGTTCGCCAACACCGGTGGCCGACGATGGCCGCGGGAGTCACGCGTGATGATGGTCTTCGCCCAGTACGTACTGACCGCGGCCATGCTGGTGCTCACCGCCCTGTTCGCCGACCCGACCCGGGCCTTCGACACCACCGCCCGGGACGCGCTGGGCGCCGCTGTGCTGGGCAATGCCCTGCTGGCCTGTGCGCTGGCGACCTGCGTGAGCCAGGCGATCCGCAACGACTCCCGGACGTAGGCCGTCGCAGAGCGACGTGGCCCGAGCGGCGAATCACTGATGCGATCCTACTGAATCTCTGATGCTACAATCTCCACCATGAGGACAACGGTGCGGCTGGATCCAGAGGTCTTGGCGGCAGCCGATCGACTGAGCAGGGAGCGTCACGTCGGCCTGGGCGAGGCAGTCAATGAACTTGCCCGCGCGGGACTCACGCGCAGACCGACCACATCCAGGTTCCGGCAGCGCACCGCAAGCGTGGGAATCAAGGTTGACCTGACCAACATCGCCGAGACCCTGGAGTTGCTCGATCGCTATGACGCTGAGGATGCCGGTTGATCGTCGATGCCAACGTCCTGCTCTATGCAGTCGACGACCAGTCCCACTTCCACCAGACAGCGCGGAACTGGCTGGAGGATGCGCTCAACGGCGTTGAGCGAGTCGGGCTGCCCTGGGCATCGCTCCTGGCCTTCCAGCGCATCATCACTCACCCTCGGGTGACGTCGAACCCGTTGACTCCCTGCGTTGCATGGGGCTACGTCACCGACTGGCTGGACGCCGACCTTGCCTGGGTGCCAGCACCTGGCCCCCGCCACCGCGACATCCTGGGACGGCTTCTCATGGACGGTGACCTTCGCGGGAACCTTGTCACCGACGCTCACCTTGCCGCCCTCGCCGTCGAGCATGGGACGAGCATTTGCTCCTTCGACAGCGACTTCGCCCGATTCGCAGACCTCCGTTGGGTCACACCCGCACACCCGACCACCTGAACGCACAGCCGTCTGGTGGGCATGTGAAAGCCGCCGCGCCGGTTCGAGACAGCGGTGGGTGCGCCGCCGAAGCGACGCACCCACCGGAGGTTGAGCTACCGAGTACTACTTGCAGACCTCGGCGGCGGCCTTCCCGGCGGCCGTGTCAGGCGCGTACTGGGTGCAGACGTTGTCCTTGGTCACGATGACCGGGGTCAGCAGGTAGGACGGAACGACCTTCACACCGTTGTCGTAGGACTTGGTGTCGTTGACCTCGACCGGCTCGCCCTTCTGGATCTTGCCGATGTACTCCACGACCTTGGTGACGAAGGTCTTGGTGTCCTTGTCGATGGTGGAGTACTGAACGCCCTCGTGGACCAGCTTGACCGACTCCTCCTCGGAGTCCTGGCCGGTGATCACCGGGTTGTCCTTGCCGGCCGACTTGACGGCGGTCAGCGCGGCGCGGGCCAGGGTGTCGTTCGGGGAGAGCACGCCGTCCAGGGAGACATCGCCCTGGTAGTTGGCCGACAGGATGGCGTCCATCCGCTTCTGGGCGTTCTCGCCCTTCCAGCCGGCGGTGGAGGTCTGCTCCTGGCTCACCTGGCCGGAGAGCACCTTCAGCGTGCCGTCATCGATCTTCGGCTGCAGCACGCTCATGCCACCCTCGAAGAACGGCTTGGAGTTGGCGTCGTCCGGCGAGCCGGAGATCAGCTCGATGTTCCACGGGGACGGCTTGCCGGACTTCTCCAGGCCCTCCAGCAGCGCGGTGCCCTGCAGCACGCCCACCTGGAAGTTGTCGTACGCCATGTACATGTCGACCGCCTCGGTGCCCATCAGCAGACGGTCGTAGGCGATGACGGGAATGCCGGCGGCCTTGGCGGCCTCCAGCTGGCTGCTCAGCTGCGAACCGTCGACGGCACCGACGACCAGGAGCTTGACGCCCTGCTCGATCATGGCCGAGATCTGGTTCTGCTGCTCCGGCGCGCCGCCGTTGGCGAACTGCACGATCGGGTCGTAGCCGGCCGCCTTCAGCTGGTCGGTGAACAGGCCCTCGGCGAGCACCCAGTTCTCCGAGGTCTTCTGCGGCAGCGAGACGCCGATCTTGGCGCCGGCGTCGAAGCCCTCGCCGAGCTTGATCTGGCCCTCGGGCAGCGCGGTCTCCGACGGGGCCGGGGCCTCGCTGGAGCTGCTCGGCGCCGGGGCGCTGGTGGATGGGACGCCACGCTCGCTGGTGCCACAGCCGCTGAGAAGCAGGGCGGAGGCGCCGAGAGCGATCATCGCGGTTGCGATTTTCTTCATCTGTCTACCTTCTTTGTAGGTTGGATTGGTTCTGGAACAACTAGGGGTTTTCAGCTCCGCAGACCGGTGGTCTGGGCGAGCGCGACGAACATCGCGATGATGCCGACGAAGGCGAGGGTGACCAGGGCGGCGATCACGCCGTTGCGGGCCTGCCGGGCATTGTTGGGCTGGGTCTTGGCCCACAGCGCCCACAGCACGATGCCGACCGGGAAGAGGACGAAGCCCAGCAGCGCCCAGACCGGGTTGCCGGCGTCGGTGGCGGGCAGGCCACCCTCCACCGCGGCGTCCTTCGCCTTGCGACCGCGGGTCAGCGCGCCGATGATCGACGGCTTGCCCTGCGACTTGCTGTACAGGTCGAAGGCGACCGCGACCAGCAGGACGAAGCCCTTGATCATCTGGGTCATGTCGGAACCGACGCCCATCAGGTACAGGCCGTTGTTCAGCACGGCCATCACCAGGCCACCGATCAGGGAGCCGACGACCGTCCCGATCCCGCCGGAGACCGCGGCGCCACCGATGAAGACGGCCGCGATCGCGTCCAGTTCCCAGCCGACGCCGTCGGACGGGCCGGTCGAGGTCGCCCGGCCGAAGTACATCACCCCGGCGACCGCGGCCAGGAAGGACATGTTCGTCATGGTGAGGAAGTAGATCTTCTTCACGCTGATGCCGGTCAGGGCGGCGGCGGCCTTGTTGCCACCGACCGCGTACACGCCGCGACCGATGGTGGTGCGGGTCGAGATGAAGTTGTAGATCAGCCCCATCGCGACCAGGATCAGGCCCGGCACCGGGAACGACGTCCCCGGGCGTCCGCTGCCGAACAGCCAGGTGACGTAGCCGATCGCCAGCGCGATCACCGCCAGCCGCACCACGGTCACCCACAGCGCGGACGGCGTGCCGCCGGCCCTGGTCACCCGCGCCCGGCGGCGCAGGTCGAGCAGGGCGATGACGGCGAAGGCCAGGATGCCCAGCAGCAGGGTGGAGTTGTTCAGGCCGGTGTTCGGCCCCCACTCCGGCAGGTAGCCACCGCCGATGAACCGGATCTCGTCGGGGGCGGGGTTCGAGGAGGCCTTGCCGACGTACTGGTAGAGGCCGCGGAAGAGCATCATGCCCGCCAGGGTGGTGATGAAGCCCGGGACGCCGACGAAGGCCAGCCAGGAGCCCTGCCACATGCCGATCAGGATGCCGACCAGCAGGCCGAACAGGATGCCCAGCCACCAGGGGAACTCCCAGAACCTGATCGACAGCGCCGTGCAGATGCCCACCACGGCCGCCACCGAGCCGACCGACAGGTCGATCTGGCCGGTGATGATCACGAAGAGCATGCCGATCGCCAGCACCAGCACGTAGGAGTTGCCGTTCAGGATGTTCTGGGCGTTGGACGGCGTCAGCATCTTCCCGCCCGACAGGACCTGGAACAGCAGCGCGAGAAGGATCAGTGCGCCCAGCATTCCGTACTGGCGTACGTTGCCTCCCAGCATCTGCCTGAGCCCCTGGACCACCCCGGAGGCCGAGCCCTTCGCCGGCTCGGTGGCGGTTGCGTTCGTAGCGGTCATCGTGGTGGTTTCCTGGCTAGTTCTGGACGGGGGAAGCCGGCTGGCTCGCGGTGTCGGTCATCAGCCGCATCAGGGATTCCTGGGTCGCCTCGGCGGCGTCCAGCTCCCCGGTGATCCGGCCTTCGAAGACGGTGTAGATCCGGTCGCAGACGCCGAGCAGTTCCGGCAGCTCGGACGAGATCATGATCACGCCCTTGCCCTGATCGGCGAGCCGGTTGATCAGCCCGTAGATCTCGTACTTGGCACCGACGTCGATGCCGCGGGGCGGCTCGTCGAGGATGGCCAGCGAGGGCTGGGTGAACATCCACTTCGCCAGCACCACCTTCTGCTGGTTGCCGCCCGACAGCGTGCTGACCCCGACCCGGATCGAGGCGGCCTTGATGTTCATCGCCTTGCGGTACTCCTCGGCGGCCTTCACCTCGGCGTCCGGGTCGATCACGGTGCGCTTGGCGATCCGCTTGATGCCGGCCGAGACGACGGTGTCCTTGACATTGTCGAGCAGGTTGAGGCCGAGGGTCTTGCGGTCCTCGGGGACGTAGGCGATGCCGTGGGCGATCGCCGAGGCCACGCTGGGGACGGTGATCTCCTCGCCGTCCATCAGGATCTGACCGCCCAGGTAGGTGCCGTAGGTGCGCCCGAAGATCGACCGCGCCAACTCGGTGCGGCCGGCCCCCATCAGCCCGGCGAAGCCGACGATCTCGCCCCTGCGGACGTAGAAGTTGGAGTGCTTGCAGACCAGCCGGCCGGGCACCTGCGGATGCTCGATCGTCCAGTCCCGCACCTCGAAGAACTTCTCGCCGATCGTCGAGGTGTGCTCGGGAAAGCGGGATTCCAGCGCCCGGCCCACCATGCCGCGGATGATCCGGTCCTCATCGACGTCGCCGGCGGTGACATCGAGGGATTCGATGGTGCGGCCGTCGCGGATGATCGTGATGGAGTCGGCGATCTCGGCGATCTCGTTGAGCTTGTGCGAGATCATGATCGAGGTCAGCCCCCTGGCCTTGAGCTGGCGCAGGATGTTGAGCAGGTTCTCCGAGTCCTCCTCGTTCAGCGCCGAGGTGGGCTCGTCCAGGATCAGCAGCTGGACGTCCTTGGACAGCGCCTTGGCGATCTCGATCAGCTGCTGCTGGCCGACGCCGAGGTTCTTGATCGGCGTGTTGGGATCGACGTTGAGGCCGACCCGCTCCAGCAGGTCCGCCGCCAGGCGCCCGGCCTTCACCCAGTCGATCACGCCGTACCTGGCGACCTCGTTGCCGAGGAAGATGTTCTCGGTCACCGACAGCTCGGGGATCAGCGCCAGCTCCTGGTGGATGATGACGATGCCCATCTGCTCCGAGGAACGGATGCCGTTGAACTGCACGTCCTCGCCGTTGTAGACGATCCGGCCGTCGTAGGTGCCCGCCGGATGCACCCCGGAGAGCACCTTCATCAGGGTCGACTTGCCCGCGCCGTTCTCACCGCAGATGGCATGGATCTCGCCGCGATTGACGGTCATCGTGACGTTGTCGAGCGCCCGGACACCGGGGAACTCCTTGGTGATCCCGATCATCTGCAGGATGGGCACGCCGGAACCGTCCGCGCCGTCGGCGCGCACCGTCCCCACTTGTTCGTCCATGAAATTCTCCCGCGTGTCGGGAGTCTGTCCAGGCATCGTCGCGCCCCTCCCGCGTCCTTGCGAATTACCGCGCAGCACCCTCGTTGTGCTGCTTCAAGAACACTAGGAGCGGCGTCCGGTCATGTCAACGATGTCAGGCCATTCTAGGCGCCTTCCAGGTCGTGAACACGTGGTTGACAAGGGCTCTTACGAAAGGTCACGATTTGAACACGATGAGAGCGTTCCCATATGTCTCACGATGTCAAGGAATCTCTGATACGCTCGGGCGGGATTCTGGAGGAGCGATGCCTGCTGTTCAGCCCCGGCCGACGCTGGCCGACGTGGCGAGACTTGCGGGCGTCAGCGCGAAGACCGTATCGCGGGTCTACGCCGATCCCGAAACCGTGTCCCCGCAGACCGCCTCCCGGGTCAGGGCCGCCGCCGAACGGTTGCGCTTCCGGCCCAACCTGCTGGCCCGGCAACTGCGGCACGGTGGACTGACCAGGACGCTCGCCTTCGTCACCTCCGAGCTGCTCAACCCGTTCACCGTCGAGGTGGCCGCAGGCATCGAGGAGGAATGCGCCGCGCACGGCTACACCATGCTGCTGGCCACCACCGACGACGCCGGCGAGCGCGAGGTGATCGACGCCATGCTCGCCCAGCGGGTGCGCAGCCTGCTGCTGATCCCGGTCGGCGACGACCATTCCTACCTCGACGCCGAACGCAGCCTGGGTGCCGCGATCGTGGCGATCGACCGTCCGGTGCAGAACCTGCTGGCCGACTCGGTCGTGCTGGCCAACCGGGAGGGCGGACGCCGGGCCACCCGCGTCCTGCTGGAGCACGGCCACCGGCGGATCGCCTACGTCTGCAATCCGGCCGGGCTCCACTCCCAGCAGGAACGGCTGGCCGGCTACCGCGAGGCACTGGCCGAGGCCGGGATCGAGCCCGACCGGCGCTGGGAGCACACCAGCGACGACCGGCACGTCACGCTGGAGTCGCTGGTGGCCGCGGTGCTGGACGCGCCCGACTCCCCCACCGCCGTGATCGGCGGGAACAACCGCGCGACCATCGCTGCGCTCCGGATGCTGAAACAGCGTGGGCGGGAACTGGCGCTGATCGGCTTCGACGACTTCTCCACCGCCGACCTGCTCGACGTCTCGGTGATCGCCCACGACCCGGCCGAGCTGGGCCGCACCGCGACCCGGCTGGCGCTGCGCCGGCTGGAGGATCCCACCGGCGTCACCAGCCACCTCACCCTGCCGGTGCGCTACATCCCACGCGGCTCCGCCGAGAAGCCGCCGGCCTGACGGTTGCGCTGTGGGCGTACGCCGGGCCGGATCGCGGATCCCGCGTATAGATTGGCGGCCACAAGCACAAGGAGGAACGGTGGAGATCAAGGTCGGCATTCAGCATGTGGCACGCGAGATCGCGGTCGAGACCGAGGAGACCGCCGCCGAGGTGGAGAAGAACCTGTTGAAGGCGCTGGCGGACGAGACCATCCTCACCCTGACCGACGCCAAGGGCCGCAAGGTGCTCATCCCGGTCGACAAGATCGCCTATGTCGACCTCGGCCAGGAACACGTCCGGCCGGTCGGGTTCGGCACCCTGTAGCCGGGTCCACTAGACTGGGCGGGCACGCAACACCTGCGTCCCCGCCGTGGCTGCCTTTTCGCGCTGCTGGCGGGTTCCCTGACCAGCGCCAACCCCGCTGGACGACGAAGAGGCAAGACCCTGAGCAACGACACCATCGAGCCCGCACCGACCGCGGACCCGCAGCACACCTTCGCCGATCTCGGCGTCATCGACCCGATCTCGGCCGCGCTGGCCGCGGTCGACATCACCCACCCGTTCCCGATCCAGGCACTGGCCATCCCGATCGCGCTGGCCGGCACCGACATGATCGGCCAGGCCCGCACCGGCACCGGCAAGACGCTGGCCTTCGGCATCAGCCTGCTGCAGCGGATCACCATCCCCGGCGACGAGGGCTACGACGACCTGCCGGTGAAGGATCTTCCCCAGGCGCTGGTGATGACCCCGACCCGGGAGCTCGCGCTGCAGGTCGCCCGCGACCTGGAGGTCGCCTCCACCGTCCGCAGGGCGCGGGTGCTCACCGTCTACGGCGGCGTGGGCTACGAGCCGCAGCTGGACGCCCTGGCGGAAGGGGTCGACGTGGTGGTCGGTACCCCCGGGCGCCTGCTCGACCTGTTGCAGCGGCGCAACCTCAACCTGTCGAACGTCAAGGTGCTGGTGCTGGACGAGGCCGACGAGATGCTCGACCTGGGCTTCCTGCCCGACGTCGAGCGGCTGATCTCCAAGACGCCGAAGTCGCGGCAGACCCTGCTGTTCTCGGCGACCATGCCCGCCGCGATCGTGGCGCTGGCCCGGATGCACCTGAACCAGCCGGTGAACGTCCGCGCCGAGAGCCATGACGCCCAGATGACGGTCCCGGACACCACCCAGTTCGTCTACCAGGCCCACGATCTGGACAAGCCGGAGATCGTCGGACGCGCGCTGCAGGCCGAGGGCCGAGGCCGGACCATGATCTTCACCCGCACCAAGCGGGCCGCCCAGCGGCTGTCCGACGAGCTGGTCGATCGCGGCTTCCAGGCCACCTCCATCCACGGCGATCTCAGCCAGGTGATGCGCGAGAAGGCGCTGAAGAAGTTCCGCGAGGGCAAGGTGGATGTGCTGGTCGCCACCGACGTCGCCGCCCGCGGCATCGACATCACCGACGTCACCCACGTGATCAACTACGAGTGCCCCGACAGCGAGTTGACCTACGTCCACCGGATCGGCCGGACCGGCCGGGCCGGCGCCACCGGCGTGGCGATCACCCTGGTCGACTGGGCCGACATCACCCGGTGGAAGGTGATCAACAAGGCACTCGACCTGCCGTTCGCCGAGATCCCGGAGACGTACTCCACCTCACCGCACCTGTTCGCCGACCTGGGCATCGCCGAGGGCACCAGGGGCAGGCTGAAGGAGGCCGACCCGAAGCCCCCGCGGGAGCCGCGGGAACGTCGCGAACGGGGTCGCCGCTCGGACGACCGGCCGGGTGACGGCGAGAAGCGGGAATCCCGCCCCCGCCGCGACCGCAGCCGTCGCCGGACCCGCAACGGGCAGCCGGTGGAACGGGCGGCGGAGGCCTCGGCGGAGTAGCCCGCTGCTCCGTGCCCCGGGGCTCCCCGAGGATCAGCGGACGATCAGGCCCGCCACGTAGTGGTGTCCGGCACCGCCCGGCATCGGAACCACCGCCTGCGCGGTGGTGGCCATGGTCGTGGTGTCGTGGATCAACAGGGTCGCGCTCTCGGCGTTGTCGTCGGCGGTTCCCAGCACGAACAGATCGGTGCCGCTGGCCGCGATGGCGGTGATGCCGACGCCGGGGGCGGTACCGACGTCGAAGGTCTGCGCGTCACCGGTCGACGGGGTGTAGCGGGTCACCCACACGTACTCGTTCATCGGCCGGTAGCCGTTGTTCATGAAGGTGTGGCCGATGTAGAGGGCATCGTCGGTCGCGGTCAGCAGGTAGGGCGACGGCGCCTCGAGCCGGATCGCGGTCTGCTCCAGCGTGGCCAGGTCGATCACCCCGAGGCTGTCCCCTTCCCGGGAGCCGTCGGGCGGGCCGGTGAACGGGTGGTAGAGCATTCCGTCCTTGACCAGGGCGTTGATCACCTCCCCGGTGTCCGGGGCGAGCGGGATCCGGTCGAGCTCCTCCAGGCTGGTCGCGTCGAGCACGAGGAGCAGCGGACCGCCGTCGGTGTCGGACATCCCGAAGATGTAGACCCGGCCGTCATGGGCCACCGGCTTGGAGAGGGTGATGTCCGCGAGGCTCAGCTCGGTCGTGCCGCCGTCCCGGCCGTGCCGGTGGATCCATCCGGCACCGTTGAGCCAGCCGGTGGTGAACACCGCCTCGGGCGAGGTGGTCACCCCCAGTACGACGGACTCGTCGACCTCCACCGCGGTCACCTGACAGGTTTCGGAGAGGGTGACGATGTGGGTCCGGTCGCGGTTCATGTCGCCGTTGGACACCATCACGAAGTCGGTGCCACGTCGCTCGATGGTGCCGGCGCCCGCCGTCTCGAACCCGATGTAGGGCAGGCTGCGTTCCTCCACGGTGCCGTCCGCCATCACGTAGGAGAGCGTGCTGGCCGTCCCGTTCTGGGTCGACCACAGCACCGCGGCCCGCCAGCCTTCGGGACAGGGCCCGTCGGTGCGATCGGGAACGGGAAGGACGCCGCAGCCCGAGGCGAGGAGCAACGCGGCGGCCGTGGGCACGGCGCGGCGCCAGCCGAACCTGGTGGCGTCCTTCCCGGTCGTCATCGGATCACTTCTTCCGGTAGATCAGGGTGACCTTGTCGTTGTTCACCAACTCCATCGGGTGCACCGCGTTCAGGAACACCCAGGTGTTCAGGTCGATGTCGAAGTTGTCCAGGAAGCTCGCCCACACCAGCTGGGAGCAGTAGAACTTCTTCCGGGTGCTGGTGTTGAGGTAGTTGTAGTTGTACGGCTTGCCCAGCTTGCTCGCGGCCCAGTCGGCTGCCTTGGCGTCCTCCTTGGTCGTGGTGCCCTTCGTGGTGACCTGGTAGGACTGGGTCTTGCTGGTGTTCCAGTTGTGGGGGCCCTTGACGACGCCCTCGGCAACGGACTCGATCACCTTGGTGCTGCTGTAGCCGATCGCGGCGTGGCCGGTGGGGATGAGCCCCTTCAGGAAGTCGGAGGTGACCAGGATGACACCCTTCCGCTTGGAGTAGGAGCCGTAGGCCTTCATCGGCATCACGCCGCCGGTGGAGGCCTTGGGATCGGCCTGGATCGGGAGGGAGTCCGCCTGGGCGATCAGCCGTTGGGTGGTGGCCCTGTCGGCGGCGGACAGGCCGCTGCCGGCGGAGCTGTCGCCGGGTGCTGCGGTTGCGGTGAGAGGGGCCGCCAGTGTCAGGGCGACCAGGGTGGACAGGATTGCCAGGCATCGCTTCATCGCGGATGCCTCCGTTCTTGGGAGGTGGGATTCTCGGGGTGGTTGGTGGTGGTCACGGTCCGGGTCGGACGGGCGCGCGCTCACCCTGGGTGACGACTGCTTCGGCGGCTGGGACGGCGGGCCCCGCGCCTCGGGGACGACGCCGCAGGCTTGGCTGGGCATGGCGGATCGGACGGTTCTGGGGGGTGGGTGGGCTGGAGGACTACCGGGGGCAGCCGGGCCACTTGGGGATGAACTCGCAGATGCTGACCGGCCTGACGCCGCCCCGATCGGCCGAAGGACCGAGGGCCGCGGCGGGCGAAGCGACGGTGAGCACCAGCCCGACGCCGGCGGCGGCCAGCAGGATCCAGCGGGGACGGAAGCTAGGTGGGGTTTCCATGACCCGACGTTTCCACGGCCGGTTCGCCGCCACCGGGGTTTCGCGGCACAGTGGCCGTTCGGGCAACCCATTCCCCGCCAACTGTGACCGACCGGGCGGCCGACACCTGCCCGGGTACCCACCTGGTCACCGCCACGAGCCGACGGTAGCGTGATCGGCGAGGCCAACGATGGAGTGAGACGTGGAGCAACGACGCGCCGGATTCCCACGACTGCTTTCGACCGGGGGTTTCGACGCGTTGCTGGCCGGAACCCTCGCGATCCTCAGCATCGCCCTGGGCTGGAACCAGTGTCAGCCCGCCGCGGTGGCGCTCGACGTCGTGACCTGCGCGGCGGCCGCCGTCGCCTCCCGGTGGCCGCGGACGGCCGGGGTCGCGCTGGCCCTCCTGCTGGCCGCCCAGTTCCTCACCCCCGCCGAGTGGGCCTCGATGGCCGAGTACGCGGCGCTGATCCCGATCCTCACCACCGGAATGCGGGGGAACACCCGCGACCGTGCCTGGCTGACCGCCGGCTACGGCACGGTGCTGCTGGCCCTGCTCTTCCGCGACTACCCGGGCGGGCCGCTCTTCCTGCTGGGCGGCCTGATCTGGGCGGCGCTGATCGGCGTGCTGTGGGGCATCGGCGACCTGTTCACCAGCTACCAGAGCGCGCTGGACCGGGCGAGGGAGGCCGCGCTGCTGGAACAACGACTGGCGCTGGCCAGGGAGTTGCACGACACCACGGCCAGGACCCTCGCCCGAGCGCTGCTCCAGGCCCAGGGACTGCGCGACAGCCATGACCTGGCGGAGTTGGACGACGTCCTGGGCGGGATGCGACAGGCCACCGCCGAGTTGCGCTCCGCGCTGGGAATCCTGCGTGACCGGCCACCCTCCGAACCCGGGCGCCGCTCGGCGTTGCCACTGGCCCAGGTGCTGGACGACGGGCGGGCACGGCTGGGCGCCCAGGGGTTCCTGGCGACCGTGGCGGTGGAGGGGGACCTGGGCAGGGTGCCCGCCGCCGTCGCCGCCGTTCTCACCACCGCGTTCGGTGACCTGGTGGAGAACGTGGTGCGGCACGGCGTGACCGGCCGGCCGGTGGGCATCATCGTCAGCGTGACCGCCCAGGCGGTGGATATGGTGGTGATGAACGACTCCACGACGCTCGCCGGGGCGGCTCCGGCAGGACCGCAGGGTGCCGGGCTGGCAGGCGTCCGGCAGCGATTGGCCGCCGTGGACGGCGTCCTGGAAGCCGGACGGGAGGGAACGAGATGGCTGGCGCAGGTGCACGTCCCGCTACCGGCGGGGTGATCACCAGGGTCGCGCTGGTCGATGACGACATGTTCGTCCGCACCAGCCTGGCGCAACAGCTCGAAGCCACCGGGCAGGTCGTCATCAGCGGGGTGTACGCCGACGGAGCCGAAGGGCTGGCGGGCATCACCGCCGACCCTCCGGAGGTGGTCCTGATGGACGTGGTGATGCCCGGCCTCGGTGGCATCGAGGCGGTCCGCGTGCTCCGCGCCAGCGTTCCGAACGTGCAGGTCCTGGCGCTGACCTCGCTGGCCGATCAGGACAGCATGTTGGACGTCCTCGACGCCGGCGCGGTCGGGTTCCTCTCCAAGGACCTTCCGATCGCCGCCATGGTCAGCGCCATCCAGGCCGCCCGGCACGGGATGTCGGTGCTGGCGCCGGATGCCGCCCGCCAGGTCGTCAGAGCGCCGGAGCCGGGCCCGCGCCCCGTCCTCACCGACCTGGAGACCCGCATCCTCCGGCTGGTGTGCGATGGGCTCACCAACGACCAGATCGGGGAACGGGTGCACCTGTCCTCGTCGATGGTGAAGCGCCACGTCAGCAGCCTGGCCGTGAGACTGGGCGCGACGAACCGGGTCACCCTCGCCGTCCGGGCCGCCGAACTCCGGCTGCAGTAGCCGTCAGCGCACCCTCGACCGCGAGGTGGCGGATCCCCGCGACCACGGCGGGAGATCGTCCGCTCAGCGCAGCGAGGCGGCCAGCGCCACCGCCTCGGCGGTGAGCTGCTGGACGGTGGCGAAGTCGCCGGCGCGGATGGCCGCCGTCGGCACCATCCAGGAGCCACCCACCGCCGCGACCGCGGGTACCGCGAGGTACTCGGCCAGGTTGTTCAGCCCGACCCCGCCGGTGGGGACGAACTTCACCCCGCCGAACGGCGCGGAGAGCGCCTTCAGTGCGGCCGGGCCGCCGTAGGTGCCGGCCGGGAAGAACTTCAGGGTGTCGAAGCCCAGCTCCAGCGCAGCCTGGATCTCGGTCGGGGTGACCGCCCCGGGCAGCACCGCGATGCCGTGCTCGCGCGCCCGGTCCACCACCTTGGCGCTGGTGCCCGGGGAGACGATGTAGGTGGCGCCGGCGGCGACCGCGAGGTCCACCTGTTCCGGGGTGAGGACGGTACCCGCGCCGATGACGATGTCGCCGCGAGCCGCCATGACCCGGATCGACTCCTCGGCGGCAGCGGTGCGGAACGTGACCTCGGCCACCGGCAGCCCGCCGGCGACCAGCGCCTCGGCGAGCGGTGCGGCGTCGGCGGCATCGTCGAGGACGACGACAGGGACGATGCGATGGGCGGCCAGCGTCTCGAGCACGCTCACGGGTAGGTACCTCCTGGTGACAGCGGTCTCCACCTGATCGGCGGTGAATCACCAGCTTGTCACATCGGACGCGCCACCGGCTGCAGAATCATGTAATTACAGGCAAAAGTGGGCAAGTCCGTCAGTACTTCATGCCCATCGCGGTGCGGACCTCGTCCAGGGTGGCGTCGGCGATCCGGTTGGCCCGGTCGTTGCCTGCCCGCAGCACGCTCAGCAGGTGGCCGGGATCGGCGACCAGTTCGGCACGACGGGCCCGGATCGGGGCGAAGTAGGAGTTGATCGCCTCGGTGACGAACCGCTTCAGGCCTCCGCCGCCGCCGTCGCCGATCTCCTCGGCGATCTCGGCCGGCTCGCGGTCGGTCGCCAGGCCGCCGAGCATCAGCAGGTTGGCCACCTCGGGCCGCCGCTCGGGCTCGAAGGTGATGACGCGCTCCGAGTCGGTGACCGCCTTCCGGATCAGCCGGGCGGTGGTGTCGGCGTCCATCCCCAGCTCGATGGTGTTGCCCCTGGACTTGCTCATCTTGGTGCCGTCCAGCCCCAGGATGTTGGGCGTGCGGCTGAGCAGCGCCTCGGCCTGCGGGAACACCGGCTGATCCGGGTTGGCCCGGCCGTAGCGCTCGTCGAACCGGCGGGCGACCACCCGGGTCTGTTCCAGGTGCGGCAGCTGGTCCTTGCCGACCGGCACCAGGTTGGCCTTGCAGAACAGGATGTCGGCGGCCTGGTGGACCGGGTAGGTCAGCAGCAGCCCGGAGAGCGGACGGTCGCCGGCCGCCTCCTGCTCGGCCTTCACCGTGGGGTTGCGGCGCAGTTCGGCGTCGGTGACCAGGGAGAGGAAGGGCAGCATGAGCTGGTTCAGCGCCGGCACCGCCGAATGGGCGTAGATGGTGGTGCGGGTCGGGTCGAGCCCGATCGCCAGGTAGTCGGCGATCATGCCGAGCACCCGCTCGCGGATCGGCCCGGTGCCGTCGCGGTCGGTGATCACCTGGTAGTCGGCGATCAGGATCAGGGTCTCCACCCCGGCGTCCTGCAGCCGCACCCGGTTGGCCAGCGAGCCGAAGTAGTGGCCCAGGTGGAGGTTGCCGGTCGGCCGGTCGCCGGTCATGATCCGGAACCGGCTCGGATCGACGGCGATCTCCGCCTCGATCTCGGCGCTGCGGGCCAGCGACCGTTGCAGGGACGCGTCCGACGTGGACGAGGCGAGCTGCTCGCCGGCATCGAAGGCGAGATCGGTCATTGCTGGATCATCCTCCCGGGGTCTGGCACCGGGGATCGACTGTAGCATCGCCGCCGGCGGGCCTAGGCCATCCGGGCCTCGATCTCAGCCAGGACCTCCGGCGCGGTGGTGTTCACCCCCAGGCCGTGATCGCGCTTACCCGTCCCGTGGTAGTCGGACGAGCCGGTGACCAGCAGTCCGAGCCGGTCGGCGACCTTCCGTAGCTCGGCCCGGGTCCGCGGGTCGTGGTCGTTGTGGTCGACCTCGATCCCGTCCAGCCGGTGCTCCGCGGCCAGCGCCGCCAGCTCGGCCTCGGGCAGCACCTCCCGGCTGGCCCGTCCCCAGGGGTGGGCCAGCAC
>JAEXCA010000206.1 GCA_023393755.1 Actinomycetes bacterium | reverse complement strand
GGTTCCCTGGCTCACTTTGGACCGGGGGACGGTTCCCTGGCTCACTTCGGACCGGAGAACCGTCCCCGGGTCCGCACAGGTCAGCCGTAGGTGTCACGGGGGCCACGGCCGGGGACGGAACGGCGTCCCTTCTTCCAGGAAGGGGCGTTCGGGCCGATCACCAGCACCCGTTCCACGCTGCCCTGACCGAGCTGCTCGTTCAGCCGGGCGACCAACTGGGGGGCGATCTGCCGCAGGGACGTCGCCCAGGTGGTGGATTCGGCCCGGACGGTCAGGACGCGATCGGCGAAGGACTCCGGCCTGGAGTGCGCGGCGTTCACCTCTCCGACCAGTTGCGGCCAGCCTCCCAGCAGATGGTGCAGCTTGACGTCGGTCGACCAGCCCTGGGTGTCGATCACGTCCTTGATCAGCTCACCCAGCGGCGCCGGGCCGTCGTTCGGCTGCTTCGCCCGATTGCGGGGCCGCGGCGGCGGTGCCGCCTCGCCGCGCGCCGCCCGCGCCACCTGACGAGCGACGTCCAGCCCCTCCGGGTCGTGGGTGGGCGAGCTCACGGCTCACCCCGCCCGGCCGCCTCCGCCGCGGTCTCGTCGTGCCCAGCCTCAGGCCCCCGGGTCGGACGCTCCACCTCGAAGTCGCTCGGGGCTGTGGCCACCGGGTTCTGCCCGAGGTCGACGGTGTAGTAGCGGCCACCGAGGCTGGCCGGCACGTCGGCGCCGACGGCAGCGGTGATCAGCACCTGCTCGGCGGTGAGAGCGACGGACGCCAGGCGCTCGCGACGGATCTCGTCCAGCTCGGCGAAGACGTCGTCGAGGATCAGGACGGGCTCGACCCCGTCCTGACGCAACACCCCGAAGCTGGCCAGCCGCAGCGCCAGGGCCAGCGACCAGGATTCGCCGTGCGAGGCGTAGCCGCGAGCAGGAAGCCCGGAGAGGGTGAGGGCGATGTCGTCACGGTGGGGCCCGACCAGAGAGACACCGCGGGCGATCTCCTCCTGCCGGCGTTGCTGCATCCGTTCCAGCAGCGCCGAGGCGATCTGGTCGCGGGTGAGCGGCGCCGCTTGCGAGACCTCCGCGACAGAGTGTGGGTCCTGGTGCGTAGTCGCGCCGTTTCCCACACTATGTTGCGCCGATGACCCTGGCAGCGAGGATGACTGGTAGGCGGCCTCGGCCAGGTTGCGGGTGGGCGCGATGTCGGCGTAGGCGGCCTGCAGCAGCGGCGTCAGATCAGCCAGGGTCGCCAGCCGGGACTCGACGATCTCCGCGCCGTACTGCGCCAGCTTCTCGTCCCAGACCGCCAGGGTCGACCCGGCCTCTGCGCCCCGCGGCCCGCGTCCGGCCAGGGACTTCAGCAGGGTGGAACGCTGCTTGAGCACCCGGTCGTAGTCCGCCCGGACGCCGGCCAGCCGCGGCCACCGCGAGGTGAGCAACTCGTCGAGGAAACGGCGTCGGGCGGAGGGATCGCCCTTCACCACCGTGAGGTCCTCCGGCGAGAACACCACCACCCGCAGCGCGCCCAGCAGGTCGCGCGGCCGCTTCAGCGGAGCCCGGTTCAGGCTGGCCCGGTTCGCCTTGCCCGGGATCAGCTCGATCTCCAGCAGCAGTTGGCGCGGGTCGTCGGTCCCCGCCTGGACGCGGGCCCGCAGCCTGGCGCGCTCGGCACCGTGCCGGACCAGCGGGGCCTCGCTGGCCACCCGGTGGGAACCGAGGGTGGCCAGGTACTCCACGGCCTCCACCAGGTTCGTCTTTCCCTGCCCGTTGGCGCCGGTGAACACCGTCACGCCGGGCTCGAGCGGGACGTCGACCACCTGGTAGGAGCGGAAGTCGGCCAGGCTGAGGTGGGTCACGAACACGACGTCACCTCCCGCTGGTCAAGCCGGTCCCGCTGATCGAGCTTGTCGAGATCAAGGACCCCTGTCGTCAAGCTCAGGCCGGCAGTCGCATCAGCATGATCACGTGGCGGTAGTCCTCACGGACGTCCCCGTCGATCTCGTCCAGGCCCATCAGCAGACAGGGCTTGCCGGGCGCGGTGAACGAGAACTGGACGTACGGGGCGTCCAATGCCGCCAGGGCGTCGGAGATGTAGTGCGGGTTGAAGCCGGCCGCGGTCATGGTCAGGCCCTGGCCGGTGACGTCGACCACCACGGCCTCGAGCGCCTCGACGGCCTGCGCCTGGTCGCCGGTGGCGGCCTCCAGGGTGATCGAGCCGTCGCCGATCAGCATCCGCAGCGAGGTGTTCCGCTCGGCCACCAGGCCGACCCGCTTCACCGCCGCCTCGACCTCGGCGGTGTTCGCCCGCACCGTCACCGTGGGTTGCACGTTCATCAGGTGGCGGACCTTCGGGAACTCGCCGTCCAGCAGCCGGGTGGTGATCTCGCGGACGCCGGCCGCGCCGGTGCCCTCGAAGCCGATCAGGCCGTCACCGGTGGCCGCGCTGGAGAGGCTCAGGGTGATGTCGGTACCCGACGTCATCGACCGCGCGGTTTCGGCCAGCACCCGGGCCGGCACCAGGGCGGCACCCTCGCTGTTGGTGGTGCGCGGGTTCCACGGCAGTTCCTTCAGCGCCATCCGGTACCGGTCGGTGGCCAGCAGGGAGAGGGTTTCGCCGTCGATCTCCATCCGGACACCGGTGAAGACCGGCAGCAGTTCGTCCCGTCCGGCCGCCACGACCACCTGGCTGACCGCCTTGGCGAAATCCTCGCTGACGATCGTCCCGGTGGATTCGGGCATGGTGGGCAGCGCCGGGTAGTCGGAGACCGGCAGGGTCTGCAGGGTGAACCGGGCAGAACCACAGACCAGTTCCACCTTGGTGGCGTCCGAGGTGAGCTCCACCGGCTTGTTGGGCAGCGAGCGGGCGATCTCGGCCAGGAGCCGGCCGGAGACCAGCGCGACGCCGTCGTCGGCGACCTCCGCCTTCACGGTGACCTTGGCCGAGGTCTCGTAGTCGAAACTGGAGAGCACGACCTCACCATTGCCGGCCTTCAGCATCAGCCCGGCCAGGATCGGAACGCTGGGACGGGTGGGCAGGCTGCGGGCCGCCCACTGGACCGCTTCGGCCAGGACATCACGCTCGAGTCGGATTCTCACCGTCACTCCCTACTGTTCCTTCGTCCGCTGCCGCGGCCTGGTTGGTTGCTCGATCATATCGACGTGCACGCACGCATGGGCCACCGGACGGGCTTTCCCCAGCCTGTGAGTCGGATGACTTCGAAGAATCCAAGTCGAATTCCCTATCGTCCTCGTCGTAGCCGCTGTGGAATCGGTGGACAACCATCGTTCCGGCTGGTGGCACGGTGCTCGGCCGGTGGACGACGGCTGTGGACAACCGGAAATCACACGGGGAGGATTTGCGGACGGCGAGCACCCCGATTTCCGATTTCCACAGGGCTCCCCGGTTATCCACAGGCTTCCGCACAGTTTTCCGTGGACTGGACCACGGATGGCCGGTGGGTGACCGCAGCGTCCGACTCGCCGAACAGCCTCCGGGCAGACGTGGGATGGGGCCAACAGGAACCGTCCCCGGTGGCCCCGGAACCGTCCCCGGTGGCCCCGGAACCGTCCCCGGTGGTCCTTCGGGTTGATCAGCGGGCGGCGGCCTGGCGGACGCGGTTGGTCAGCTCGGTCATCTGGTTGAAGACGCTGCGGCGTTCGCCGAGCAACTGACGGATCTTGCGGTCGGCGTGCATCACGGTGGTGTGGTCGCGGCCGCCGAAGGCCTGGCCGATCTTCGGCAGCGAGAGGTCGGTCAGTTCCCGGCACAGGTACATCGCCATCTGCCGGGCGGTGACCAGGACGTGGGTGCGGCTGGTGCCGCAGAGATCGTCCACGCTCACCGCGAAGTACTCGGCCACGGCGCTCATGATCATCGCCGCGGTGATGGTGTTCTCCTGGCCCTCGGGGATCAGGTCCTTCAACACCACCTCAGCCAGCGAGAGGTCGACGTCCTGCCGCTGCAGGCTGGCGTAGGCGGTCACCCGGATCAGGGCGCCCTCGAGCTCGCGGATGTTGGTCTGGATCCGGCTGGCGATGAACTCCAGCACCTCGGGGCTGGCGTTCAGGCCCTCGGCGGCCGCCTTCTTCCGCAGGATCGCGATCCTGGTCTCCAGGCTGGGCGGCTGGATGTCGGTCATCAGGCCCCACTCGAACCGGCTGCGGAGCCGGGGCTCCAGGGCGGCCAGCGAGCGCGGCGGACGGTCGGAGGTCAGCACGATCTGCTTCTCGGCGGTGTGCAGCGTGTTGAAGGTGTGGAAGAACTCCTCCTGGGTCTGGATCTTCGCCTCCAGGAACTGGATGTCGTCGACCAGCAGGACGTCCACTTCGCGGTAGGCGCGGCGGAACTCGGCGGTGCGGTTCTCCGAGATGGAGTTGATGAAGTCGTTGGTGAGTTCCTCGGTGGAGACGTACTTCACCTTCACCCGGTCGTAGTAGCTGCGGATGTAGTGGCCGACGGCGTGCAGCAGGTGGGTCTTGCCCAGCCCGGAGTCGCCGTAGATCATCAGCGGGTTGTACGCCTTGCCGGGGGCCTCGGCGACGGCGGCGGCCGCGGCGTGGGCGAACCGGTTGGAGTCGCCGATGACGAAGGTCTCGAAGGAGTACTTCGGGTTCAGTCTGTCCGACCCCGAACCCCGGTGGGAGGGACGGGACGGGACGACCGGGTTCGGCAGCGGCAACTCCGGCTCGGCGGCGGGCGCCGGCGGGGTGAAGCCGGTGGCGGCGGAGGGATCGATCGTGGTGGCGAGCTGCATCGGCCGTCCGAGGTAGTCGCTCAACTGCGCTTCGAGGGTGGTGCGCAGCCGGCTCTCCACCCGTTCGCGGGTGAACTCGTCCGGCACGGCGATGATCAGCAGGGATTCGTGGAGCGTGATCGGCCGGGTGGCGGAAAGCCAGCCCCGGGCGGAGGGTTCGGACTGGGCCCAGATGTGAGACCACGCCTGGTCGAGGGTTTCGTTCCCGCTTCCGGGACCGTTCCCGACCGGTTCTGACATGTGGTTACCTCACGGGGGTGCTCGACGCCAACCGTGCTGTCCACAGCATTGTCCACAGACTGTGCACGGCATCCGGGGTCGACCATCGTGTCCCCCCAGCGGCTCAGAGCAGACTAGAGAGCGGCGCGGGGGGTTGGCAAACCGTTTCTCAGAAATCTTTGCCGTCCTACGGCGTGTCGGCTCGACGTGCGATCATCGGACGCTCCGGTTTGCCCGGTCGGGGTGACGCCACGTATCGTTGGTCAGTCGCTGTCGTGGCGACGGTCATGCGTCCAGCGTGGGCGTATTGGTGCTATCAGGTATCGATCAGGGAGCATTCGCGTGAGCAAGCGCACTTTCCAGCCGAGCAACCGGCGTCGCAGCCGCACCCATGGCTTCCGGCTGCGGATGCGGACGCGCGCCGGTCGCGCCATCATCTCGGCCCGCCGCCGCCAGGGCCGCGTGCGCCTCGCCGGCTGACCGGTGCTGCCAGCCGCGTCCCGGCTGCGGACGCCCGAGGACTTCCAGGCGACGATCCGCCGTGGAGTGCGTTCGGGACGGCCGAGCGTGGTGGTTCATGCCCGCCTGCGGACGGATCCTCCGTCGAGGGCGGGCTTTGTGGTGTCCAGGGCGGTCGGCTCCGCGGTCGTCCGCAATCGGGTGAAGCGCCGGCTCCGGCACCTGGTCGCTGCCGAGTTCCGCCGGCTCGACGCTCCGGTCGACCTGGTCGTCCGGGCGCTCCCTCCGGCGGTGACCGGTGATCTGGCGGGCGACTTCGACGCCGCCCTTGGTCAGTGCCTGCGAAGGCTGGCCGCATGAAGTACCTGTTGATCGGCCTGCTGAAGGTCTACCGGGCGGTGATCAGCCCGCTGTACGGCAACGTGTGCAAGTACTACCCCAGCTGCTCGGCCTATGCGCTCGAGGCGGTCACCGTCCACGGCGCGGTCAAGGGCAGTTGGCTGGCGGCCAGACGGCTGGCCAGCTGCCACCCGTGGTCGCTGGGCGGCTACGACCCCGTCCCGGGGACGCCGGCCGCGGCGGCGTGGCAGGCCGAGCAGGCCGACAAGGCCGCCGCCACGGCACAAAGCACGGGCCCGCTGGGGCCTTCGCAGCAGGACGCTGCTGCTCGTCCGGATGCCTGCTCGCAGGCTCTAGCGTGAGGTGAGAATGGTGAACCTGCTTCCCCTGCTGCTGCCGATGGACATCTGGTCCGACATCGGCGGTTTCTTCAACACCATCATGTCCCCGCTGTACTGGGCGGTCTCCGCCGTGCTGGTGGCGTTCCACTCCTTCTTCAGCCTCTTCCTCGATCCGGCCTCCGGGGTGACCTGGGCGTTGTCGATCATCCTGCTGACGATGCTGATCCGCACCCTGCTGATCCCGCTGTTCGTCAAGCAGATCAACTCCTCGCGCAACATGCAGCTGCTCGGCCCCAAGCAGCGCGAGCTGCAGGAGAAGTATGGGCACGACCGGGAGCGGCTCGGCCAGGAGACGATGAAGCTCTACAAGGACGAGGGCGTCAACCCGATGGCCTCGTGCCTGCCGCTGCTGCTGCAGATGCCAATTTTCCTGTCGCTGTTCTGGGTGCTGAACAACGCCGCCCGTGGGACCGCGATGGGCGTCTTCGTCGACAACCCGGCGCTGATGGATTCCCTTCGCCACGCCACCCTGTTCGGCGCGGAGATCTCCGGCACCTTCTGGCCGATGGCGGACGGCGGCTGGGGTCCGACCCAGACGCTGACGGCGATCCTTGTGGTGGCGATGACGGTGGTGCTGTTCATCACCCAGCTGCAGCTGATGCGCAAGAACATGCCGCCGGAGGCGCTGACCGGGCCGATGGCACAGCAGCAGAAGATGATGCTGTACCTGTTCCCGTTCATGTACCTGTTCATGGGCGTGAACATCCCGATCGGCGTGCTGCTCTACTGGCTGACCACGAACCTGTGGAACATGGCGCAGCAGTACATCCTGATCCACAACAACCCGGCTCCGAACACCCCGGCCTACATCGTGTGGGAGGAGCGGATGCGGGCGAAGGGCAAGGATCCGGAGGAGATCATCGCCAGGCG
Organism: Actinomycetes bacterium; assembly: GCA_023393755.1. Classification (GTDB taxonomy): domain Bacteria; phylum Actinomycetota; class Actinomycetes; order Propionibacteriales; family Propionibacteriaceae; genus Propionicimonas. Next base: position 3,343 of record JAEXCA010000206.1, on the reverse strand, counting down.
CCGCGGCAAGACCAAGCGGTCGTCGGCCGCGGTCGTGCAGGACCCGACCAAGGTGGCGCGGCAGAGCACCGCCGGTACGGCGAAGGGACGCCCGGCCACCGCCGAGGCGACCGTGAGCGACGGCGGCAAGCCGACCGTCGTGCGGCGGCAGCAGCCCAAGCGAAACACCCGCGCGCAGCGGAAGCCCTAACCCCACTAGCCGGCCGCGACGCGGCCTCAAGGAGTGATGAACACGATGTCCGAGGAGACGATGGTGGAGCTGTCCGCCGAGGTGGTCGACGAGGAGGCCACGGTCGAGGCAGTGATCGAGGTCGATGCCGACGCCGATGCTGAAGGCGACGCCGATGCCGACGGCGACGGCGAGGGCGGCGAGGCCGCTGCCGGTGGCCGTTCGAAGCGCGAGGCCGCGTTGGAGAACGAGGGCGAGATCGCCGCTGACTACCTGGAGGAGCTGCTCGACATCGCCGACCTGGACGGCGACATCGACACCTACGTCGAGGGCGGCCGGGCCCATGTCTCGGTGCTGACCGACGCCAACCTGCTGGTGGGCAAGGACGGCGAGGTGCTCGAGGCACTGCAGGAGCTGGCCCGGCTGGCGGTGATGACCGAGACCGGACACCGGAGCCGGCTGATGCTCGACATCGCCGGGCACCGGGACAAGCGCCGGGGCGTGCTGCAGGAGCTGGCCGCGACGGCGATCGCGGAGGTGCGCGAGACCGGCGAGGCGGTCCGGTTGGCGCCGATGAATCCGTTCGAGCGCAAGATCGTGCATGACGCGGTCGCGGAGGCGGGCCTGGTGAGCGAGTCCGAAGGTGAGGAGCCGCGGCGCCGGGTCGTCGTGCTGCCTGAGGGCTGACCGATGGACGAGGCCGTGGTCGCCTCGGTGTTCGGCGACCGGGCTGAGGTGATCAGTCGGTATGTCGATATATTGGCAAGTCGAGGTATCGACTGGGGTTTGATCGGCCCGCGGGAGCGGGACCGGTTGTGGGATCGTCATGTGCTGAACTCGGTGGCGGTGGCGTCACGGATCCCGCCGGGCGTGACGGTGGTGGATGTCGGCAGCGGCGCGGGGCTGCCGGGGCTGCCATTGGCCATCCTGCGTCCGGATCTCTCGATCACTCTGCTGGAACCGCTGCTGCGCCGGGCGAACTTCCTCAACCTGGCGGTGGCCGAGTTGGGCCTGGCCGATCGTGTCGAGGTGGTGAGGGCGCGAGCCGAGGATCACCGGTCGCGGTACGACGTCGTCACCTGCCGGGCGGTCGCCCCGCTCCCCCGGCTGCTCGGGTGGTGCTGGCCGTTGGTGGCGCCGGGTGGCCGGCTGCTTGCGCTGAAGGGCGGCTCCGCGGCGGACGAGGTGCGGTCCGCGAAGGACGAGCTCCGCGGACTGCGGGTCCGCGCCTCGGTCGTCGGTGTGCCGGTGCCAGGTCTGCCCGGCGATTCGACCTGGGTCGTCGAGGTGATCGGCTAGGAAGGCGGACGTAGGTCCGCGTCTCAGAAGGGTCAGGGCTTCGAGACCCGGCCCGACGGGCCGACCCCAGCCACCGAGGCAGTGCCGGGTCCGGCAACCAGGGCCCTCGGGGATCCGCAGCGACGGTTGGCTGAGCCTGTCGAAGCCGAACAAGCTATCCTCGTGTTTCACGTGAAACACGCCTGCTGAGGAGCCTTCTTCGTGTCGTCGTCTTCCGCCGCACCCCGCCGTGCGGCCTTCGATCTACCCGAGTTCGCGGATCCCGAGGAGCTGGAACCGGACGACCTGGACGCGGAGGTTTCACGTGAAACGCCGGCCGCGCTGCCCCGTCCGCGCCGAACCAGGACGCTCGTCGTGGCCAATCAGAAGGGCGGCGTCGGCAAGACCACCACGACCGTCAACCTCGCCACCGCCCTGGCCCTGGGGGGCTTGAAGGTGCTGGTGATCGATCTGGATCCGCAGGGCAACGCCTCCACCGCCCTCGGCGTCGAGCACCATGAGGGCATCCCCGGCACCTACGAGGTGCTGACCGACCAGACCCCGATCGCCGACCTGGTGCAGCCCTCGCCGGAAGCGCGTGGTCTCTGGGTGCTGCCCGCCACCATCGACCTGGCGGGCGCCGAGATCGGCCTGGCGGCGGTCATGGCCCGGGAGAGCCGCCTACTGCACCAACTGGACGCCTTCACCGCCGCACACTCCTTCGACTACGTGTTCATCGACTGTCCACCCTCCCTCGGGCTGCTCACCCTCAACGCTCTGGTGGCGGCGGACGAGATCCTGATCCCGATCCAGTGCGAGTACTACGCGCTGGAGGGCGTCACCCAGTTGCTCCGGACCATCGACCTGGTGAAGGGCGCGATGAACGACGGGCTGCGCCTGACCACCGTCGTCCTCACCATGTACGACGGACGAACCCGCCTCTCCGCCCAGGTGGCCGACCAGGTCCGGGAGTACTTCCCGGCGGAGACGCTGACCACCGTCATCCCGCGGTCGGTCCGGGTTTCCGAGGCTCCCAGCTACGGCCAGAGCGTGGTCACCTACCACCGTGCCTCGGCCGGTGCACAGGCCTATCTGGCGGCCGCCGAGGAGATCGCCCACCGAGCCGAAGCACTCCAGGCAGAAGGAGCCAGCCGATGAACGCCGCCAAACCACGCTCCGGGCTCGGCCGGGGGCTGGGTGACCTGCTGCAGCGCACCGATCCCGAACTCGCCACCCGGAGCGGTGAGACGCACGCCGTCCCGGAGGGCTCCCGCTTCGAGGAACTTCCGGTCGCGGCCATCGAACCCAACCCACGCCAGCCCCGCACCGTCTTCGACGCCGACGCCCTCGACGAGCTCGCCGCCTCGATCGCGGAGTTCGGCCTGCTGCAGCCGATCGTCGTCCGGCCGTTGCCCAGAGGACGGTACGAGCTGGTGATGGGGGAGCGCCGGCTCCGCGCAAGTCAACAAGCCGGTTTATCGACAATTCCGGCGATCGTGCGTCGCACCGAGGATCACGACCTGCTGCGCGACGCTCTGCTGGAGAACCTCCACCGGGCCCAGCTCAATCCCCTGGAGGAGGCTGCCGCCTACCAGCAGTTGCTGGACGACTTCGGCTGCACCCAGGAGGAACTCGCCCGCCGGATCAAGCGCTCCCGGCCCCAGATCTCCAACACCATCCGCCTGCTGCAACTGCCCACCCCGGTGCAGCGCCGGGTGGCGGCTGGCGTCCTGAGCGCCGGCCATGCCCGCGCCCTGCTCGCCCTGGAGTCGGCCGACGCGATGGAGCGGATCGCCAACCGCATCGTCGCGGAGAACCTCTCCGTCCGCGCCGTCGAGGAACTGGTGGCGGTGGGCGACCAGGGCGGTGGCCCGGCGCCCCGCGCCCCCCCCCCCC
>JAEXCA010000193.1 GCA_023393755.1 Actinomycetes bacterium | reverse complement strand
CCCCCCCCCCCCCGCCGGGCCCCGCCCCGTCTCGGGGTGCGGGACAGGTCAGGCGCCCCACCAGGTGGAGTTGGGCACGGGCGTGAACAGCTCCTCCAGCGCCCGCACGGGGACGCGGATGAGACGTGTGCCGCAACGGACGGCGGGCAGGTCGCCGGAGCGGATTCGGCGCCGGAGGGTCATCGGGTTGACGTGGTACCGGTCGGCCGCCTCGCGCGGGGTGAGGTATTCGATGGGCTCGGGGGATCGTTGGGCGGACATGTGGCGGTGCTCCTTTTCGGTCGGTCGGTTCAGGCGTTCAGAAGCCGGTGCCGCGTCCGGGACGCGGTCGGTGGCTGGGGAGGTCCTCCGGTCGGGGCGGACGCGGGCCGCCTGCCTGCTCGGGGAGCGGTGGCCAGCCGTACCGCAGGCTCGGGTGGTGGCGTTCCAGCCGGTAGTTGAGGGCGGCGAGGGTGTGGTCGACGGGCAGGGGTCCGTCCTTGATGGCGGCGTCGAGCATGCTGGTGACGTCGATTCCTTCGCCGGCCATTCCGTCCAGCCAGACCGCGAGCTGGCGGATCTCGGGGTCGCGGGCGATGTGCGGCGCCAGGGGTGCGAGCTGCTCCCACCACGGCGCGATGTCGGGCATGCCGACCCGGGACAGCCCTGCGTCCAGGCGTCGCTGTTCGCGGGCCGAAGCCGCTGTGGCTGCCGCGCCGCCGGTGGGACGCAGGTCATGGTCGGGCGTGCCGGTCGCGGCCCGCCACACCTGCACGTCCTGGACGAGGCGAAGCGGCATCGGTTCCCGCGGGGTGGCCAACCACTCCGGCGGCTGGTCGACGTCGATCGGGGTGGCGCGAACCCGGCTGGCCAGCTCACCCACCAGCTCGGCGCGGGCGGTCAGGTACGGCCCCCATGCCGGGTCTTCGGCCAGTCGTTGGGGGACGCCGGGGAGCCAGGGCAGCGGTCCGGTGGGCAGGTGCCGGGTCGGGTCGATGCGCCAGTCGAGGACGGCGGCCGGGTCGTCGGCCGTGCCGAGGTCGCCCTGGGCGAGGGCGTCGCGGAGCACCACCAGGGGGTCGTGCCCGTGCGTTGCGAACTGGATGAGGTGGCCGCGCAGCGTGGGCCACGCAGGTTCGGCGCTGAGCCACAGCACCAACTGGTCGGCCTGCGCTTCCAGGTTCGCAAGGTAGGCCGGGCCGAGGTGCTGTTCTGCGGCGGCGGTGAGCGCGTCGGAGTACCTGGTGACCTGGACGCCGAGCTGCCGGGCCGGGTCGGTCGCCTGCCGGGCGAGGGTGGTGGCCGAGGTCGTCTCGTCGGTGCGGGCGAGGATGTTCTCCAGGGTGGCGGTGAGGTCGCCGCTGGTGAAGGTGGCCAGGTCCACGGCGAAGCTCGTGCCGAGGGCATAGTCGGCGTAGCGGTGGAAACTCTGGTTCTCCCAGAATCCGTTCACCTCGGGGTCGACGGCGACGGTGGCCTTGCGAAGCCCGCCCAGGCGTTGCTCGCGGAGGTAGGCGATCCCCGCCGCTTCGAGGCTGGGGGCGAGGTTCTCCTGGTTGAACTGCGGGTTGTGACGCGAGCCGGCGAGTGTCCGGACGTGGACCACCCGGGTCACACCGGCGCCACGCAACAACTCCAGGAACTCCTCGATCGGGTGCGTGGAGTGTCCGACGGTCAGGATGCGCGGCTGCATGGCAGGGCTGTCAGAGGTAGGACCGCGCGAGGCGCAGCGAGGAACCCAGGTAGCTGCCGCCGAAGAGAACCGCGTGCATGATCACGATGCCCAACTGGTGCAGGCCGATCCGGTCGCGCCAGCCCTCGGCCAGCGGGGACTCCTCGTCGTACCCGGCGTACACGTCGTCGAGATGGGGGAATCCGAAGACCGACAGCGTCGCCAGGTCGGTCTCGGCATGTCCGCCGTGCGCCATCGGATCGATCAGCGTCGCCCCGGTGGCCGAGCCGTCGTAGAGCACGTTGCCCGCCCACATGTCCCCGTGAACCCGGGCGACCTCGTGGCCGGACTGCCGCACTGCCTGCGGCTGGGGGCTGGTCAGGTCGCCGCTGGCCAGTCGCTCGGAAAGGCGGGCGAAGATCGCGGTCTCCCGCGCACCGATCGTCTCCCGGTCGCGCAACCGGCGGGCGAACGGCTCGATCCGGCAGGCGGCGTAGAACTCGCCCCAGGAGGCCGGAGCCGCGGCGGCGTCCAGCACCAACGGGGTGCGGGAGTTCCCGACCCAGGCCGGACCGGCCCAGCCGGCGGGCGGGCAACCCCACCAGGGCGCGCCGGTGGCATGGGTGTGCGCCAGCGCGCGGCCGAAGGCGCGGGCCAGGCCGACACTCGGCCGCGCCTGCTGGACGTACTCGATCTCCAGCCGTCGCTCGTCCACGGCGACCACGCGTGCGCTGTGGGCGCCGCCGCCGTCCTCGGCTTCGGCGAGCCAGCGCAGCCCGGCCGCCTCTCCGAGTGGGTTCGGTCCCGATTTCACGAAGGTTCTCATCGCGGGGTCCACTTTAGGGAATGTCGGCGGACGACCCTTCGACAGGCTCAGGGATCGTTTTGACCGGCACCGGGTCGTGCTGGCTGGCCAGAGACCCTTCGACAGGCTCAGGGATCGTTCTGGCCGGCACCGGACGCGGACCGCCCCGGTCCCGTGCGGGAACCGGGGCGGTCGTGGCGTCGGATTCAGATCTTGACGCCGTCGAAGACCGGCTTGCTGTTGTAGGTCGCCTCGTCCAGGATGCCCTCGCGCTTGGCGACGATGGTCGGGACGAGCGCCTGTCCGGTGACGTTCAGCGCGGTGCGTCCCATGTCGACGATGGCCTCCACGGCCAGCAGCAGGCCGACGCCCTCCAGCGGCAGGCCGACGGTCGACAGGGTGAGGGTCAGCATCACCGTGGCACCGGTGGTACCGGCGGTCGCGGCGGAGCCGAGCACCGACACGAAGGCGATCAGCAGGTAGTGGGTCAGGTTCAGCTGGATGCCGTAGAACTGCGCGACGAAGATCGCGGCGATGGCCGGGTAGATCGCGGCGCAACCGTCCATCTTGGTGGTGGCGCCGAGCGGCACGGCGAAGCTGGCGTAGGAGCGGGGAACGCCGAGATTGCGCTCGGTGACCTCCTGGGTGACCGGGAGCACGCCGATCGAGGAGCGGGTGACGAAGCCGAGGGTGATGACCGGCCAGACGTTCTTGTAGAACTGGGCCACCGACAGCCCGTTGAGCCGCAGGATGGCCGGGTACACGATGGCCCACACCAGCACCAGGCCGACGTAGATCGCGATCACGAAGACGCCCAGCGAGGCCAGCGAGGCCCAGCCGTAGGTGGCGATCGCCTTGCCGATCAGGGCGGCGGTGCCGATCGGCGCGAGCCGGATGACCCACCACAGCACCTTCTGGACCACGGCGAGGGCCGATTCGGTGAAGCCGATGAAGCCCGCGGCCTTGTCGCCGATCTTGAGGGCGGCGATGCCGAAGGCGATCGCCAGCACGATGATCTGCAGCACGTTGAAGTCGGCGCTCGCGGTGAAGCCGGTCTCGGCGGTGCCTCGCAGCCCCACCTGGAGACCGAGGAAGTTGCTCGGGATCAGGCCGGTGAGGAAGGCGGTCCAGGAGCCGACCCGGCCCGGTTCGGCGGCCGCGTCGCCGGAGACGCCGGCGGTCAGCCAGGGTCCGGAGACGATGCCGATCAGGATGCCCAGGATCACCGACGCCGCCGCGGTGATCGCGAACCAGACCAGCGTCTGGACGGCGAGCCGGGCGGCGTTGGTCACCGCGCGGAGGCGGGCGATCGAACTGATCACGGCGGTGAAGACGAGCGGTACGACGAGTAGTCGCAGCAGGCCGACATAGGCGCTGCCGATCTCGCCGAGAGTGGTGGTCAGCCAGTTGGGCTGGTCGTCGACCTGGCCGATCGCCGCGGCGGCGAAGCCGAGGGCGACACCGGCGATCAGGCCGATCACGATCTGGACGCTGAACCTCGACAGCGGATTGGTGGAGCGGGGCTTCTCGGTCTGGGCGTCGTCGGCCCTGACCTGCTGGGATGCAGACATGTTCCTACTTTTTCTGGGGAGGGGTGACCGGAACAGGCCGGAATCGGCCAGGTGGTCGCAAGGGTGCCCTTATGGACGGCGGGCGAATACGGTCCGGTGTCTCAGAGTCGACAGGCCGCGGAACACAGACGGCACAGGTCAGCCCAGGTGCGGGCCACGAGCGTCGCGTTCATGGGGTGTATTGGAGCATTGGGACTGCCCAGGATGCAAACCGGCCCGTCCAATCGGTGGACAGCAGGGCGGCGGACGAACGGTGTCCGAACCTGGCCGGGAGGTTCGACGACCGATCGGTTAGGGTGCCCGGATGGGCCTGATCACTGTCTCCGCGGTGCTGTTCGAGCGCGCGGACGGACGTGTGCTGACGGTGCGCAAACGCGGCACCGCGTCCTACATGCTGCCGGGCGGCAAGCCCGAGCCGGGGGAGTCTCCGATCCAATGTGCCCTGCGTGAGGTCGACGAGGAACTCGGCATCGTCCTCACGCCCGGGGACGTCACGTCGTTCGGCGAGTACCGCACGCGGGCCGCGAACGAGGCGGGCTTCGCCCTCGAAGCGACGGTCTTCCGCTGTCTGCAGGAGGTCGAGCCGCGGCTGCAGGCCGAACTCGACGACCTGCGCTGGGTCGACCCCGCGCTGGCGATCCGCGACGAACGGGAGGCTCCGCTCAACCGCGAGCACGTGTTTCCAGCACTGCTCGCGGGTCGCTGAGTCGGGCGGGGCCGACGCGCATCGCTGCCGAGCCCGCGGCGGGGGTCAGCGACCCGGGCCCTGGCCGATCCGCTGGAGGATCAGGGTCTCGACCCGCACGATGCGCTCCACGTCCACGTCCTGGCCCCGTGGGGTCTCCATGAAGACCAGGGTGAAGGCGGTCGCCCAGGCCGGGGACTTCTCTGCTCGCCGAACAGCCGCGACGAGGTCGCGGACCTCCTCGGGGTGTCCCGCGATCCAGGCGCCGACCCGTCCCTCGTCGGTCTTGGGCTTGCCGAGATTGAGCCACCAGTCGAGAATCCGGTCGACCAGGCTGCTCTTGTCGAGCCGGTCGAAGACCGGCTGGAGGGTCTTGTCCACCGCGCGATCCATCGCCTGGTCGAGAGGCTGGAGCTTCTCCTCCAGTTTGTCCTCGAGGGCCTCGACCCTGTCGATCGCCCCCGCGGCGAACCTGGTGGCCGCGCTGGGGTTCGCCGCCTCGCGTCGGCTCAGTTCCTCCAGGGCGCCGATCGCCGGGTCGATCACGGTCCGGCCGAAGTACTCCTCCGGGGTCTGGGTCCAGAACGGTGCGGCGGGCGGCGTTTCGTCGGGTGGTCCCGGCTGGGTGGTCATGGCTGCGTTCCCTTCGTTCCAGGTGCCTGCGAGCAACCCGTGGCCATCAGGACAGGGTCTCGATCCGGTAGCCGTCCGCGTTGCCCTCGTCGTCCCACACCCGGACGATCGTGAGCACGGTGCCGTTGTCGAAGGTGATCTTCTCGTCGACGCCGAACTCCCGCTCGGCGGAGTCGGCCTTGCAGTAGTACTTCAGTGCGTACTGCTCGGCGTCGGACTTGGAGTCGAACACCCGGTCCGGGTCCGGCGAGTTCCCGCCGCAGCCGGTCAGTGCCACCGCCGCCAGGGCGATCGCGACCGCCGACAGGCCCCGCTTCGTAGCCGTCTTCATCCTTCTGGTCCCGCTTCCCCTCGGTTCGTCGTCTCCCGGTTCCACGCCCAGGATCGTCACGTTTTACGGGCACGGCGAGTCTGATCGCGCCGCGTCCGGCGTGGCTCGTCCATCGCACCAGGTGTGCGGGGGCGTTGCCTACCTCCGTTTCTCACCCTCGGCGGTCTCGGCCAGGAGGTACACAATGGCGACGGGGCATTGGTCGTCCACGCGATCGCCCCGCTGGCGAGCCGGCGTCGTCCGATACGGGATCCGAGAAGGGAACAGTGGTCATGGGAAAGATCGAGCGTCTGCTGACCGGCGATGATCGGGATCCCCGGGTGGAACTCGGGGAGATCTCCCCGTTCCACGAGGGCATCCAAGCGGTGCCGGCTCACCGGTCGGCGGCGGTTGGGCTCGGCGCGGCTCCGGCGCGGTCGCACCGCGAGCCTGTGGGGTGGCGTCAGGGCCGCAGTTCGAGTATCAGACCACGGAGTTGGTAGCCCTCGATCAGGTTGTCCCAGGCGAGGGTGGGTTCGGCGGCGATCCGGGGACGCAGCGCGAGCAGGCGGGTGAGCAGCAGGTCGCTCTCCAGCAGGGCCAGGGGTTGGCCGGGGCAGCGGTGGGCGCCGTCGCCGAAGCTGAGTCCGGCGGCGTTCACCCCGGACGGGAGCGGACGGGAGGGACACAGGTCGAGCGGATCGTCGCCGGTCGCCTCGGGGTCGGCATTGGCCGGGCGGAGGCACAGGTCGACCAGGTCGCCGGCCGGGATCGTCCACGTCCGGTCGCCCTCGGTCAGCTCGATCGGGGCGGTCGCCCGCCGGTAGAGATGGCCGACCACCGGCTCCAGCCGGATCACCTCGTTCAGGATCGCGAACCGCTCCGGTTGCCCGGCCGCCAGGTACCGTTCGAGCAGGGCGGGGTACCGCAGCAGGTGCCAGGCGCACATCACGATGAATTCCCGGGTCGTCACCATCCCGGCGGTGCCGTAGGTGACGCACTCCACCAGGATGTCGGCGTTGCCGTAGCCCTCGTCGAGCAGGTGGCTGATCACGTCGTCCTGTGGCTGCCGGCGTCGCGCGCGGATCGCCGGCCCAACAACCGCCAGATAGAACCGGCCGATCGGCAGCAGCGCGTTGACGGCGGCCCGCGCCCACATCGCGCGGGTGCGACCGAAGTCGGGACGGGTGACGTCCACCGGTGGCTGGTTGAAGAAGCTCACCAGCCGGCGGGCCATCGCCGGCACCGGTGCGTGGGTGAGCCCGACCACCTCGGCGGTCACCTCGACGGTGTAGTGCAGCGCCAGATCGTCCAGTTGGCAGGAGCCGGTGCTGCGCGCCTCGGCGAGGAGGCGATCGGCGCAGGACGCCGCCTGCGCGGCATACCGCTCCTCGACCACCTTCGGTGCGAAGAACCGCGCCACCTTGCTGCGCTGCTCGTCGTGCAGCGGCCCGTCCGAGACCAGGATCGGGTGGTGGCGCAGATACCCCTTGGGGATCGCCTCGGCGGTGAAGCCGGCCTGCGCGGTCGCGTCCCGTGCCCGCAGCACCTGCCTGGCCACCGCCAGCGACCGGATCCGCCAGACCGCGCCCTCCCGGTCGACCCGCGGGGTGTCGCGCTCGTCCGGCTTCCTGGCCCGGCGCCGGTCCCGTCCACTCATCGCGGACC